>CAYMBR010000071.1:0-10952 GCA_964388725.1 uncultured Sangeribacter sp. | reverse complement strand
GGAGCCGGACGCGCGCACCCCGACAGCTGAAGAATCGGTGAAAACGGTGAAAACGACGAAAACGCTGAAAACCCAATGAAGAAATAGCTATCTTTCTGCTTATAATAGCGATAATCGCGCTGACGATGGTCGGCATCGCGATGTCGCGCCGCGACTCCGGCGACATAGACTCGCAATATTACGACGAGAACGGCGACCACATATACTATGACCGCAGCCTGAAGGAGAAGAAGGAGTACACCCGGCGCAACCCCGGCGAGGCCAAGCGGATCCGCACCCTGCGCTCTCTCTTCTCAAGGCGACATTAGAAGTAATGTATGCTATTATATCTACGTGAGGAAATGTGGGTAGAATGAACTACCTTTGTGTTCAGAATCCAAAACACAAGAACTGTAAGCGTCCAAAAAGACGTATTGACTGGATTTGGAGAATTGACTGACTTCGCGCCACATACCAAAAAACGTATCAGATTTGTTCACAACCGAAATTCTCTCTTCTCAATCAAGGAAAAATCATCGGCAATCCGCCCCATCGGCGTCCATCCGCGCGGCGTTAAAACCCCCATCGCGTCAGCGATATAGAATCCCCATCGCGCCAGCGATTCCAAGACAGCCATCGCGCAAGCGATCCCGATACATTTATGCTGCTTCGCGGCAGCTTTAACTCCGGCGCGGATTCTGACGGATGGAGCGGATTCCGGCAGATTTTCTTTTCAGTCGGCGCATCCGCCCTAATCGGCGCATCCGCCAATTCATCTCCGAATAGCCCGCCAATTTATCTGGGGGAATAAAAAACGTCCGGCATATTGCTTGCCGGACGTTTTTTTTGCTCTCACAGGCTGCCGAGGATGATGGCGTTGGCGCGGTCCACCACCGATGTGTCGAGCGACGCCAGATAGATCTGTGTGGTCTGCTCGCTGTCGTGACCCATCCCCTCGCTGATCACACTCACCGGTATCCCCATCGACTTAGCCGCCGACGCCCACGAATGTCGCGCCACATACATCGTCACCGGAACCTGAACCCCTACCATCTCCGCCACCTTCTTCAGGCTGCGGTTGATGTTGTAGGCGGCATTCCGGTAAGCCGACCGCTCGCTGCGGCCCGATGTCCTGATGATCGGAAGAAGATACTGCGTCGGGTTGGCGGGATATTTGTCGATGAGCGACTGCATCTCGTGTGTCCAACCGATTGTGAGCTGCTGACCTGTCTTGCGCCGACGGTAGATGACAGAGCCGCAGGTAAGGTCACTTTTCCTCAGATACGCCATGTCGATGAAACTCATCCCACGCAGATAGAAGCTCATCATAAACATGTCACGCGCATAGTCAAGGCAGGGGTCGAGTGAGAGGTCGAGAGCCTTGATCTTGCTGATTATCGGCAGTGGTAGGGCACGCTTGGTGGTCCGCTCCACTCCCGTATAGACATGCCGGAAAGGATTGCGGTCTTCGATCACTCCTTCCTCCACGGCTCGCTTGTAGGAGGCACGGAGGATGCGGGTATAAAATGATATCGTGTTGGGGGTGTTGCCCTGGCTCTTGTGCCACGCCTCGTAGCCCTCCATGATGTCGGAACTGAGGCGGTCGAGCATCAGGTCCTCGTCGCAGCGGAATTTCTTGAAACTGTTGAGTGCTGCCGCATACGTCTCCGACGTGCGGACCTTGCCATTGCGCTTCAGCCTCACTATCAGCGACTCCATATAGTTGAAAAGTGAATAATCCTTTTCATAGCGGCGGAACTCGTCGATCACGTCATCCACCGTATATGTCAGTCCGTCCGCCTCGAGTTTCCTGCAGATTTTGGTGAGCCTCTCAAGATCCCACCTTATACTCTCGCGCAGCGACATGATGAAGGAGGCCCTGGCACTCCTGGCGTTTGCCCTCGGCATGCCGCGTTGCTCGTCCCACTCGCTGGGCAGCAGATGATAGTCGGTGTTGAGATGTCTTGTCTTCCGGTCGTGGATTATCTGATAGAAGATTGCACCCGCCTTTTCCTCGACACTTGAAGGGCGGTATTTCACTTTGATTGATGCCATAACTGATAAGGGGTTTTCGTCTGGTGCAAATATAACATCTGCCCCCGAAGAAACCCCCTTATCCCAAGAGATTATCTTAAAAATATTCAGGATTTACCGCAATATGTCGTGCAAGATGGTTCTCCGCCGGCACGTTCTATTCATAATCGTCATCGGCTGATGTGGTAAGATACTCCGGTGCCGGATATGTCTCGACTCTGTAGAATCGAAAAAAGAAAGCCATGTTTTCCTGAACTATCTTCAAACCAACCTCTTTGCCCTGTGATGCATGGATGTAGGCCTTCGTAAGATATTTCCCATCCACAATGTATTCTATCGAGTCGTCGGGCAACACTACCGAGCATATAAAGCCAAACTGCTTATTGCCCAATTTGTTTTCTTGTATGCTCTTTCTGAAAGGATTTTCGGGGTCTTCAAACACTCCACACCAGTCAGGTTGAACAATTATTCCTTCAGTGTCGCTCAATATCACCAGGTAGTTGTAGTGTTTCCCAATATTCTTCAAATCTTCTTTCGAGATGGGAGGGGTATTCAGCAGCTTCGAAACATCTTTCGGTGTCTTGCAGTAATAGATTCGCCTGCCCTCATTCTCGTCTATTATCGAACGGACTTTTGCCTTCATCTCGTCGGTCAGCTCGTTAAGGATGACCTTGTCGGGTTTCTTTGGAAGCTCAGGCGTGAAACTTGCCACGCCGTTTTGATAGTAGTCATCCCCATAGCGGACAAGGCTCAATATGCCGGACTTATAACTGTCCCAATCCATGTTTTTCCCAAAGGATGACTTAAGTGCTTTCGTCTCCCTCCCTACTTCATCTATCAGAGTAGCATACTTGCCTTTGGTATCTCCTATGATATATACTGAAGATTTGAGCACCTTCACTTTCTTAAGATTTTTTGCGGTAACCGGAAACTTATGTATTGATGCAAGTTCCGACAGCAAAACTGAAGTGTGACATCCCAACACGCTAACGTGGGATAGCCAACTTTTTGCCACTTTCTCAAAGTATAGAGCCTCTTTTAGTCCGAATTGACTTTCTTTAAAGTGATTCCTAAAAGACTTCATTGCCTTATCAACGCCATCTTTGATGTACTCCTCAATGAATGGGGTCGCCGTAAGTGGATTTTGGACATTAAGCCAATATCCAAGTTCTCTTATGATGAAATAATCGTCGGAACTGAAGGCTCTCCTCAAATTATCTCTGACCCGTGTCGCTTTCGGAGCCTTGTCGAAACAATCCACAAGCATGTCGAATGCAATGTCTGCCATCCTGAATACAGCTTCGCTCACCGGAGAAAAAACCATCTCATCTGAATCTCCACATCTGCTGAACGCAATCCAAACAAGAAGTCGCAGATCTTCCACATTTATGTCGTTCTCGAAATAGTCTTCCGGATCGACATCATAAAATGGCAACCGTTTGCCATAGATTTCTCTATAGATGTTTCTTACGGCCTGCCACACACCCGTTTCGCTGACCATATCCTCAAGATAGGCCGCAATGCTTTGTGCCGCAATATAGAGAGTGCCATCCGGCATCCCTTTCTGCATTCTCAAAAGCGAGAATCTGCAGAACAACCTTGAGGCGAGTTCTGCATAAAACTTATCAGACCCGCATACGGTTGAAAGGGGATGGGTGTCGCTCCAGTCTTTTGTCTTGAATACCGGATTCATTTTTGCCATGCTCTCAGCCATCACTTCGCTGACCATCTCAGCATTTTCCTCTGCTTTTTCTATATCTCTAAAATATTTATTATTTTCCAAGAATCCCTTTTCAAACTTCTTTCCCATAATAATATCAACTTAATCTTCTCAAGCTCAATCTCAGATAGTCAAAGCACTTAATATTTTCCTATATAACAATCAATCACACCCAAAATATTTCCAATCCCCCCAAAAAATTTTTTTTCAGAGTCATCATTAGCTGATTATCTGAAAAGCCGGGGGAGGAAATCTACAAGATATTTGCGCCAGTTTTCCCTCTCTCGCCTTTCCCTCCACATACCGATAACCGACAACCGGCAACCGACAACCGATAGCCGATAGCCGACAACCTCTCATGCGAAGAAGAGGATGAGGAGCTGGGCCACTATGACGCGCATGAACATCGTCAATGGATACACCGTGGAGTAGGCCACGGAGGGGGCATCGTTGTTGGCCACCTTGTTGGCATACGCAAGGGCCGGTGGGTCGGTGTAGTTGCCACTCAGCATGCCTATGATGGCGAGATAGTTCATCTTGTAGCGCCAGCGGGCGATGATGCCGATTATCAGCAGCGGCAGCACGGTGATGATAAGACCATAGCCCACCCAGAGT
Source organism: uncultured Sangeribacter sp. (assembly GCA_964388725.1). Classification (GTDB taxonomy): domain Bacteria; phylum Bacteroidota; class Bacteroidia; order Bacteroidales; family Muribaculaceae; genus Lepagella. Next base: position 6,604 of record CAYMBR010000071.1, on the reverse strand, counting down.
GCTCCACGGATGTTGAATACCGTAGCCGCAAAGTCCTTGCCGGCCGCTATGCCCACCGATGCAAGGAAGAGGCAGATGCCAATCTCGCGCAGCAGCAGGTTGGCGGAGGAATTGGTGTAGGTGACAAGGTGAAACTTTGTGCCGTAGGCACTGATGAGGATGGCCACAATCAGCGGTCCGCCGGCAAGTCCAAGTTTCATCGGAACCGACATGCCGGGCAGATAGAAGGGAATGCTGCCTACGATGATGCCGATGAAGATGCCGATAAACATGGTGAAGAGGTTCGGCTCGTTGAGCCTCTTTATGGAGTTGCCGAGGCGATGGGCAAGGCGTTCGATATCCTCCGGCTTTCCGACCACTGTCAGCCGGTCGCCGAGTTGCAGGCGCAGGTTGGCGGTGGCAAGGAGATCCACTCCGGCACGGGTCACTCGCGTCACGTTGAGCTTGTAGCCCATGCGCAGGCGCAGACTGCCGAGTTTTGCCCCATTGTAGTCAGTCTTGGTGACAAGTATCTTGCGCGAAACAACGGGTCCCTGCACCATCTCCCATTTCTTCTCTACCTTCGGACCGATGAAGCGGTTGAACGTCTCCTCATCCTGGATGGAGCAGACAATCAGCACAAGGTCGCCGAGGTCGAGGGTGTCTTCCGATGTCGGTATCTTTATCGTGCCGTCGGGTTTCTCAATTCTCGACACCACGAAGTTGGCGCTTATCACCGTATGGATTTTGGCAATGCTTAGTCCTGCCATCAGTTCGTTGGTCACCCGGTAGGTCACAACGTGCGGGGCAAGTTGTGAGTCGTTTTTGTCGTTCTCAACCTCGTCAATTTCATTCTGCAGGTCTATGCGGAAGATTTTCTTGACGACTATCAGTGAGATTATGATGCCGACCACTCCAAGAGGGTAGGCGGCGGCATAACCCATCGACATGTCTTGAGAGATGGTGCTGGCACTTTCGTTGATTTGAAGCGCTGTCTGCTGTGCCGCACCGAGACCGGGGGTGTTGGTGACGGCGCCACTCATGATGCCCACCATCTCCGGCAGCGACGTCAGCCCGTCGGCCCCTCCCTGACAGAAGTAGATGATGAGGGCGATGGCGGCATTGAGAAGCACTCCGGCCACTGCGAGGGCATTCATCCTGACTCCCCCCTCCTTGAAGGATGAGAAGAAACCGGGACCCACCTGCATACCGATTGAGAAGATGAAGAGGATAAGACCGAAGTCGCGTAGGAAATGAAGTATGTCGGGCTGGATTGTGTAGCCGAAATGGCCCATCAGGATGCCGACAAATAGCACAAGTGTCACTCCGAGTGAAACCCCGAGCACTTTAACCTTGCCGAGCAGGATGCCGGCAAAGATTATGAAACTATAAAGCATTACCGCCGAGGCGAGTGACTCGTTCCCCGGCGATAACAATTCTATCAACCAATCCATTATTCAAATTTCATTTTGGAAATTTAAGTTTTATAGGTTTATATAGGTTTATTCAAATTCGATGAGATCCTGATCGTTGCCTACGACGTCGCCTTCCTTCACAAGAACCTGCTTCACAACTCCGTCGAGTTCAGACTCAAGGTCGTTTTCCATCTTCATTGCCTCATAGATAATTAGTTTCTGACCGTTCTTCACCTTGTCGCCCGGTTTCACGTCGACCTCGATTATGGTGCCTCCCATCGGAGCTTTAAGTGTCGGACCGGTGATTGGGTCCTGCTTCGGTTTTGAGGCTTCTTTTGCAGCCTCTTCAGCAGCAGCACGTTCGGCGTTGGCAGCCTCATATTCGGCTTTGCGCTTGTTTTTCAAGAAACCTGTTGCCACAGCCGGGAGAAGTTCGAGAAGGAGATATTCCTCATCGTTCTGGGCGAGTTTCACGCCTCCGAATTCCTCCAGCAAGGGGTTGTCGGGTTTCTGGAACTTGCTTACGTCGTAGGGGTGCTCTGTCGGGTCGCCGGTGATCTGCTCGCGGAATGCCGGGTCAACCGGTACCGGAGTCTTGCCGTATTCTCCCTTCACAAGACCCACAAACTGGTTGTTCTTGTTGGTATAGTCGGCGGCTCCCTTGCGGCGGTCGAGGGCAAGGGCCACTGCCTGTGAACCCACAATCTGGCTGGTCGGGGTCACGAGAGGCACAAGACCGGCATCGCGGCGCACCTTCGGGATGAGGGCCATTGCCTCGTCGAGCACGTCCTCAGCCTTGAGGGCGCGGAGGTTGGCCACCATGTTGGAGTACATGCCGCCCGGAACCTCGGCGTTCTTGACAAGTTCGTTGGGCTTCGGAAATCCGAAGTATGCCTCAATCTTGTGGCAGGCGTCGAGAAGGTCATCCTCGCGGTTTTCAGTGGCTGCCTTGATGGCGCGGTCAAACTCGGCGTCGATTTCAGCCGGCATTGCTGCGTAGGCCTCGTCGAAGTCTTTCGGCCATTTCTCTTTGTTAAGGTCGAAGGCGGCAAGGCTCTGGCGGGCCTCAACGAGTCCCTGGCGGATTTTTGCCACTGCCTCCATATTGGCCTCAAGCTCGATGCCCATCTTCTGGCAGAAGATCCATACAAGTTCGATGGCCGGGGCCGCAGAACCGCCGCCAAACCACCAGATGTTGGTGTCGACAATATCCACTCCCTTGATGATGGCTGTAAGTACTGAAGCAAGACCATAGCCGGGGGTGCAGTGGGTGTGGAAGTCAACCGGCACGCTGAGAGCCTGTTTCAGCTTCGGCATGAGGGCGAAGATGCGGCTGGGGTTCACGAGACCCGCCATATCCTTGAGGGTGATCATCTTTGCGCCTACCTGCTCCATCTCCTTTGCCTTGCTGACGAAGTATTCGTCGGTGAAGATGAGTTCAGGAGCTTCCGGCTCATCGTTGCCACCAAAGAGACGGGCGAAGAAACCTTTCTTCTTGGGCTCTTTCGGTTCCTCCTTCGGATCCACGGTGTAGCAGACAGCGGCATCGGCAATGCCGCCGAGCTCGTTGATCATCTTTATGGAGTCCTTGATATTGTCGATATCATTGAGCGCATCGAAGATACGCATCACGTTAAGACCGTTTTTGATGGCTTCCTTGTAGAAACCCTCGAGCACGCTGTTGGGATAGGGGACGTATCCGAATAGGTTGCGTCCGCGTGAGAGCGCGCTCAGCAGCGAGATCCCTTTCATGTATTTGGAGCACTCGCGGAGGCGGTCCCAGGGGCTTTCGTTGAGGTAACGCATCACGGAGTCGGGCACGGCGCCGCCCCAGACTTCCATGATGTAGAAGCCGGCTTCCTTATAGAGCGGAAGCAGTTTGTCGATGTTTTCCTGTTTCAGACGCGTGGCAAACAGCGATTGCTGTCCGTCGCGAAGAGTCAGGTCTCTTACTCTAAGTGTCTTTGCCATGAGTATTATATTTGAATTTTTAATTTAATCAAAGATTCCTTCTACGCTTTCGGTTTCCACCTCATCGCCTCCGTGGGTCCATATCTCTCCGGCGCAGGCATCAAAGTCGGCCGGGATGCCGAATTTGGCATCCTGCGAGTAGGGGAGACGCGGGTCGGCATACACCTTTTGCATATAAAGACCATAGATAGGAAGGGCGGCTCGCGCCCCCTGACCGAGGGCCATCGTGTTGAAGTGGATATAGCGTTCGTCGCCTCCCACCCATACTCCGGTGACGAGGTCGGGGGTGAAGCCCATAAACCAGCTGTCGGAGTTGGAGTTGGTCGTACCGGTCTTGCCTCCCATTTCGGCTGTGATGCCGTAGCGGCTGCGAAGGCTTGCGCCGGTGCCGCTTTCCACCACGCTCTTCAGCATCGTGAGAATCTTATAATAGGAGTTTTCCCCGGTCACCTCCGTGCGGTGGGGTGTGGCATTGTAGATGAGGTTGCCCTGGTTGTCTTCGATGCGGGTGACGAGCACCGGATCCACTCGGATGCCCTTGTTGGCAAACGTGGTGTAGGCCCCCACCATGTCGCGCACCGGCACATCCACAGTGCCAAGGCATAGCGGCATGTAGGCCTCGATATGCCCGCTGAGTCCGAACACCCTCATCTTGTTGGCAAGATTGATGGGTTTCAGTTCGTTGACAAGTCTGGCTGAAATCCAGTTGTTGGAGTTGGTGAGTGCCCAGTGGAGTGTCACCATCTCGCCAACGTGTGCGCTGCCGCTGTTGCGTGGGCTCCATCCGTTGAAGGTAGGCTGCGTGTTGAGGAATGTGGAGCAGGGGGTATAGTCCTGTTCCATTGCGAGGGTGTAGAGAAATGGCTTTGCTGTAGAACCAATCTGGCGTTTGCCACGGCTCACCATGTCATACTGGAGCCAGCGGAAGTCGGGACCTCCTACGTAGGCTTTCACATTGCCCGTGTGCGGATCCATGCTCATCATGCCGGTGCGGAGTATCGACTTCATGTATAGCAGGGAGTCGCGTGGAGTCATGGTGACGGTCTTGCTTCCCGGCACTGTTTTGCCGCTTTCATCCTTCACGTAGGCGAAAACCTCCATCTCCACCGGCACATCAAAGGCCTTGGTGATTTCCTCTTCCGAGAATCCGGCGAGTTTCATCGTACGGTGACGTTCGCTCTGGCGGATGGCGTTGCGGATTAGCTGTTCCACTCCCTTGGTTGAAAGCTCCTCAGTGTTGGTGGTGTATGGACCGTTGCGAAGCCCTTTCTTTTCCTGGAAGAAAGCCGGCTGAAGGGTCTCGCCGAGATGTTTCCTTATGGCCTCTTCGGCATATTCCTGCATCCGGATGTCGATCGTGGAGTAGATCTTGAGTCCGTCGGTGTATAGATTATAGTGTGACCCGTCTGGCTTGGGGTTCTTCTCAATCCAGCCGTAGAGCGGGTTTTCCTCCCATTGCGTGGAGTCGGTGTTGTAGTTGCCCATAGCAAGTTCGTAGGCAATCTTGTTGCTGCCATATTTAGAGCGGTCGGGACGCACCGGTTTCTTGGCGGTCATAAGCCGGCGGATTTCCTCCCGCAGATAGGGGGCGGTGCCCACCTTGTGGTCCACCTTGTGGTAGTCGAGGGTGAGGGGCAGCTCCTTCAGGGAGTCGCATTCTGCCTTGGTGATGTAGCCGGCCCTCTGCATCTGGTCGAGCACCACGTTGCGGCGGTTGCGGGTGCGCTCCTCATGACGGAGAGGGTTGAAATAGCTTGGATTTTTCAGCATACCAATCAGCATTGCCGCCTCCTCGCATTTCAGGTCGCCAGGCTCCTTGCCGAAATAGACGTTGGCTGCCGTCTTGATGCCGACTGCGTTGTTGAGGAAGTCAAAGCGGTTGAGATACATGTTGAGAATCTCGTCCTTGGTGTAGAAACGCTCCAGTTTTAGCGCAATCATCCATTCGATAGGCTTCTGCATGGCGCGTTTGAATACGTTGCTCGATGGCTGCGAATAGAGCTGCTTCGCGAGCTGTTGGGTGATTGTGGATGCGCCGCCGCTCGACTTGTCGCCCATCATGATTGTCTTCACCATGGTTCGACCGAGGGCCATGAAGTCGATGCCGGAATGCGAGTCGAATCGCGCATCCTCGGTGGCAATTAGTGCGTCGATTACGTAGGGTGAAAGCGCATCGTAGTCGGTATATACGCGGTTGCCCCGGCCGGCAAAGTAGCGGCCCAGTTCGGTGTCGCCGTCTGATGCATAGACCACGCTTGCGAGTTTGTCGTGCGGATCCTCAAGCTCCTCGATCGGGGGCATGTAGCCGACCACTCCGTTATATATAAGGAGCATGAAGACTCCAATCAGCAGTCCGATGGCGATGAATCCTATCCAGAGAGCCTTGATGATGGCATGGTTGCGAAAGCTTCGTGCCACGCTCTTTGCCGTATCCTGGTTGAGGGCTGCCTCATCGGCAGTTATATTTTGTTTTTTCCTTTTGAAAATGCTCATAAAAGTTTGATTTCACAAGTTAAATTGAAAATCATTTGCATTTAATCCGCAAAGATAATAAATTTTTCCCACACTTCATAATTTTAGAAAAAAATTTGGATTCTGTTTGGATTCCCAAAATTTTTGACTAAATTTGCGCTATGAGCAAGATTGAAGACTCCGACAAGATGGAGGCGGCCCTCGTGGCATACCTCAGTGAGAAAGGTTTGCGCAAAACCCCCGAACGCTTCGCAATCCTCCACAAGATACTCGAAATGAACTCACATTTCGAGGTTGATGGACTGCATGCTGCCATCGAGGCCGACGGCTACCACGTAAGCCGAGCCACGGTCTATAACACTGTCGAACTCCTCGAGGATGCTGGCATCCTGCGCAAACTTTCACTCGGTCACAACAGCTCTGTCTATGAGCTGCACCGCGACAACCACATCCATCTCATCTGCAAGAAATGTGGAAAAATATCGGAAGTCGATAACCCCGCAGTCATTGCCTCCCTGATGCGCCTGAAATCCGTCACCTTCTCCCCCGAAAGCTTCGACGTCAAGGTCTATGGCCTCTGCTCCTCCTGCTCCCAAGTGGAATGAATAGTGAATAGTGAATAATCATTTCATCTCCCCTCGCCAATAAACTAAACTCTAAACCCTAAACCCTAAACTCTTAACCCTAAACTCTAAACTCTTAACCCTAAACTCTAAACTCTTAACCCTAAACTCTAAACTCTGAACCCTAAACCCTAAACCCTAAAC
>CAYMBR010000070.1:0-10990 GCA_964388725.1 uncultured Sangeribacter sp. | reverse complement strand
CAGTCGCTCCATATTTATATAGGTCATTGAAATCCGCAAGCGGAACTTTCATCCTGACATTGCCTCCTTTTTTAATAAAAGTGGTGTCATCTTTCTGATACACCTCATATCCCATTGTGGACATAACCGCCTTGAACTGGGCGAATGAATTGAATGTGTATTGCTTGGCTTTCTCGAAATCTATCTTGACTTGATTCTTATTATCTTGACCGAGGATTTTGGCGATCGCCTCCTGAGAACGCCGGCGTTCATTGTTATGGTCTATCTTATTTCCATTAGGATCAATACGTGATGTTACTATATGCAAGTGAGTATTCTCGGTCATATTGTGAGTAGACAAGTAACGGTTGACCGGGTTCCATATATCCCATCTCTTTCAGATATTGGTGTGCGAAATCAAGGAGCTGCTCCTCCGTCATCTCATGCCCTTTGCAGGAAATGGCGACATGGAACTGGGCTTTCTTTATCCTGCCGTTGCTTGCACTATAGTTTATGAGATGGTCTCTCAGTTCTTCGGGTGTCGGCCGACCGAGAGTCCCGGTGAACCCGAAATTCAGGATCTCGATAAGCCGGGCTACACCTTTCGAGACTTTCCGTTCATTGTAACCGACAGCGTGGAAGTTCGAGCTGCCGGGCAATATGGTTGCTATCATACTTTGGTTGGTGGGTTTGATTGACCCGGAGCCATCGGTCAGACAAATCAAGACACTTCGGTTGGATAAACCGAGATATTTCGGTTGCTCTGACCGGGGACTCTGAGTTGATGGACGTTCTTAACTGAGTTATCAATATATTGGAGATAGATAATCCAAGCTATTCCGATAGAAGGATAACAGGATTACTTGATAACCTTTTTCGTGACGTTTAGGAGTTCCCGTTTTATTGATTCCAAGGTCTTCCGTGTGCTGTCTATCGAGGGCATCAGGACTTCCGATATATAGGTTGCCGAGAGCAACCCGGCAACCGAGAGCTCGTTGGCTCTCTTGACCGATTGATTCAGGTTGCCACCGGCCCAGGACAATTCATCCTGAAACTTCCGGTAAAACAAACCGAGGTCGTTGAGTAACTGGAGCTTTTGCTTCGCGTTGATGTCGGAATATTCCTTGATAGCGGAGCGAATGTAGTGGCTTACAGACGAGTAGCCCTTAGATTTTTCTTTGAGGAAGTCGTACTCCTCCTGTGTGAGCCTTAACTGAAAATACTTGGTTCTTGGGTTCATATGACTGAGATATTTAGGTTTGAAGGCTCCCGGATACTCTTTCGCAAGGCGAAACAGCGATGAAATCGCCCGGACACGCAGGGTCGGCAAGTCACTTTTGTAATGACAAAAGTACAACTTGCTTGACAAAACCTGCAACGCAGTTCGATGTCCTCCTGAGCCTTTTTCACACCGAAGTTAGCACCGTCAGGTGCTCTGCGAAGAAATGCACAACACAAAATTTCTCGGACATTCGGTTTCAATGACCCCGTTATCGGAATATCCCGGTCTTTAGGACTCTTGGAAAATAGGATTGGCTGACCGGACTTCGCTGGATAAAGTAACCGAGATACCGGGCAACCCCATTATTAAAGTCTTATAAACTCTCGGAAAATTGGTTAGCCTAACCAAGCATCTTTGGTTTGAGCAACCGAGATACCGAGCAACCCAAGTTCCTGAGTATGTCAGAAGGTCAGATTATATGACCGACAATCCGAATAGTCGGCGTTTCCGGAGCATTAGTGTCCCTGGCTATTAGCTACCGAAAACATCAGGACACCCGATAATTTCACTTCGTTTTCTTGGAACATTCGGTCTATGTATCTCCAATATCTATATATCAAATAACCTCGGAAGAAGAGTCTTCGTAGCTCTATGGCTATGGATATTTCAGTTAGTATAACTGAAAATACTGAGTTCTTGGGAAAGAATAGCCTTTGGCTTGAAATAGAAGGAACATTGAATATCAAGATAATCAACTACCCGGGAAAATAGCACTTTGGATACTTGGGAACCTTGAGATTTTGATACTTGGAAATATGAGTTAATACCCTAAAAATAAGGGTGTTAAAATTTGCATAAGTCAAGATTTTTTATTATCTTTACTAACTGAAAAGACCTTGAAACCATCAATTTTTAACACACCGGATTATGTTTATACCTTATAATATCGTCATACTTTTGATACTCTCGCCCTTTCTGATATTGATTTGGGTTGCCGCCAAAATAGTCAAGCTGACAATCAAGCTCGCACTGCGTCTTGTCAAGCGTGCCGTCAAGTTTATATTTAAGCTGCTTGGAGTCTTATTTGGTCAGGTCAGACAATTATTTTGACTTCGTGGAGTAAAAAAGCCATGCCGGACAACTGCCCGACACGGCTCAATATGGTGTAATTGGGTCTGTTCCCTACGGTGTGATTAATCTATTTGTTGTGGCTATCGGGTTAAAAACCTTTACCTTTCGTTCTTTCATATACAATCTCTTTCTGAGAATCGCAGTTGGTGAGGCGGAACTGTACCGCACAACCGGTTGGAATGTCATTAGGAAACTGCTTGACGAGTCTATTGATTACATCATCAACAGTGTTGAAGCCTATGTCTGTTACCTCTGCAATGACTTTGCCTTTGAAATAGGCACGTCCATATATCATCATCTTTTTGGATATACGGAAAAATATGTCTCCCGACTCGTTGAGGTCCTGGGCTTTCCCTTGCTTACTCTTTTCATCGCTGAAAAAAATGAAGTCGATTACCTTGGCATTAAGCTCCCACGCTGGAGTAAAGTCAAGTTTGACATATCCTCTTGTGACGCGAAAACCGTGGCTGTGGTTCATTCCAAAAGCCACTTCTGCAAGACTCGCTCCGCAGTCATTCTGGGCGATTGTACCCCAAGTATGACGGAACGTGTAGACACAATAGAAATCTTTCTTGTCCATCCCCATATCAGCACAAATCTTTCTGATACCATTGTTTACATTGGCTCCGAAACTGTCTGTGTCGCAGTATCTCTTGTGGAATGTGAAAAGAAACTCATCATCTTCAGGAGCAAGATACTTGTCTACGATTGGTTGAATGAATGGTTCTACTCGCATTTCCATATACGCCTCGTCAGAACGGCTACTTCTCGTCTTGGCTCTTTTGTATGATATTACGCCATTCTTATAGTCCGACTTTTTCAGAGCATAGAGATCAGCGGTATTCATTCCTCCAAGACAAAGAACCAGCTTGGCCACGTCACGTCCGAGTTCTGGAAGTGAGGAGATCATCTTAGTCTGGGGGAGAGGTCGATTGAAAAACTCTCTACAAGCTTCGGCACTGATGGCAATCTGCATAGATTTCTCGCTACTTGGAATCTGCACTTTGAGCCAAGGATTGAATTTGATGCGAATGATGCCACGCTCTTCATCGTTAAGCTCAACAAGAGCTGCCTTGAAGATTTGGCGAACACATACCGGGTACATTTCCTTTGCGCGACGCTTTTGCTCCAGATCTTTTATCCATCTTTTGAGTACAGATGATGTTAGATAGGAGAACATGATTTGGTTTGACCCGATGAATCTCTCCAGATGTGCAACTGCAAGCTTGTAGTTCTTTGCAGTGCGTTCGTGACCGGTATTGATCATTCGATTGATGTGAAGCTTCGCATACTCGCTGAAACTTGCATCGGATTGTTCAGTCGTGAGAAAGTTTACAACCTCTTTAGCAGTCCAAGCAGATGTGTCCTGCATATTGAGTCGTGAGATATAATCCGAGATAAGATTAGTACAATATTTGAGGACCTCGTTATCTCGAATATCTTTTGTCTTTGATACAGATTTAGGTGAAACTATCTTGTCCGTCTTGATGTACCCAATCTGTCTGTTTTGGATTACCCGTATATATACTGGGTAGAATCCATCTGAGCGTTGCTTTTGAACGCAAGGTTTTAGAGTTGCCATACTGTTTTCTCCTAATATTTGATTAATGTTTGATGCCTGTCGGCTTTTTTTTATTAATCAGGGAGTTACAGCACTGATTTTACTCTAAACATCGCTCTAAACATGCTCTAAACATGGGGGCTGAAAACTCTAAACATTCTCTAAACATTTGCGTTTATTCTGCTCAGAAAATGACTCAGAATGAGCGGAGGGGTTAAGAGTAAATTAGGCCGTAACCTCTGTTTTACAGAGCATTACGACCTAATTCTATTATGATCAAGTACTAAACTTTAATCCTCAATTGCAGCCTGCGCCGCTGCTACGCGGGCGATTGGCACGCGGTAGGGTGAGCAGCTGACGTAGTTCATGCCAAGTTTTGCACAGAACTTAACGGAGCTGGGCTCGCCTCCATGTTCGCCACAGACACCAACCTTGAGGTCGGGGTTGGTAGAGCGGCCTTTCTGTACGCCCATTGCCACGAGCTGACCTACGCCTTCCTGATCGAGCACCTCAAACGGATCGACCTTCAGGATTCCAAGTTCCTTGTAGTGCTTGATAAACTTGGGAGCGTCGTCACGGCTATAGCCGAATGTCATCTGTGTGAGGTCGTTTGTTCCGAATGAGAAGAACTCTGCCACCTCTGCAATCTGGTTTGCAGTGAGGGCTGCGCGAGGAACCTCAATCATTGTACCTACCTTGTAGGGAACAGTTTCGCCTCTTTCGTCGAATACCTTGGCAGCAGTTGCGTGGATTACGTTAGCCTGGTGCTGAAGTTCCTTGAGAGTACCTACGAGCGGAACCATGATTTCGGGATGAACCTTGATGCCTTTGTTCTTGCAATTGAGGGCAGCCTCGATAATGGCGCGTGTCTGCATTTCGGTGATTTCCGGATATGTGATGCCGAGGCGGCAGCCACGGTGTCCGAGCATCGGGTTGAATTCCTCAAGTGAGTCAACCTTAGCCTTAACTTCTTCGAGAGTAAGACCCATCTCCTCTGCCATCTCTTTCTGAGTAGCAGTCTGGTGAGGTACGAACTCATGCAACGGTGGATCCAGCAGACGTACAGTCACACCGTAGCCGTCCATTGCGGCGAAGATTCCCTCGAAGTCGCCACGCTGCATCGGAAGCAGTTTTGCAAGAGCCACCTTGCGTCCTTCGACGTCGCTTGCAAGAATCATCTCGCGGATGGCCTTGATGCGGTCACCTTCGAAGAACATGTGTTCTGTACGGCAAAGGCCGATACCCTGAGCACCGAACTTGCGTGCCTGAGTTGCATCACGCGGAGTATCAGCGTTGGTGCGGACGAGGCACTTGGTGAATTTGTCGGCGAGCTTCATGATAGCTGCGAAATCGCCGCCGAGTTCGGGTTCTGTGGTCGGTACCTGGCCGTCGTATACGTCACCGGTAGAACCGTTGAGAGAGATCCAGTCACCTTCCTTATATGTCTTGCCACCCATTTCGACTGTCTTGGCCTTGTAGTCAACACGGATTTCGCCGGCACCTGATACACAGCACTTACCCATACCGCGGGCAACAACGGCTGCGTGGCTGGTCATACCACCGCGCATTGTCAGGATGCCCTGAGCAACTGCCATACCACGGAGGTCTTCAGGAGATGTTTCGATACGAACGAGTACAACTTTCTTCTTCTTCTCGGCCCAAGCCTCAGCATCGTCGGCGGAGAATACCACCTGACCGCTGGCTGCGCCCGGAGATGCGGGAAGACCTTTGGCAACGACCTTGGCACGCTTCAGAGCGTCCTTGTCGAATACGGGGTGGAGAAGTTCGTCGAGTTTCTGCGGTTCCATGCGGAGGAGTGCAGTCTTTTCGTCGATCATGTTGTCGCGGAGAAGATCCATTGCAATCTTCACCATCGCGGCACCGGTGCGTTTGCCGTTACGGGTCTGGAGCATCCAGAGTTTGCCGTTCTGGATAGTGAACTCCATATCCTGCATATCGCGGTAGTAGTCTTCCAGACGGTTGGCAATTGCGATAAGTTCAGCAGCGCAGTCGGGCATTGTCTCTTCGAGTGCAGGATATTTTGCTGCGCGTTCTTCCTCTGTAATGCCCTGGAGCTTAGCCCAGCGGCGTGAGCCCTCGACGGTGATTTGCTGCGGAGTGCGGACACCGGCCACAACGTCTTCACCCTGTGCGTTGATAAGATACTCGCCGTTGAAAATATTTTCACCAGTGGCGGCATCGCGGCTGAAAGCAACGCCTGTAGCGGAATTGTTGCCCATGTTGCCATATACCATAGCCTGAACGTTGACAGCAGTACCCCATTCTTCGGGAATCTGGTTCATGCGGCGGTAAAGGATTGCGCGTTCGTTCATCCAGCTGTCGAACACGGCGCAGATGCCACCCCAGAGCTGTTCCCAAGCTGATTCGGGGAAGTCTTTGCCGGTATAGTCCTTAACGGCAGCCTTGAAGAGTTTCACGAGGTTCTTCAGGTCGTCAACGTCAAGTTCTGTGTCGAGTTTCACACCTTTCTTCTCTTTCACTTCGTCCATGATGGCCTCGAAGGGATCGATGTCGGTTTTGCTCTTAGGTTTCATGCCAAGCACAACGTCGCCATACATCTGGACGAAACGTCGGTAGCTGTCCCATGCGAAACGCGGGTTGCCGCTCTTTTCAGCCATAGTTGCTACTGTGGCGTCGTTCATGCCAAGGTTGAGGACGGTATCCATCATACCGGGCATAGATGCACGGGCACCTGAACGTACGGAAACGAGAAGCGGGTTGCTTGGATCATTGAATTTATTACCGGTGAGATCCTCGATGTGCTTGATGGCTGCTTCCACATCTTTCTGGATGTCGGCCACTACTTTGTCTCTGCCATACTGGGTGTATTCTGTGCAGACTTCAGTGGTAATAGTGAAGCCGGGAGGAACCGGCATGCCGAGCAAGTTCATCTCTGCAAGGTTTGCGCCCTTGCCGCCAAGGAGGTTTCTCATCTCGGCGTTACCTTCGGCTTTACCGTTGCCGAACGTATATACTTTCTTTGCCATTGGTTATTTATAAAAATTATTAGTTGTCTTTTGGTTTATATACCTTTTTGACACGTTTTTGCCGTGGCAAGCACGGTATAGGACGTGTTGATGTTGCAAAATTATAAAAATAATTCCTAAAAACCTAATTATTGATGTAATAATTTGTCAAAAATTCGCTTATTATAGTCTTATTTAAGAGTTTTTTGTAATTATACGAATTTTTATGCCGACTCCTTAAAATTTTTTTACTAATTTTGTTGGCTGAAAAGTATGGCCCTATCATAAAATTGAAGAAATTGAATAAATGATGAAGAAATTTTTCGAAAATATAATTGTGGTTGCTGTCTTTAGCCTATTTGCAATGACGGCGGCAGCAGTCGTGAATCTTCCGAAAGTGACAATCGCAGGTCAGGAATATTATGTGTATGAGGCTAAAAAAGGAGATTCACTTTATGGCATATCGAACAAATATGGTTGGAATGTAGACCAGCTGATGGCCATGAATCCAACGTTGACGGCAAAACTTGCGAAGGGTTCGAAAGTATATTTCCCTGTAGATAAGACAGTTGAGACTTCAGATATCACACCGGCACTGTTCAGCTCAGAGTCATATCCAGTGATTCAGCATGTGGTGAAGAAAGGGGATTCGGTTTATTCAATTGCGCTGATATATGATGTGCCGGTGGATAAGATATATACCTACAATCCAGATACCAGATATGGTCTGAAGAGGGGGTCGGTCGTTACGATTCCTCAGACACCTGACGAAATCAACAGTGGCAGCACATATTTCTTCTATGCAATACGTCCCGGCGATACTCTTAACAGCATTGCAGAAAAATATAATACCACGATTGAGCAACTGCTCCGCGACAACAAAGGGGTTTCCGCCAGCAACTTCGAGGCGGGCGACCTGCTGCGTGTGAGTGTCAATTCGAAAAGGGATGCAACAATGACCCGCACTGTGGAGGAGACAAAAATGGACCATGTGGAGACGTATATCGCAGGCAAGGATGACACATGGGAGAGCGTGGCACAGAAGACGGGTGCGGATGTTGCTGAACTCCGGGATTTGAACCGCGGCCTGGAACTCAAGAAGAATGTCCATGTAGACGTGCCTGTGATAGTCACATCCCAGGTTGAAGAGGAGGTGGGATATGAAGATGAAAGGGAAAACTCTGCCAACGGCATCACAGACATTTATAAAGGTGTGCACAATTTAGCTGCCGATTCTTTGTCGGGAGAGATAGTGAGTGTGGCTCTTTTGATAGAGGATCCGCAGTCGAAACGAGACAATGAATTCACCAGAGGCGCACTTCTCGCCATCGACCGATTGAAAAACTCGCCCTACAGGATTCGGTTTAAGGTGCTTCAGGATCGCAGACAAGACATCGACTCGGTGAAAAACGTGCAGGCTCTTCTCGATTCGCTTAATGCCTTCGGTGCGGAATTGGTGGTGACATCCTATGAGAAAAACTTTCCTCTTTGGCTTGCCGAGTATGGCGACGATAAGGGGGTAGAAATCGTGAATTCTTTCGATGTCAGGAGCGAACTTTACATAAAGAATCCATCCATGATACAGTTGCTCACGCCATCTGCATATATATGCGAGGCAGTAGCGGAATGGGAAAACACTGCATTTGCCGGTTATAAATTGATAATGGCAGGGAAAAAGGATGCTGATGATGCTTTTGCAACCGCAATTGTCAATAGATATGGTGAAAGTCCGCTGGCGATTGCCATTGAGGATATTCCGGAGATTAGTTTGGAAGATTATGGGAAGTATCTCATATACGGCTATCCGACCACACGCGATGAAGTTTCGTCGCTTGTCAGCGCAGTGGCGGAGTTGAAGGATGCCAATCCTCTTGCCACGGTAAGGGTTGTAGGTCGCCCCAACTGGATAACCTTTGCCGAAGACAATAAGGAAAATTTTGCCAAATCCGATGTATATTTCCCATCGAGATTTTTCTTCGACCACACATCGGACGACGGCAAGGAGTTTATAGCAGCCTATTCAGAGGTGTTTGGTCATGGTCCGCTTCGGGCATATCCAACATACGCGGCATCGGGCTATGACATCATGAACTATTTCATAGAGAGCCTTGCCTCAAACGATGGAGACTTCAACGAGGCGTCACGCGAGAGTGGTGAGCTTCAGACACCTATCAATCTTCAACGTGTGGGGAACTGGGGAGGATTCTTCAATCATTCGGCATATATCATCAGATATACACCTCTTGGTGATATCGAAAAAATCCTCATCCGTAAATAATGCAGATTATGAAGCGGTTGGTGTTGATAATAATAGCCGTTGTGATTGGGGTGGTGGCGGGAATGGCGCAGACGCATTTCGACTCACGTGTCGATATAGGAGTTAAGGGTGGAATCACACTTTCGGAAGTTATGTTTAACCCTTCCATAACCCAAAAATTTGGGATGGGAGAGACTTTCGGAGTCTCTTTCCGATACTCCGAGGAGAATCATTTCGGACTTTTGGCAGAAGTGAACTTTACGCAACGTGGCTGGTCAGAAAAATTCGAGGACCTTCCATATCAGTATCAGAGGATACTCAATTATGTGGAGGTTCCCGTGATGTCGCACATATATTTTGGGAAAAGAGGCCGGTTTTTCTTCAATGTGGGTCCGGAGGTGTCTTATTATCTTGGCGATAAGATAAAAAGTAATTTCAATTATGAGGATCCATCAGATTTGCCGGGTTTTAATGATAAGAATCGCAGAACAGACCAACTGACAATGCAGGTGAGCCAAACGCTTGATTTCGGTATTGTGGCCGGTCTTGGAGGGGAATTCAGCATCAATCGCCGAAACTCCCTTGCGGTGGAAGCCCGCTTATATTACGGTATTGGCAATGTGATGCCGTCAGGTCGTCAGGACACATTTTCGGTGTCAAACTCGCTGAGCATTGGAGTGACCGCCGGTTATTGGTTCAGAGTGAAATGAGTAGCCAGTCATGAAATTCCGCACAGAATACATTGCAGAAAAATCACTGATTCGGCTTGATCCCACTCAACCGATAGCTCTTATAGGCTCATGTTTTGCCGACAATATGGCGAGTAAGATGCGCGAATGCCAGTGGGCAGTCTTCGGCAATGCCGGAACTCTCTATAATCCCATGTCGATTGCAAAAGTCCTCAAACTCTTTCTGTTCGGGGATGATTCTGATGAGGATATTTCGGATTCTATGTTTGAATCGGAAGGATATGTCTATTCCTGGCTCTTTGACTCTCATTTTTCGCGCAAAGAAAAGGCCGAAGTGTCGGCGGTAATCAAAGAGGCGGGTGAAAATTTGCGAACAACTCTTGAAAACGCACAGGCTTTAATCGTGACCTTTGGCACGGCCTGGTGCTATTATCTTGATGGAAAATCGGATTATATAGTTGCCAACTGCCATAAAATGCCCCAGACCATGTTTGATCGGCGGCGGGTGTCGGTAGAGGATATTTCCGCTACATGGACAGAGCTATGTGATCAGTTTAGAGAGAAATATCCAAATCTGAGCGTCATTTTCACAGTTAGTCCGGTGCGTCATCTCAAGGATGGCTTTGAAGGCAATTCCCGGTCGAAAGCTACTCTTGTGCTTGCAGTGGAGGAAATTTGCAAGAGGGCTGAAAATGCCATCTATTTTCCTGCCTTTGAGATTGTCAACGATGACTTGCGCGATTATCGGTTTTATGCCTCTGACCTCGTGCATCCATCTGAAATGGCGGTTGATTATCTATGGGAGATATTCCAATCTACCTTTTTGGATGCCGAGGGTATTAAGCTGCTGAAAGAGGGCAACAAAGCCTACAAGCGTCTAAATCACCGCCCCATTAAGAATTGAAATTTTTTTTAGTAAAAAGTTGGGTTTTTCTTCGATTTTCTCGCAAATTTCAATTAATTTTGCAGTGATTTTCGCAAAGGAGATTTTAGACCCGATTCCTTGAATCGCTTGCGTTTTATTGGGTTGGGCGTTAAAGATTCCTGTAGCGGAATTTTTAATTTTTAAATTTTATTTTTTTAATATTTCTGATATCATGTTCAATCCCCTTTTCTGGCTTGTGCCGGCTTCTTCAATTGTGGCTTTGGTGCTTGCTTTCTATT
>CAYMBR010000069.1:0-11014 GCA_964388725.1 uncultured Sangeribacter sp. | reverse complement strand
GTCCATCGGGGGTTTTCTGCAAAGATACAAAATATTTATCAATCTAACAAATAATCAATTAACTATTTTCTGAATATCCCTAAGTAGTGTTAGGATGAAACACATTATCTTTGTCAATGCTGCCCCAGTGCTTGTGGCGATACTGCTTTTTGCCTTCGGCATCAACTATAGCAATCTTTGTGGAAGCGTATCTGCGGCCTCCATTTGTATGAATGATTATCTTGTAAGGAGTCTCTTCCTTGACGGGTCTGCCTGTTCGCATTTGAATTATTATTATGGGTACAAAGATAACCATAAATAATGACATATGCAAACTTTTAAGCATTTATTTTCATTGATTAAGCAATTTAGGTACTTTTTATAGAAAAATTCAGAAATTATCCATGTTAAGACAACCTCTTTTTTTACATACTGATGCAAGAAACTTGGAGTCTTATAAAAAATAAGTTGCTATATCCCCGTTTTCTCATAAAAAATTACTAACTTTCCTCTAAAAAAAGGAATTTTTTTATTCTGTCGGTGTAAGAATCTCAAAATTTTTATGTACTTTTGCGAAATATAGTATTGAAAACAACAAAGCATCATGAACAGACTCCGCATTATATCAATAATATTGCTCACTGCCTTCTTTGGCACAATTGTATCTCTTGCCGACACAACTAAGGAGTCGCAAAAGGTTCGCGACATCATCAGCAAGGTCAACAATCAGTGGCAGAGCACCCATTCGCCAGAAGCAACCCCTTTTTTGCATGTGGCAGCCTACCACACAGGCAACATGGAGGCATACCACCTTACAGGTAACGCCGACTGGCTTAAATATTCCGAATACTGGGCCAACCACAACCAATGGAAAGGTGCCACCGGAAGTGACAAATCAAAATGGAAATATAAAAATTATGGCGAATCGCCCGACCATGTATTGTTTGGCGACTGGCAGATTTGTTTTCAAACATACGCAGACCTTTACAACATTTTGCCCGATGACAATCGCATCAAGAGGGCACGTGAGGTGATGGAATATCAGATGTCAACCGCCGACAACGATTAATCCTTTCTGGACCGACGCCCCCCAACCCACCACCAATCAGAAAGCCTGGGGCGGTCAGCCCTTTCCCAAGGACCACCATTGGGATGATGGAAACTCTCTCTAAGACCTGTTTTAAAAAATGCACAATTCACAATGCGTAATGCACAATGAGTTGCGATACTTTATAAAACTAAAATTCAATAATTAAACTATAAAAATATCATGACCAACCAACAAAACGGTAGCAAAGCCTACCTTTTCGGCATCGTCCTTGTGGCGGTGCTCGGCGGCCTTCTCTTCGGATATGACACCGCAGTCATCTCCGGTGCAGAAAAAGGACTGCAGGCATTCTTCTTGGGTGCCAAAGATTTCGTATATTCCGACACAATCCACGGCATCACATCTTCAAGTGCCCTTCTCGGCTGCATCATCGGCTCGGCAATCTCCGGCATTATAGCCACGCGCCTTGGCCGCAAGAAAGCCCTATTCATAGCGGGCATCTTCTTCTTCGTGTCAGCACTTGGATCCTACTACCCAGAATTTATGCTCTACGACCGCGGAGTGCCCACATTCTCCCTGTTGATTACCTTCAACGTCTATCGAATCATAGGCGGCGTAGGCGTGGGCCTCGCATCCGCTATCTGCCCGATGTATATCGCCGAGGTTGCCCCGTCCAATATGCGCGGCACGCTCGTATCCTGGAACCAGTTTGCTATCATCTTCGGTCAACTTGTGGTCTATTTTGTCAATTTCATGATTCTTGGCGAACACACCCAGCCGGTGATTGAAAAAATGGGAGAAGCCCTTTATCAGGTCAGCCCGACATCCGACCCTTGGACTATTCAGACCGGTTGGCGCTATATGTTTGGATCAGAAGCCATTGTGGCCGGTATCTTCACAATCCTTGTTTGCCTCGTGCCGGAATCTCCTCGTTATCTGGCTATGACAGGAAAAGACTCCCTCGCGCTGAAGGTGCTGACAAAGATCAATGGCAACTTGAAGGCCCAGGAAATCCTGAAAGAAATCAAGGAAACCGTAACAGTGAAGAGCGAGAAACTCTTCTCCTTCGGCATTATGGTGGTGTTTGTAGGTGTAATGCTATCGGTATTCCAGCAGGCTGTCGGCATCAATGCGGTGCTCTACTATGCTCCACGCATATTTGAATCCATGAACATGGGCAATCCGATGGTGCAGACAGTGATTATGGGTATCGTTAATATCGCATTTACCCTTGTGGCAGTCTTCACTGTTGAAAAACTCGGACGCAAACCGCTTCTCATCTGGGGTTCTCTCGGCATGGCAGTCGGTGCATGTGGAGTGGCTCTGTCAAATATATTTGAAGTGCCTGCCCTTGTGCCGGTTGTGAGCATCATGGTATATTCCGCATCCTTCATGTTCTCATGGGGTCCCATTTGCTGGGTACTTATTTCAGAGATTTTCCCCAACACCATCCGCTCGCAGGCAGTGGCAATTGCAGTTGCATTCCAATGGATATTCAACTTCATAGTTTCCAGCACATTCGTACCGATGTACAATATGAGCATGGGCGACATGGGCACCAAGTTCGGACATTTCTTCGCCTACGCGCTCTATGGAGTGATCTGCGTGATTGCAGCATGGTTTGTGGCCAAGTTCGTGCCTGAGACCAAGGGCAAGACACTCGAAGACATGACAGCCCTCTGGCGCAACCGCAACAAGAAATGATTTTTAAAATTTTTTAACTAAATCACATCTCTAATTTGTAATAAATCATTAAAGTCCATCGTTATTATGGAAATATGGCAATAATGGACACATCGATTCTGAATACATACAAGCCAATCACCCTGGAGGAGATGTCGGCGGTTCGGCTCATGAACCGCGTTGACATGAAGTTTGTCACATCCATCTCCAACCTTGAATCCTTGCTCAGACTTCTGAGCAAGGAATATTATGTTCAGGACACAGATGGTCTGCGTCTGTTCCCATACCATACGATGTATTTCGACACTCCCTCCCATCGGATGTATATGTTGCATCAATCAGGGAAAAAGGTGCGACAAAAGATTCGTATGCGCGAATACATAAACTCCCATATGAATTTCCTTGAAATCAAACGAAAGAACAATAAGGGACGTACAAAGAAAAAGCGTATTCAGATAGATGGATTCAGCACGAAAACCGACAAGTTTGAGGATTTCATCACAGCCCACAGCGACTATCATTCTGATGAACTGATTCCTCACCTCGAGAACAACTTCAACAGGATAACTCTTGTAAACCATGCATTTACCGAGCGGCTAACAATTGATGTCGGATTAAAGTTTCACAATATGCTCAACGGGCGGATTGAGGAACTCCCAAACATCACTGTCATAGAACTGAAACGTGACGGAATGAAGCCCTCCCCGGCTTTGAAGCATCTTAATTCCCTGCGGATAAAAGCATCTGGTTTCAGTAAATATTGTATGGGAATGGTCTTTACCTCATCCGACCTGAAGGCCAACAGATTTAAGGCGCAGCGGCGATATGTAGAAAAAATAAACTCCCAGAGTAATTGTCAACCCTGATTAATAGAAACAACTCTACAAAGAAAATGGACTTTACCGAAATAATGGAAGAAGTGCCCAACATGACGGGGCCTCTTGAAATGCTTGTGCGTTTCATCTTCAATCTAATCGTGGTGACAGTTATTATCCACCTGCTCTATTATCCAAAGAGCAGAAGGGCCGATTATTATTTCACTTTCATGCTGATCAGCATAAGCATATTTTTCCTCATATTCCTGCTTGGAAGCGTTAAGCTGAAGATCGGTTTTGCATTGGGTTTGTTTGCAATTTTCGGTATCATCAAGTATCGGACCGAATCGATGCCGGTCAGGGAAATGACCTATCTCTTTGTCATCATAGCAGTCTCGGTAATCAATGCACTCGCATCGGAAGACAGTTATGTTGAGTTGATTTTGGCAAATTGTCTGTTCGTGCTGTCGATTTGGATTCTTGAGAGCAACCGCTGGCTAAAGCATATCTCGGAGAAACATATTCTCTACGACCGCATTGACCTTATCGACCCTGCCCATCATGATGAAATGATGGCAGACCTTAAGCAGCGCACAGGCCTTGACATCAAGCGGTTTGATGTTGGTGCCATCGATTATCTGCGCGACACTGCCATGGTTAAAATATATTACGATATGAAAAACAACGAGCACAATCTCGTTGACAATCTTTTTAAACTTCCAAAAGAAACGAAATGATGCGACTCAAATATTTCATTATTGCAGTTTTGCTTATGGTGTTCTGCGCATCCGAAGCCAAATCCCAACAACTATGGCTTTCGGCTGAAGGACGTGCCAACATCACAAAAAATCTCCGCGCTGACGTTGAGGTGGAACATCGTTCGAAAGACCAGTTCAAAGCGACATCCCGATGGTCGGCAGGCGCAGGTCTATCCTACAAATGTCTGTCGTGGCTGAGGGTGGGGGCTTCTTATAAGTTCATCTACGACCGCGACGGCGACGAAACTACCAAAAAGGGCAATAAAATATCGGCTTATTGGCAGCCGGGACATCGTCTGCAGGTAATTGCCACAGGTTCTCTGAATTTGGGCAAGTTTGAATTATCATTGAGAGAAGCATATCAATACACCCATTTCACGGACCAGTACGTGAAAAAATTCAGTTCTTCCGGCACTCAAAAAGATGATGAATATATAGAAGTTGACAACCGACATCTTCTTCGTTCTCGACTACAGGCTGAGTATAAGTATAAAAAGAATGCCATTGTCAGACCGTTTGCTGCAATTGAACTATACAATGACTTCAGCGATGGTTTCTCAATCAGGAAGGTGCGCTACACTGCCGGGGCTGATTTCCGCATCGACAAGCACAACTCCCTTTCGGCATTCTATCGCTTCATAGACCGCCGGAAATCCAACAACGACAATGTCATCGGCATCGGATATCAATTCAAACTTTGATATCTTTCCTTATAGCCCATTCTTATTGACATAATCAAACACAATAGAATATGACTCGATTTAAAATATATTTATCTTTGGCTGCGCTCGTCTTGTGCATGGCCTGCTCAAAAGACGATTTTGGCTTTAACAATGATACTATCATCAATGGTGGGGAAACCGCCACCGGTGGCACAGCATCCAACGATGGGAATGCCCCAGACTTTGACTCCACAATATATGAATATTCAGGTCAGAAAGCCTCTGATGCCGACAAGGATGTAGTGGGCACCGACAAGGATTTCTACTGGGAAGCCAACACATTCGGAAACACTGTAAAAGTAACATACAGCGGTTCATCTGCCACTGTTGAAACAAGCAACAAAGACATTCTTTACTACACAAGCGGCGCCCATGTCGTGATCGACATGCAGACCAATGCCGTAAGCGGCGTTGAGATTATACTTTCCGGTGCGAGCAGCGACGGTTCTCTGAAAGTGTATGGAGGCAACAAGTATAAGATGACTCTCAATGGGGTGGAACTGACGTCCTCACGCGGTCCGGCCATCAACAGCCAGTGTAAGAAGAGAATCTATGTGCATATTGCCGATGGCACCACCAACAGTCTGACCGATTGCAGCAGCTACAGCGACGACATTTGGTATCCCTCTGGTGTCACTGCAAGCAATGAAGACCGCAAAGGCGCATTTTTCAGCGAGGGCAACTTGATCTTCAGCGGAACAGGAGTATTGCAGGTGGCCGGAAAACAGAAACATGGCATTGCATCCGACGGATACATGTATACCCGTCCCGGTGTGACCATAGCAGTGACTGAGGCTGTAAAAAATGCCATCCACATCAAGGGTGATTCAGACGACAATATTGGTGTCCTAATCACCGGTGGTCTTATCTATACCAATGTGTCAGGTTCTGCCGGCAAAGGCATAAATACCGATCTGAACGCTGAGATCACCGGCGGCACTCTCCAACTTAACACATCCGGCAATGCTGTGTATGATTCGGATGAGAATGACACTTCATCTGCAGCCGGAATTAAGGCCGACGGGAATGTAGTGATTTCCGGAGGTGAAATTACACTCAAAAGCAAAGGCACCGGAGGTAAAGGCATCAATAGCGATGGCGATGTAACAATTTCCGGTGGCGAAACCACCATAACCACCACCGGCGGAAAATATTACTACACCAATTCTCTCACATCTTCGCCCAAGGGTGTCAAGGCTGACGGAAACATCAATATATCAGGAGGTGTGCTGAATATATCCGTTACCGGTGTGAGCGACGGTTCAGAGGGACTTGAAAGCAAGTCGGTATTGACAATCGACGGTGGTGAAATCTACATCTATGCCTATGATGATGCCATCAACGCTGCATCAGGCATCAATGTCAACGGAGGAAAAATTTATGCCTACGCCATCAACAATGACTGCATCGACTCCAACGGCTACCTATATTTCAACGGAGGCCTAACAATTGCAGTCGGTGCCGGAGCACCGGAGGAATCCTTCGACTGCGATTCGAGCAATCGCTTTCTCATCAACGGAGGAACACTCGTCGGAGTAGCTGGAAACTATATGACTGCTCCTTCCTCTTCATCAAAACAGCGTGTGGTAATCTACAGCGGTATTCAGACATCCAAAAACGAGATGTTGGCAGTGCTTGACAGCGATGGCAACCCGATTATGGCTTTCACTGTTCCGCGCACCTTTAGCAGCACCGTCCTCTTCTTCAGTTCTTCGGATCTCCAATCCGGCAAGAGCTACACGATAAGCAGAGGAGGCTCACTAAGTGGAAGCGCAGATAACTGGAACGGCTGGTATGACGGCGGAGTATGGAGTGGCGGCACTACCGCAGGATCCTTCACAAGCAGCAGCGTTGTCACTACCGTTGGCTCAAGTTCCGGTGGCATGGGTGGCGGCAACATGGGTGGCGGCAACATGGGAGGCGGTCCCGGTGGCTGGTGAAACAAATGAAATAAAAAATGCAACCCGACCGGGTTGCATTTTTTATTTCATTTTGTGCCGTAAATTATTCGGGTATCGAAAGGGCGACAATCGACATGGGAGGGAGTGTTACCTTAAGGCCTTCTTTGGTGATTGTATAGTCCTTAAATGCAGCGGTCTTCACCTTATCCGGATTGTCGAAATCATTATGGTCGGTGGCAGCCGCTGATGTAAGGATCTCTCCTGTGATGGCGGCTTTCTTGCTGAGATTGTCAAATGGAATAAGTACCTCTGCCTTCTCCTTAAGGTCAACATTGGTCAGCGTCACGTTAAGTACTTCGTCTTTCTTTGATGCTGTGGCGTTGACAATCGGCAATTCATTGATGTCACGCGCCTTGACATCCTTAACTGAAGTCTCCACCTCAAGAGGAACAAAAGTGGCATTCTGATGAGGAGCGTACATTTTGAATACATAGTATGTTGGTGTCAGCACCATCTGGTCTCCCTTTGTCAGCACCATCGACTGGAGCACATTGGCAATCTGTGCGATGTTTGCCATCTTAACGCGGTCTGTGTGGCGGTGGAAAACGTTAAGGCTCAAGGCAGCCACCATGGCATCGCGCATCGTGTTTTGCTGATAAAGATGACCGGAAATTGTGCCCGGTTCTTCATCCCACCAAGTGCCCCATTCATCCACGAGAAGTGCCACCTTCTTGTCGGGGTCATACTTGCTCATGATGGAGTCGTGTTTCATAATTACAGGTTCTATGCCTGTGCTTTTGGCAAGTGTCCAGTAATAATCATCATCATTGAAAATGGTTGCACTCCCCTTGCTGCCACTCCAGCCTTTTACGGTATAGTAATGGAGCGAAAGACCTTTCATGTGGTTTTTCGCCTTTTTCATCAGCACATTTGTCCAGTTGTAATCATAGTCGCTGGCACCGGATGCTATCTTGAAGAGTTTGTTGCCACTGATGTCACGGCAATAAGTTTGGTAACGGCGGTATTCCGAAGCATAGTCCTCCGGAGTGAAATTGCCGCCACAACCCCAACTTTCGTTGCCGACACCAAGATATTTCAGCTTCCACGGTTTCTCACGACCGTTTTTCTTGCGCAACTCTGCCTGGGGGCCATTCTCAGCGGTGATATATTCAATCCACTTTGCCAATTCCTCTACGGTGCCGCTTCCAACGTTTCCGCTAAGATACGGCTCGCAGCCTATCAGCTCACATAGATTAAAAAATTCATGGGTGCCGAAAGAGTTGTCTTCTACAGTGCCACCCCAGTTGTTGTTGATCATCACCGGACGGTTTTCCTTGGGTCCGATACCGTCAACCCAGTGGTATTCATCGGCGAAGCAACCGCCTGGCCAGCGCATCACCGGCACTTTCAGGTCTTTCAAAGCTTCAAGCACATCGTTGCGATAACCGTTTGTATTTGGAATTGGGGAGTCCTCGCCAACCCAGAGACCGCCGTAGATGCAGGTCCCGAGGTGTTCGGCAAACTGTCCGTAGATTTCAGCCGGAATCACCCGTTCCGGGTTCACATTGTTCAAATCCAGTTTGACAGTGGCATTTTCCACCGCCAAAGCCGGCATTGCGGCTGCCATAATTGCCGCGCCTGTCGCCAAAGAAGCAATCAGTTTCATAGATTACAATGGTTATTGTTAATTATTTTCTGCAAATATACTACAATTTTTGAAACTTTCATAAATTTTTAAACGGCAAATACAAGATTTTTTAATTAAAAGGTGCTATCTTTGCATCCGAATTAGGTCAGATTCGTTTTTAAAACGTATATTAGGTAAAGACGTATAATATTCATATAATCCAAGACAATATGTATAACCATGACGACAGAGTAGTCATCACTCTCGATGCCGGAGGCACCAACCTTGTTTTTGGCGCGATGCGAGGCTGCGAATATATCACCGAGCCAGTAACATATCCATCAAATGCCCATGACCTTGACCTGTGCCTTGAGACTATGGTGAAAGGTTTCCGGGAGGTAATCGACAAGATTGACGAAAAACCGGTGGCAATCAGTTTTGCATTCCCCGGTCCGGCCGACTATCCCAACGGAATCATCGGCGGCTATCTTCCCAATTTTCCCTCATTCCGCGAGGGTGTCGCACTTGGGTCATTCCTTCAGAATGAGTTTGGAATCCCGGTTTTTATCAACAATGATGGCGACCTCTTTGCCTATGGCGAGGCACTTTGCGGAGCACTGCCGGAAATAAACCACCGACTCGCAGAGGCAGGAAGCAACAAACGCTACCACAATATGCTTGGCTACACCTTTGGCACCGGCTTTGGTGTGGGTATTGTAGTCAATGGCAAACTTAATCAGGGCGACAACTCCTGCGTCGAGACATTCTGTCTTCCCCACAAGACAAAAGCTGGTATAATAGTGGAGGAAGGTGTCGCCGTGCGAGCCATAAAGAGGGTGTATGCAGATGTATCCGGTGACTATTCCCATAATTTCGAACCGAAAGAGATCTGCGAGATTGCTGATGGCAAACGCCCCGGCAATGTGGAGGCAGCCAAACAGGCGTTTGCTGAGTTTGGCGAGATTGCCGGCGATGCCATGGCGATTGCTGCCCAACTCATCGATGGCATAATTGTGATTGGCGGTGGCATCACGGCAGCGCGTCATCTTATCCTTCCCTCGTTACTTAAGGAATTGAGAGATTCCTTCTCCACCATAGGAGGTGAATCTGTGAAGCGAGTCCAGATGGAGGTTTTCAATCTTGATGATCCCAATGAGTTTGCAGCTTTTGCAAAGGGTAATAAAAAATTCCTGACAGTCAAAGGAACGGATCTCTCTGTGGAATATGATGATATGAAGCGCATTGGAGTTACGTTCTCCAAACTTGGCGCGAGCAAGGCCATCTCAGCCGGAGCCTATGCCTTCGCCCTCTCCAAACTCGACGAAATCCCCAATTAAACCTAAACTGTCGTCAAACCACACCAACAAATTAAACCTTAAACCCAAAACAATGGAAGAAATAAAGAAAGCCCCAATAAGTTTCAAACCATATCTTAAAAGTGTGATCTGGGGCGGCAACAAAATATGCTGCTGCAAAGGCATTGCGCAGGAAATAGAAAACATAGGCGAGAGTTGGGAGATATCGGCTGTGCCGGGACATATCTCGGAAGTTGAATCTGGCTGCTACAAAGGTCTGACCCTTGATGATCTTATCAACCGGTTCGGCCCTCAATTGCTCGGACAAAAGGTCTTTGAAAAATGCAATGGAAAATTCCCGCTGCTTTTCAAACTGATTGATGCCAACGACAATCTTTCAGTGCAGGTGCACCCCGACGACAAACTGGCTAAAAAAAGGCACAATAGTCTTGGGAAAACCGAGATGTGGTATATCATGGCCACCGATAAGGATGCCAAGATTTATGCCGGACTTAGCAAGTCCATAACCCCCGAGGAATATGAATTGAAGGTTGCCGACGGTTCATTCACAGATGTTCTTGCCACTCATGATTCCAACCCCGGGGATGTGTTTTTCCTCCCTGCCGGACGTGTGCATGCCATCGGATCTGGCAATCTTTTGGCCGAAATTCAGGAGTCGAGCGACATCACCTACCGCATATTCGACTATAACCGGCGAGATGCAAACGGAAACACTCGCGAATTGCATACCGAACTGGCAAAGGATGCCATCGACTATACCGTCTATGACAACTACAAAACTTCTTGCAACCGACAACTGACAACCGACAACCGACAACTCGTGTCATGCGAGTACTTCAACGTGTCGCACATAACTGTCGATGGCTGCAAGGAATTGCATTTTTCGCCCGACTCGTTTACTGTCATAATGTGCCTTGAAGGGGAATTGACTCTTGAATATCCGGAAGGAAAGACCGCTATAAAGGCCGCTCATACCGTTTTGCTGCCGGCCATTCTCTCTGATATCACTGTATCCGGCTTCGCGTCATTCCTTGCGGTTCAAGCATAACGGCTAAAGCACACCGCCACCATACAAATCAAATTGTTTACTATCTCTACATCACGTAAACAATAAGAATTAATCAGAACATAAATACACTTATAATAGGATAGTTAGTTACAAGAT
>CAYMBR010000068.1:0-11093 GCA_964388725.1 uncultured Sangeribacter sp. | reverse complement strand
AGTGAATACTGCAAGGACAAAACGGCAGAAGACATCTTCGAAATGAACTTTGCGGCATTGCAAGTTATATTTCGCGTATCGAAAGAGGTATTACTGTTCCCTCAATTTCAACATTCTACCGTATTGTTTCTTCTATGGGGCTTACAGTAGAACTCAGATAGTAATAGTTGATATTGTATCTTTCAAGAAGAAATTAACAGTCATAATGTTTTGTTACATTGATGACGTGGATTTAGTGGTGGCCATCGGGATGGATTCCGATGGCTTTTTCAAAATATCAATCTATCTTTGGACTCCACCGAAAATTTATGGTCATAAAATCTTATTATGTCAAAAAATTGTTGTACTTTTGCAATCTAATAGTGGACTCAATTGAAGCGAGTTTTTATGTATATATCGGTTTCGGCTGATAAGCTAAACTAATAAACTTTAATTTGAGCGAAGCGAAAATTAAATTGAATGGATACAGACCCTTTACCTGCACATAGTCCTTTGCTGGCGATAAGCCAGCTCTTAGCCAACACAATGACCTTTATGGAGCCCCCAAGTTGGGTGTCATGGTCGGTAATCGTAGTCATCGCTATTATTTGTCTATTCTTGTCGGCGTTTGTCTC
This sequence comes from uncultured Sangeribacter sp., assembly GCA_964388725.1. Taxonomy (GTDB): domain Bacteria; phylum Bacteroidota; class Bacteroidia; order Bacteroidales; family Muribaculaceae; genus Lepagella. Next base: position 10,479 of record CAYMBR010000068.1, on the reverse strand, counting down.
TGGCAGCGAAATCTCATATTTCGGACTTGCCCAGTCAGACATTGAGGAAATAGAGGAAGAGGAAACCCCTGCTTCCCAAAGAGTCATAGCCCTCATTAAGAATCCCGAAAAACTTCTTGCCACAATCCTGATCGCCAACAACCTTGTGAACATCACAATGGTTGTGTTGCTGACGTTCGCCATCAACCAGGTTGTGCAGTTCAATTCCACTGTGGTTGGATTCCTTTTGCAGACGGTACTTCTGACATTCCTGTTGCTGCTCTTCGGAGAGATATTCCCAAAACTTGTGGCAAGAGGCAGGAGTGTGAAATGGGCCAAGATGGCTGCCCCGGGCATATGGTTTATGTCGAAACTCTTTGCTCCGCTTTCAGCATTGCTTGTGAAGTCTTCGATTGTAATAAAGAAGGTCGTGGCCCAAAAACAGGTGAATGTCACTACCGACGAACTTGAAAAAGCACTTGAGATTTCAGACCTTCAAGAGGGACAAGACAAGGAGTTGCTTGAGGGTATTCTGACTTTTGGCGATAAGGAAGCAAGTGAGATTATGATTTCACGAGTGGATGTCACAGATATAGAATATCATGCGGAATTTCCTGAGGTGGTGGATGTGATTGTAAAATCAGGTTATAGCCGCATACCGGTCTATGACCGTTCGCAAGACACGATCAAGGGCATTCTTTACTCAAAGGACCTCTTGCCATATATCGGTACGGAAGATCCTAAGTTCCGCTGGCAGGCATTGATACGCGATGCATATTTCGTGCCGGAATCTCGTTCACTCGATGACCTTCTTGAGGACTTCCGCAAGAAAAAAATGCACATTGCCATTGTCATTGATGAATATGGCGATACCCAGGGCATTGTAACCTTAGAGGATGTGATAGAGGAGATAGTAGGGGAGATAGATGATGAGTACGACGAGAGTCAGAATCTCTATAAGAAACTTGGCAATAATACATACGTTTTTGACGCAAAAATCCCAATAAGTGATTTCTGCCGTGTGATGGATATAGAGGAGGAGACGCTTGGCGACATAGGAGAGGCAGAGACACTTGCTGGTCTGATGCTCGAGATCAAGGGTGATTTTCCCGAAAACAAGGAATCTCTGCAGCTTGGCAACCTTCGCTTTCTCATCATGCAGATGGAGAAGCACAGGATAACGAAGATAAGAGTGTCGTTGGTAAATTAAAAATTAAGAATTAAAAAATAAGGATTTCAGAAGTGGGTGAATTTATATATCAGAGGAGTGTGGCACCATGCGGAGTGGCGGTGGAGGAAATATATGGGGCTGAAGAGAAGTCTGCGAAAGTGTGGAAACTTTTTGCCATGCAGATATTTTCAGAGTCTGCAGGTGACTATCGCAGCATAGTGCATCTCGAAAACGGGGCACCGCTGCTTGAGAATGTGCCGCAGAGAATCTCAGTGTCGCATACATCGCATTATCTTGTGGTTGCATCCATACCAAAGACACCCGACATAAACCTTCAGGAATTCAATATCCGCACATCTATAGGCATAGACATCGAAAAAGCCGACCGCAGTCAGGTTCTTAAAGTCCGCGACAAATTTCTCTCGGAAGAAGAGCAGAAGCTCCTGCCACCTGTCTCCGACCCCACGGCTGATAATCAACAACCGATAACTGACAACCGACAACCGACAACCTCTTACATCCTCGCCTGGACATGCAAAGAGGCTCTATATAAAGCTGCGCTTGGAGCAGTGCCTGATCTGAAGGAAGATTACAGGATCATATCTCTTCCAAAAATAGCCAAAGACATTAAATCGGCGACACCGGATAAATATGGGAAGGCGACAATCCGGTTGAGTGATGAAAATGTCATAGACATGAACCTTTCATCCTGGGAATCTGAGGGACACATCATAACCATAGCATTTTCTCAAAAAATCCCAATTTATAAATGATTAATTGTGCATTGTGAATTATGCATTGTGAATTGATAAAGGGCAGATTCGCTCCCTCCCCTTCAGGAAGGATGCATTTCGGCAATATATACACGGCATTGCTGTCTTGGTTGTCGGTAAAGGCAAGAGGAGGCAAGTGGATTCTCCGAATCGAGGATCTTGATCCGCAACGGAGCAAGATGGAATATGCACGTCTTATTGAAGACGATCTGCTCTGGCTTGGTCTTGAATGGGATGAAGGAGGGATAGATGGAAAAGGAGAGAATGGCCCATATATGCAAAGTCTTCGACATGACATATATGAGCATTATCTTGATCAACTTAAAGCCACAGGTCTTTGCTATCCTTGTCATTGTACCCGTGCAGACATTATGGCTACGCAGGCTCCTCACGAGTTGGATGGAAGGGTGGTGTATAAGGGTAAATGTCGACCTGCAAAATTGCCGACAAAATTCATTGAGACTTTAGGAGCGGCAATCAGAATTGCTGTGCCGGATATAGAGATAATGTATGCCGACAATATAAAAGGACTTCAAAGTGTAAATCTTGCACGTCATTGTGGCGATTTTGTACTTCGCAGGGGAGATGGCGCGTGGTCCTATCAGTTGGCTGTAGTTGTTGATGATGCACTTATGGGTGTCACTGAAGTTGTTCGTGGCGATGACCTTCTTCTTTCGGCAGCACAACAGATATATCTATATAACCTTTTGGGTTTCACCCCTCCGGAATATATACATGTTCCTCTTATATATAATTCGGATGGTGTTCGTCTGTCTAAGAGAGACCATGCGTATTCAATGGAGCAGCTGCGCAGCAGGCATACTCCGGAAGAAGTCATCGGTATGGTGGCACACAGTGCTCACGTAATTGAAAATCCGCAGCCGCTATCCCTTAATGAATTACTTGCCCATGTCAGAAATTTTTGCTAATTTTGCGACTTGAAACAAACGAAATACAACATTCAACATTCAAAATAAGAACGTATGTCTGAATTAGCATCGAAATACAATCCTCATGAGGTTGAGGACAAATGGTATGAGTATTGGGAACGCCACAAAATGTTCCACTCCACACCTGATGAAAGAGAACCATATTGCATTGTGATCCCGCCACCAAACGTAACCGGTGTGCTTCACATGGGTCACATGCTCAACAATACTATCCAGGATATCCTTATCCGCCGTGCCCGCATGATGGGCAAGAATGCACTTTGGGTTCCCGGCACCGACCATGCCGCCATCGCCACAGAGACAAAGGTGATACAGAAACTTGCCGAACAGGGAATCAAGAAAACAGACCTCACACGCGAGCAATTCCTCGAATATGCGTGGGATTGGACACATACCCACGGCGGCATCATCCTCCAGCAGCTCCGCAAGTTGGGCGCAAGCTGCGACTGGGACCGCACCGCATTCACCATGGATGAACTCCGCTCAAAGAGCGTAACGAAAGTTTTCTGCGACCTTTACGACAAAGGCCTCATCTATCGTGGACTCAGAATGGTCAATTGGGATCCGAAAAACAAGACAGCGATTTCAGACGATGAGGTGAACTTTGTGCAGGAACACTCCAAACTTTATTACCTTCGCTATTACGTGGCAGATGATACCGAGGGCCGTTATGCAGTCGTTGCAACCACTCGCCCGGAAACAATCATGGGCGATACCGCGATGTGCATTAACCCCAAGGATCCGAAGAATGCCTGGCTGAAAGGCAAAAAAGTCATTGTTCCTCTAGCGGGAAGGGTGATTCCGGTAATAGAGGACCGCTATGTGGAGATAGATTTCGGTACCGGTTGCCTTAAAGTAACGCCAGCACATGACAAAAACGACTATATGCTGGGCAAGACCCATAACCTTGAGACCATCGACATCTTTAATGAAGATGCCACTCTCAATGAGAATGGTGGCAAATATGCCGGTATGGACCGCTTTGAAGTCCGCAAGCAGATAGCCAATGACCTTGAAGAGGCTGGTCTTATGGAAAAGGTGGAGGACTACACCAACAACGTGGGATATTCCGAGCGTACAAAAGTTGCCATTGAGCCGCGTCTGTCGCTTCAATGGTTTATCAAGATGCGCCACTTTGCCGACATCTCCCTCTCCCCAGTGATGGAAGACTACATCAAGTTTGTCCCGGAGAAATATAAGACCACTTATCGCCTTTGGCTTGAAAACATCCAGGACTGGTGCATAAGCCGTCAGCTTTGGTGGGGACACCGTATTCCGGCATACTATTACGATGTGGATGGAGAGACCAAGATCGCAGTGGGCGAGACCAAGGAAGCTGCACTCGAACGCGCCCGCAAGGAAAGCGGAAAGGATCTAAAGGAAGAGGATCTTGTTCAGGATGAGGGAGCACTTGACACATGGTTTAGCAGCTGGCTATGGCCCGTGACGCTTTTCAACGGCATTCTTGACCCCAACAACGAAGAATTGAAATACTATTATCCGACCGCCACACTTGTGACCGGTCCGGACATCATCTTCTTCTGGGTGGCCCGAATGATAATGGCCGGATACGAGTATGTTGGTGACAAGCCCTTCAGCAACGTCTATTTCACAGGCATTGTCCGCGACAAGATTGGTCGCAAGATGAGCAAATCACTTGGCAACTCCCCCGATCCATTGGAACTTATCGACAAGTTTGGTGCAGACGGAGTGCGCATGGGGCTTATGCTTTCAGCTCCTGCCGGCAATGACATCATGTATGACGATGCACTTGTGGAGCAAGGACGAAACTTTGCCAACAAGATATGGAATGCCTTCCGCCTTATCCAGGGATGGAATGTGGATGAGGCAGCTGAGCAGCCGGAGAGTAGCGAATTGGCAGTCGAATGGTTCCGCTCGCAACTCCACAAGACCATGAACGAGGTGGAGGACCTGATGGGTAAGTTCCGCATTTCAGAAGCTTTGATGGCCGTCTATAAACTTTTCTGGGACGAGTTCTCAAGCTGGTATCTCGAGATTATCAAACCTGCCTACGGTAGCCCAATCGATGGACCAACATATAAGGAGACAATGAAATTCTTCGAGATGCTTTTGCAGCTGCTCCATCCCTTCATGCCGTTTATCACAGAAGAGTTGTGGCAGCATCTTGCAGAGCGCAAGGATGGCGACAGCATCATGAACACCACATTGCCCGCTCCCGGAGAGGTGGATGACGCTTTGCTTGCCAAATTCGAAGGACTGAAAGAGATAGTCACAGGTGTTCGTGCCATCCGCAAGCAGCGTCAAATTGCCAATAAAGAAGAAATTGCCCTTGAGGTGAAAGGCTCTCATGACCCGGCGTTGGATTCCATACTTGTAAAGATGGGAAATCTAAGCGGTATCACTCCGATTGAGGAAAAGGGAGCAACATCGGTTGCATTCCTCGTTGGTCCGGTGGAATACAGTGTGCCGCTTGCCGACAAAATCAATGTTGAGGAAGAACTTGCCAAACTGGAGAAGAATCTGAAATATTACGAGGGATTCCTTGCAGGAGTGGAGAAAAAACTCTCCAATGAAAAATTCGTGGCAAATGCGCCGGAGAAGGTCATTGCTCTGGAAAGAAAGAAGCAGAGCGATGCCACCGAGAAGATAGCGGCAATCAAGGCCTCTATAGCTGCGCTAAAAAATTAAAAATTAAAAATTAAAAGTTAAAAATCAGGATGCCTACGTAGGTATCCTGATTTTTATATTGTATAAAATGAACAGCGACCATTTTCACAAAAGGCCGCTGTTCTGTGCTTTCCATAATACATTTTACTAACCTAACATCATGAAACTAATTTCTTTCTTTCGATAGTAAAACAACGGTAACCTACAAAAGGTTGCCGTTGTTTTAAATTTTAATATTTTTTAATACTTAGTGAAGGGTCATTTTTGAGCAACCATTGGGCGATTTGCACCGCGTTGAGGGCTGCTCCCTTTTTGATTTGGTCTCCCACCACCCAGAAAGCAAGGCCGTTGGGGTTGGAGAGGTCTTTTCTCAGACGACCCACATACACCGGATCTTTGTCGGCAACCTGAAGAGGCATCGGATATTCCTTGTTGACCGGATTATCTACGACTACGAGACCTCCTGCATTTTCAAAAGCCTTGCGGACCTCTTCTACGCTTAGTGGGCGCTCGGTCTCAACCCAGATTGCCTCGCTGTGGGCGCGAAGAACCGGAACGCGAACGCAGGTTGCACTGACGGCGACGTCATCGCTGTGCATGATCTTGCGCGTTTCGTTGTACATCTTCATCTCCTCCTTGGTGTAGTCGTTTTCTGTGAATACATCGATATGGGGGATTACATTATATGCCAACTGATATACGAATTTCTCAACTGTCGGTGTCTTACCCTCGTTGATTTCAACATACTGATGCTTCAGTTCCTCCATTGCAGAGGCACCGGCGCCGCTTGCAGCCTGATAGGTGGCCACATGAACCTTCAGTATTTTCGAAAGGTCGTTGATGGGTTTGAGAGCTACCACCATCTGGATTGTGGTGCAGTTTGGATTGCCAATGATGTTGCGTGGGCGGTTGAGAGCGTCAGTGCCATTGACTTCGGGCACTACAAGGGGAACATCGGCATCCATGCGGAATGCAGAGGAGTTGTCGATCATCAGAGTGCCGTGTTCGGTGATGACATTTGCAAATTTCTTCGATGTACCGGCACCGGCTGAAGTGAACGCTATGTCAACGCCGCTGAAATCGGAATCTTCTGTCAATTCCTCAATGACGTATGATTTCCCCTTGAATCCCATTGATGTGCCGGCGCTGCGCGAAGAACCGAACAGGCGGAGATTGTCGATGGGAAAATTCTGCTCGTCGAGAACGCGGAGAAACTCGTGGCCCACAGCTCCGCTTGCTCCTACTATGGCTACGTTCATTGTTTTCCGCTTGTGGCTACAGTTTTATTGATTTTCTTTACGAGACCCTGGAGCACATTGCCCGGACCGAGTTCGATAAACTCGTCGGCACCATCGGCAATCATAGCCTCAACGTCCTGTGTCCAGCGTACGGCTCCTGTGAGCTGCTTTACAAGGTTTGCCTTGATTTCTTCTGGGTCGGTATGGGGTTTGCCATCCACATTCTGATAAACCGGACAGCGTGGAGTCTCAAACTTTGCGGCCTCGATGGCTTCGGTCAGTTCCTCCTGAGCCGGCTGCATCAGCGGAGAGTGGAAAGCACCTCCCACCTTTAGTTTCAGGGCGCGTTTTGCACCTGCGGCGAGGAGTTGCTCGCAAGCTTTGTCGATGCCTTCGATAGAGCCGGATATTACGACCTGACCGGGGCAGTTGTAGTTGGCGGGAGCGACAATCTCATCAATTCCGGCGCATATTTCCTCAACCTTTTCATCAGGGAGAGCGAGAACAGCAGCCATTGTTGAAGGTTGTTTTTCGCATGCTTTCTGCATGGCGTGTGCACGTTTGCTGACGAGTTTTAGACCTTCCTCGAAGCTGAGGGCACCGGCGGCCACGAGGGCGGAGAACTCACCGAGACTGTGACCGGCCACCATGTCGGGCTGGAACTCATCGCCAAGGCTCTTGGCAAGACCAACGCTGTGGAGGAAAATGGCAGGTTGGGTCACCTTGGTCTGACGGAGGTCTTCTTCAGTGCCCTCAAACATGAGGTCTGTGATGCGGAAACCGAGAATTTCGTTGGCTTTCTCAAACATTTCGCGAACCTCCGCATTGTTGTCGTAGAGGTCTTTGCCCATGCCCACAAACTGGGCACCCTGGCCAGGGAATACGTATGCTTTCATTCTTTTTTTCTTATTTTTAGTTTACCTTAAGAGTTGATACTGTAGTATATTTCAATTCAGTTTGCAAAGTTACTAATTTTTTGCGAGATATGCAATTAAGATATTATGTTTTTGACAAAATGACATTTTGACATGTTGACAAAATGATGGAAAGAGTTGATATATTGACAAAATGATGGGATGGGGGGCTTAATCGGAAGTGCGGGTGCCGAGGATAAAGACTTTTTCGGAGGCACGGGTTAGGGCGGTGTAGAGCCATCGGGAAAAATCTATTCCCATGGCATCTTCAGGAATTCCACCCATATCTATATATACATGTCGCCACTGTCCGCCCTGTGCCTTGTGGCAGGTGACGCAATAGGCATATTTCACCTGAAGCGCATTATAATAGGGGTTTTCCATTGCAGCCATTATCTTTTCGTTGGCACCCGCACCTTCCTCTTCATTGAGCACAATTTCGAAGAAATGCTGCATTTCTTGCCGTGGGATGGCGGGGCCTTCGGTCATAAGCGATTTGAGCATAATCTTGGCCGATATTTCGGAGCCATCGGCGAGAGTAAGTTCTGTATCTACAAACCATCTGCCGTAGGCCTTTTCTGGTTTTCCGACCCATTTCACAGTTACAGTTTCGCCATTGGCAAGGAATGTCTTCATTTTGTTGACACGTCCCCAATAGTAATCATTTTTTGCAATGATAAGCCTGTCGCCCTGTTGAAGTGGTTCTTCTGCATACATCACCATATTGCGTATGGCCTGGTTGAAACGGTTGGCGCGACCGTTGCTGCGCGTGATGATAAGGGTGTCTTCGACTCCGACCGTGCTCCATGATGTGCTCAACTCATCAGCGAGATCCATACTGCTCACGGCACGGATGTCTGGGAATCCAGTAAGTTTCAACGGCAGTTGTCCATTTTGCAGCCCTGTGATTTCTCCATTCAGGAGTTTTTCGAGCATTTGTCGCACAATGGTGGCATTATAGAGTATTCCACTTTCGGCGGCCTGACGCACGGGTATGTCGAGAGTGTGGGTGAATGGTGCAAGACCAATCTGTTTCAGTCGCTCGATGTTCATTGCCGGAGAGTCAGACTGGCCGACGGGCGGAAGCTGTGCAGTGTCGCCGACAAGAATCATCTTGCATCCCTGGCCGGAATATACGTATTTGACAAGGTCAATGAGCAGCGATCCACGGTTGCTGTCGGTAATCATGGAAGCCTCATCCACAATGAAAACAGTGTTTTGCGAGGGGTTGGCAATTAATTTGACTGTAGTGTTTGTGCCGTTAATTTCGGTGTGATAGATGCGGCGGTGGATAGTGGAAGCCTGTTTTCCGGCCATGTTGCCAGAAATTTTAGCAGCTCTTCCTGTCGGAGCGAGAACCACGGTCTTTATCTTGCATTGGTTAAGAGCCTTAATTAGTGCAGCCACAACACTTGTTTTTCCGGTACCGGCATAACCATTTAGCACGAATACATCGCGCCACATTCCGGATATTACAAATTCCGCCATTTTGTAGATGGCAAAGGCCTGCCCTTCCAGAGGATGAAAGGGGAGGGCTGCAGTAGCCAGTTGACCCAACTGGCCGCCGGTGAGCAATGCGGGGTTAGCTTCCATACTAATAAAACAATAATTCATTACTTTTTGACATATAAATATCTTTTTTTAACTTGAAATGCTTGATTGGGTCAAAAAAAAATATTATCTTTGCACGTGAAAACACAGCCTATTCCAATAGACTAAGTATAACCCCAAATAACTTAAACTTTTCATACAGATATGAAAATTGCAAATGTAATCGGTCGTGAGATTCTTGACTCACGCGGCAATCCGACAGTAGAAGTTGACGTAATCCTCGAATCCGGCGTAATAGGACGCGCAGCAGTCCCCTCCGGAGCATCCACAGGTGAAAACGAAGCTCTCGAGCTCCGCGACGGCGACAAGAGCCGCTACATGGGCAAGGGTGTCCTCAAGGCAGTAGCCAACGTAAACGGCCCTATCCGCGACCTTCTCATCGGTCATTCAGCACTTGACCAGATTGGTGTTGACGAGGCAATGATCAAACTCGACGGCACTGAAACCAAAAGCAGACTTGGCGCAAACGCAATTCTTGGCGTATCTCTCGCCACAGCCAAGGCGGCAGCTGAGTATCTTGACCTTCCCCTCTATAAATACATCGGTGGATGCAACACATACGTTCTCCCCGTTCCTATGATGAACATCATCAACGGTGGCGCTCACTCCGATGCCCCCATCTGCTTCCAGGAATTCATGATTCGTCCAATCGGTGCTCCCTCTTTCAAGGAAGGCATCCGCATGGGCACAGAGGTATTCCACAACCTCAAGAGCGTGCTTAAGGCCCGCGGCCTTTCCACTGCAGTTGGTGATGAAGGCGGTTTCGCCCCGAAACTCGACGGCACAGAAGATGCACTCAATGTAATCGTTGAGGCTATCAAGAAAGCTGGCTACGAACCCGGCAAGGACGTGACCATCGGTCTCGACTGCGCTTCTTCAGAGTTCTATCATGATGGAGTATATGACTATACCCACCTCAAGAACGGTGCTGAGAAGGAAGTTAACGGCAAGAAGCTCACCAGCGCTGAACAGGCTAAGTTCCTCGAAGAACTCATCACAAAATATCCTATCGACTCAATCGAGGACGGTATGGACGAGAACGACTGGGGAGGCTGGAAGATCCTCACAGATCTTATCGGTGACCGTTGCCAGCTCGTAGGTGACGATTTCTTCGTGACCAACGTTAAATATCTTGAAAAAGGTATCGCCAACGGATGCGCAAACTCCATCCTCGTTAAGGTTAACCAGATTGGT
>CAYMBR010000067.1:0-11237 GCA_964388725.1 uncultured Sangeribacter sp. | reverse complement strand
GACTTAAAGTTTTTGCTAAACAAACGAAAAATATTTTGAATAAAATGATAGATTTATTTGTTTGTGATGCTCTAAATATCAGATTTTTTTAGTAACTTTGCAGTCGATTAAGTATCTCTTGCCAAGAGATTTGGATGGATGCTAAACAAAATAGCCACGATGCGGAGGCACCGTGGCGTTCGTGTATTTACAGGGACTTTAGTATGAGGTCATTGGCTTTGTCAACGACGGAGGTGTCGAGGGAGGCGAGGTAGATTTGGGTGGTGGCTTCGGAGTCGTGGCCCATTCCTTCGCTGATTACGCTGAGGGGGATGCCTTTGGCTTTGGCGGCTGAAGCCCATGAGTGACGGGCGACATACATGGTAATGGGAACTTGGACTCCGACCATTTCGGTAATCTTCTTCAGGTTGTGGTTGATGTTGTAACCGACGTTGCGGTAGGCGCATCGCTCATTGCAACCGGCAGTCATGATTATGGGCAGAAGGTATTGAGTTGGATTGTCGGGATACTTGTCAAGTAGTGACTGCATTTCCGGGGTCCAGCCTATTGTAAGTTGCTGGCCGGTCTTGCGACGGCGATAGACAATTGAGCCATTTTTGAGGTCGGTTTTCTTCAGATATGCCATGTCGATGAAGCTCATTCCACGAAGAAAGAAGCTCATAAGAAACATATCTCTTGCATATTCAAGTGATGGGGTAAGCAATAAATCAAGTGCCTTGATTTTCTTTATTATAGTCAGAGGTAATGCTCGCTTAACCGTCTTATCCACTCCGGTATAGACGTGACGGAATGGATTGCGATTTTCTATGATTTCTTCTTCAACGGCACGGTTATAGACTGCACGAAGAATCCGGGTGTAGAACGAGATAGTGTTGGGCGAGTTGCCTTTGTTCTTATGCCATGCTTCGTATGCCTCCATGATTTCAGAGGTAAGGCAGCCCAGCATCAGGTCTTCATCCTTGCGGAACTTTTTGAAACTGTTGAGCGTGGCAGTATAGGTTTCTGACGTGCGAGTCTTGCCGTTTTGCTTGAACTTGATAATCAGCGACTCCATGAAATTAAAGAGCGAGTATTCTTTCTCATAGCGTTTGAACTCGTCTATCACATCGTCGGACGTGTAGGACAACCCTTCGGTATCCAGTCTCTTGTCTATCTTGGTGAGACGCTCAACGTCCCAACGGATACGTTCACGGATTGAGAGAATGAATGATTTACGTTCGCTGTTGGCTTTGGCAGTCACCATAGAACGGGACTCATCCCATTCGTAGGCGAAGACATGGTAGTCAGTATTGAGCTGACGTACCTTTCGGTCATGGATAATTTGATAGTAGATTGCGCCCTCCCTGTCCTCGACAGATGATGGGCGATATTTCACTTTTATTGAAGCCATTGCATACTCGTTTTATGTCTGATACTCTTAACGGAAAATTTGTCGAAGCTGCCAAACATGATTTTGACATAGATGTGGAAATAACTCATTCCAACTATAGCGGAAAATTTATTCCGGCCAAGAAACAATGGGTTGTTGAACGAACTTTTGCTTGGCTTGATAACTTCCGACGGCTCTGTAGGAACTATGAAGAGACTACCGCATCGGCCAATGAAATGCTCATGGTAGCCGCTGTCGTTAATTGACATTTATGCCAATTTTAGGAATAAGCCAGATGCTTCACCACATCCCGTTGCCCTTCTTGGCGAGGGCAGCGATTTATCTCGGAGCGGCACACTTTATAGGCTCTCGATGATTTTCAATTCATCTGCTATCTCTTCAGGAGAAAATCCCTAAGGCAGATGGTGCTACATTAATCGCATAAAATAAGCGACCCCTTGGCTCCTGATTTTCAGAAGCCAAGGGGGCGTATTTTAATTTTAATCTGTCAAAGATGGAGTCCGGCCACTACCGCATGTCGAGATATTTGATTTCGTCCTTGTCGTTGTAGTTGAGGTTTTCGCCGCCCATACCCCAGATAAACATGTAGTTGGAGGTGCCGGCTGCACAGTGGATGCTCCATTCGGGACTCATGATGGCCTGCTCGTTGTGAAGCCATACCACGCGGTTTTCCTGAGGCTCTCCCATTAGGTGGCAGATGGCATTGCCGGGGGTAAGGTTGAAATAGAAATAGTTTTCACAGCGGCGGTCGTGGGTATGCGCCGGCATTGTGTTCCATACGCTGCCCGGGAGAAGTTCGGTGAGACCCATCTGAAGTTGGCAGGGACCCTCCTCAAGCACATTGTTGGTGATGAGCTGGTTGATGTAGCGGTCGTTGCTCTCCTCGAGACTGCCGAAGTGCAGGCGGTTGGCCTTTATGCTACCCCTGCGGCCATCGATGGTGATTAGCTGGGTCTTATACTGTTTGTATGCCGGAGTGGAGTTGATGTAGAAATGGGCGGGATTGGCATCGTCCTTGCTGCGGAAAGTAACTTCCTTGTTGCCGCAACCGACATAGAGCGCATCCTTAAACTGAAGTTCATATTCCTTGCCGTCTACAGTCACTATGCCGTCGCCGCCGGTGTTGATTACTCCGAGTTCTCGGCGTTCGAGGAAATACTCAGCCTTCAGAGGGTCGATTGTCTCGAGAACCACAGTCTTGCCCACAGGGACGCATCCACCGAAGATGAGCCGCTCATACATGGAATAAATCACGGTGATTTTGTTTTCAGTCATCACCTCCTCCATCACGAAGCGGTCGCGGAGTTGGGTGGTGTCATACTTTTTCACGTCGTCGGGATGACATTGGCGCTGGATGGTGTAGCTGACCTGGGCCGACATAGATGCGGCGGCTGAAAGGGCAGCGATGAAAAGCAGTATTTTTTTCATTGTTATTATAATTTAAGCCTCGCTTTGCCCGACTTAAAGTTTAAGGTTTAGGGTTTAGGGTTTAATTTGTTGGTATTGCAACTTTGAAGAACTTCTGATAAAGATAAACTAAACCATAAACTTTAAACTCTAAACTCTAAACTTCAAATTTAGCATAGCGAAATTTGATATTAGATATTTCCCTCGAGGCGGTCGGAGTTGTCCTTGATCATGGCCGCCTGATTGCGCGAAATCTGGCGGCGGTTCCATGCCACCATGCCGCAAGTGATCAGGCAGAGGATGCCCACTCCGAGATATTTGAGATTTACCGAACACTGATAGATTACCCAGGCAAGCGGCGAGGATGCGAAGTCGAGCGACCCTCCATCAAATCCGGAGGGGATAGCCACGGCTGAGTCGCCGGTTGCCTCATACACATCGTGGGCGGCAAGGGTGAAGTCAGGTGCCATATTGGTCACCATGTAAAGTCCACCGATAATCACTATCAATCCGATAATGAATGTCTTCAGCACATTGCCCTTGGTGAAGGGAAGCACCAGCGGGAAGATATAGAACATGCCGGCGAGTGATGCCAATGGCAGGAACTGGTTGCCGGGAAGTATCACGGCAAGAAGCAGAGTGCAGGGGATAAGAAGGAGAGAAACCACGAGTGTGGTTGGATGACCGATGACAAGAGCCGGCGACATACCGATGTTGAGACCGTCGGCACCCTTGAACTTGCGGGCAATAAGGCTGCGCGTGGCATCCGAAATCGGTTTCAGACCTTCGATGAAGAGAACTGTCACTCGCGGGATCAGTTCCATCACGGCACCCATCTTGATGCCGAGTGTAAGGATCTGCGGAATATTGTCTACAATCTCACCCCACGATTTGCAGGTGAGGCAACCGATGCCGACTCCCACCACTACGCCAAGGAATAGCGGCTCGCCGAGGAGACCGAATTTCTTCTTCATTCCCTCTGCATCAATCTCAATCTTGTTGAGACCCGGAATTTTGTCGAGTCCCTTGTTGATAATCCATGCGAACGGCGCAAAACCGGCGCAGAAAGGCTGGGGAATTGAAATGCCATCCATGTCCTTATAGAAACGCTGGAATTTAAACGCCGTCATGTCGGCAAGCACAAGAGTGATGATGTAGCAGATGATAGCGGCGAAGAATCCCCACATCAAAGACTCTGTGGCGAAAAAGACCACTGCCCCGATGAAGGCGAAATGCCAGTAGTTCCAAAGGTCGATGTTGACAGTGCGGGTGGTCTTGGTCAGGAGCATCAGCAGGTTGACTCCAAGGCAAACCGGAATGATGAATGCACCTACGGCCGTGTTGTAGGCAACAGATGCGGCGGCTGGCCAGCCCATATCGAATACTTTAAGTTGGAGGTCGTAGATATCGACCACTGTCTGCAGGGCGGGGCCGAGTGCAGACGTCAGCAATGCAGTCACTATAGAGAGTCCGATAAAGCCGACACCGACCTTAAGGCCACTTTTTAGCGCATCGCCGAGCTTGATACCAATGCAGACACCGAGAATGGTGAAGATGACAGGCATCATCACTGCTGCTCCGAGTCCGATGATATACGCGAATACTTGTTCCATAGATGTTATTGTTGTTTTTATGGTTGATTTTGCGTGGCGGAATATGGTGCAAAGATAATTAAAATTATTGAAATTTTAATTATCTTTCTTGCTTTTTATTCTGATTCTACGTTTTTATACGGCTCATTTCGCCGGTTTTACCAATTTCTACTTGGGCCAATATTTTGGCGGCATCAGGAAATTAGGCTCTATATTTGTCCCTATGTGCATATATTTCCACCTCCGGTGAGACCAAAGCCATAGCGGGGGATGGCTGCGGATGTTGTCTTCAAGCGATATGAAGAATCTTTCTGTCAGAGCATTCTCATCTTCCTCAGCCAGGTCATTGGACAATTTCTCAAACCTTGCCACATATTCATTGCGACCGGTCCTCTCCATAAACACATAATAGGCCGTGGCGTTGATCTTCCGGCTTATTTTCTCTGCTCCTGTAAAAACCGCAGTGTCATGATTCAGGAATTCAAGCCAATGGTGGATGGCACGTTTTGCGGGTGCCTGATCCGCAATGTATCCGGTTATGGTTGGTATGCCTTTGGCATTCATCTCCATAAGTGTCTTTGCGGAGGTTGCCATCGGAAGGTTGGTGGCCCCGAAGCGGCTGCGTATTTTTCCAAACACCTCATCAGCCGCCACATTCGAGAGCGGATGATATATCTGGCAGGGGACCGCTCCGGCGGAGAGGTCAAGCCAAAGCGGCATACTCGACACCCACTCCCAGTTGCAGAAATGCCCTAAAAAGAGGCTTACATTCCTTCCCTCGCGCAAATCCGCGTTGACCTTCTCTATGTTCTCAAACCTCATGCGGCGACGCATCTCACCGGCGCTCATCGAGCCAAGTTTCACTGTCTCGATGAAATAGTCGGCAAGGAAAGAATAGAACTTGCGCATCGTGGATTTAACCTCCCAATTCGACATCTCAGGAAACGATGAGGATATGTTGTAGCGACACAACGACACTCTGTAGCGCACCACCCTATAGGCAAGAAAGGCCACAATCGACGACAGACCCCGAAGCACTGGCCATGGCAACGCACCCAGCCCCCGGAATGTTGCCGAGAGCAGGGCGCGGTTGATGGCAATGATTGTTTTACTCTTTGAGTGTTTTCCCATCAGATGGAGAGTCGGCGTAATGTCTGGAATTTTTCGCGGTTGATAGTCTTCACTCCCTGCTGCACCGCTTTCACGAATGGCACATACACAATCTCGTCGTTGCGGATTCCAATCATGACATTGCGTTGGTCATCGAGAAGCGCATCCACGGCAGCCGCGCCCATGCGCGATGCTATGATGCGGTCGAAAGCTGTCGGGCTTCCACCGCGCTGCAGATGGCCGAGGATTGACACGCGTACGTCATAGTTGGGATATTCATCCTTCACGCGCTGTGCCAATCCCATTGCGCCACCGGTGACCGGAGATTCCGCCACAAGCACAATCGAGGAGTTTTTCGACTTGCGGAATCCGTTTTTGATCAGTTCGGCAAGTTGGTCCACCTCTGTGGATATTTCCGGGATGATGGCTGCCTCCGCACCGGATGCTATTGCACCGTTTAGTGCAAGGAAACCGGCATCGCGCCCCATCACCTCTATGAAGAAGAGCCGCTCATGGCTCGTCGCTGTGTCGCGGATTTTATCGACACATTCCATAATGGTATTGAGGGCTGTGTCGTAGCCGATTGTGGAATCCGTGCCGGCAAGGTCATTGTCGATGGTCCCGGGAAGACCTACGATTGGATATTGGAACTCATTGGCGAAGATTCGTGCACCGGTCAGCGAACCGTTGCCGCCAATCACGCATAGGCTGTCGATGCCATGGCGCTTCAGCACATCATAGGCACACTGGCGGCCCTCCGGAGTCTCAAACTCCTTGCAGCGGGCGGTCTTCAGTATTGTGCCGCCACGTTGGATGATATTCGATACATTTTGGGTGGAGAATTCCTCTATCTCATCTGCGATAAGTCCCTTATAACCACGGTAGATACCGTAGACCTTGAATCCTGAATAAATGCCGGCGCGGGTCACGGCGCGAATTGCCGCATTCATGCCCGGCGCATCTCCTCCCGAAGTGAGGATACCGATACTTTTGATATTGCTCATAGTATTTCAATTTTTAATTCTCAATTCTCAATTCTCAATTATTTAGTGTGCTTCCAGCCAGTTGGCCCCCACACCGCCCGAGGCTGTCAGCGGCACACAGCCTTTCCACGCCCCTTCCATCTCTCTCATCACTATCTCCTGAAGCTTTGGAGCCTCTTCCGGCACCACATCGAAATTCAATTCGTCATGAACCTGCATGATCATCTTCGAACTGAGTCCAAGCCGCTGCATCTCGTTCCAGATGCGCACCATGGCGAGCTTCATTATGTCGGCAGCCGACCCCTGCACCGGAGCGTTGATGGCATTGCGCTCGGCATATCCGCGCACCACCGGGTTTTTGCTGTTGATGTCGGGCAGACGACGTTTGCGTCCCAACTTTGTGATTGCATATCCTTTCTCCCTTGCCTCAAGCACACTCTCGTTCATGTAGTTGTGGATGGTGGGGAAAGTGGCGAAATAATTGTCGATAAGTTCTTTTGCCTCCCTGCGTGGAATCTGGAGCCGGGATGCAAGTCCGAAAGATGTTATTCCGTATAGGATACCGAAATTCGCTGTTTTGGCCTTGCGGCGTTCATCAGGAGTCACATCCTCCACCGGTTTGTGGAATATTTTCGCTGCCGTGATGGCATGAATGTCGTCGCCATTGCGGAAACCCTCTATCATCGTCTCATCGTGGGCAAAGTCTGCCACCAGCCGCAATTCAATCTGGCTATAGTCGGCAGAGAAATAGAGATTTCCATCAGATGGGATGAAAGCCTTGCGGATGTCGCGCCCCATCTCATCGCGCACCGGAATGTTCTGCAGGTTGGGAGAGGATGACGACAATCGCCCTGTGGCCGTAACCGTCTGGTTGTAGTTGGTATGGATTCTCCCCGTCCCGGGGTTTATTACCTCCGGGAGGGCATTCAGATAAGTGGAAAGGAGTTTCTTGATTTGTCGGTACTCAAGAATCTTCCCCACTATGGGACTCATCCACGCCACTTTTTCAAGCACCTCCTCTGAAGTGGAGTATTGACCGGACTTTGTCTTTTTCGCCTTGGGGTCAAGTTTCATCTTGCCGAAAAGAATCTCACCTACCTGTGCCGGACTTCCCACGTTGAACTCCTCTCCGGCTATAGCATATATCTCATCGCAGAGTATGCGGGATTTTTCTTCCATTCCCTCAGCGGCTGAGCGGAGTGCAAACGTGTCGATTCTGACTCCGACATATTCCATGTCGGCAAGCACCGGCACGAGGGGAAGCTCCATGTCGGTGTAAAGCCGATAGAGATCTTCCCTTTTCAGTTGCTCGGTCAGGGTGTCGTCAATTTTCAGACAAAGTTCGGCGAGAATGGCGGGGCTTGGATCTGCCGGCAATGAATAACCCAAATATTTGTCGGCAAGAAGTTCGGGGGTGTGGCGCAATTCGGGCTCAAGCAGATAGTGGGCTATCGTCACGTCGTGGAAATTACGGATTGCATGGGGATTTGACCCACCATCAGGGCGTTCTCTGCGGGCAATCACCATATCACGCTTGGAGGCCAGCGACACCTTCAAAATAATGGGGTTGGCAAGAATTTCAGCCACTGCCTCTTTCCCACCCGGAATAGAATTGCCGATAATCCAGGATCTGCCATCCTGTATGGCAAAAGCCGAAGATTTCCAGGTGGCATCCATGTCGTTTTCGCCTACTGTAAGCAGATACGCGCCGACTTTGCCGGCTTTCTCTATAGCAGACTTCATTGCTGCGATGCCATCGGCATCAGTGACTTCAATGCAGCCTTTGCCCAATGAACCAGGGGCAATCGGCTGGACCTCGACAGCTGGTGCTTGCTCTTCTGCGTCGAAATCGAAGAGGGAGGGTTGTTCGTTGTCCGTTGTCCGTTGTCCGTTGTCCGTTGTCCGTTGTCGGTTGTCGGTTGTCGGTTGTCGGTTGTCGGATTGGGATTTGCGGTCGGAGTCGAGACGGCGACGGATGCGGTCGGCAAGGGTGCGGAATTCCAGTTCCTTGAATATCCCGAAGAGTTTTTCCTCATCGACCTTACCCACAGTCAGACTGTCGGGGGTCGCTTCAATTGGTACGTCGGTGCGGATGGTGGCAAGATCTTTCGAAAGCAGGATGAGGTCTTCATTCTCCTCGATTTTCTTCTTTGTCGCCCCCTTAAGTTGATCCACCGATGCTATGATATTCTCAACGGAACCGAAATCGGCTATCAGTTTCTGGGCGCCCTTCTCCCCTATTCCGGGGCAACCGGGGATATTGTCGATTTTGTCTCCCATAAGGGCGAGCAGGTCGATTATCTGGCTTGTGCGCCCGATTCCGAAATGCTCACAAACTTCCTTCTCGCCGCGCAGTTCGAAATCCTTTCCTTTATATGCCGGTTTATATTGAAGGATATTTGGGCTGACAAGTTGCCCGAGGTCTTTGTCGGGCGACATCATGTAGGTGGTGAATCCTTCCCTGGATGCACGCGTGGCCATGGTGCCAATGACGTCGTCGGCCTCATAGTTTGCCACCTCAAGAATCTTGATGTTGTAGCTCTCGATAATCTTCTTGATATAAGGGATGGCCTTTTTGATGTCTTCGGGAGTTTCCGAACGCTCCCCCTTGTAGGATTCGAGCATACCGGAGCGGAAAGTGGGACCCGGAGGGTCGAAACAGACAGCTATGTGGGTGGGATGCTCCTTGCGCAGTACGTCTTCAAGGGTGTTGACAAAACCGAATATGGCGGAGGTGTTGAAGCCTTCGCCGGTGATCCGGGGCATTTTTATGAGTGCATAGTAGGCACGAAATATCAAAGCGTACGCATCGAGTAGAAAAAGTCTCTTTTCCGACATAGTTTTGAGTAGAATCTTAAAAAAATCGGTCTGTATTTTCCCTATTTGGGGCAAAAATATGATTATTCCATACAAAAATAACAAATAAACGGCAATGAAGTGCCGAAAATGCAAAATTATTTTGTAATTTTGTGAAAAAATTTTCGAATATTGACTTAATATGGCTTCCGACACAATGGCAATATTGAAGAAACGGCTCGATGCCGAACTTGACGCGATGAACTCATTCATACGCGCCGGGCTTCATACCGGCAACCCGCTTCTCAGCCATGTCGTGGACCAGTATCTGAAGACAAAGGGGAAGCAGATTCGCCCGCTTCTTGTATTCCTGAGCGCAAAACTCTTCGGAGGCGTAAATGAAGCCACCCTCCATGCTGCCGCCGCGCTTGAAATGCTCCACAATGCATCCCTCATACATGATGATGTCGTGGACAACTCCGACTATCGCCGTGGCACTCCGACCCTCAACCGGGATTTCGACAACCGCATCGCCGTGCTCACGGGCGATTTCTTTGTCAGCAACGCCCTTGCGGAGGTTATAAAGACCGGCGACATAGATGCCATATCGGCAATTGCCGAATTGGGCGAGGAACTGTCGCTTGGCGAGATTGACCAGATTTCCAATGCGCGCGACTGCACATTTGAGGAATCCCGCTACATCAACGTCATAAGCAAAAAGACGGCCTCGCTCTTCATGAAATGTATCAAGATGGGGGCATCTTCTGCCGGAGCTGATCGGGGAATGCTTGAAAAGGCTGTGGAATATGGTCGGCTGCTTGGTCTTTGTTTCCAGATAAAAGACGATGTCTTCGACTATTTCGAAGACAAGGAAATCGGCAAACCCACCGGCAACGACCTCCGCGAAAACAAGGTCAGTCTGCCGCTCCTCTATGCCTTGCGCGTTGCTCCCGCTGAGGAAGCTGAGAAGATGAAGGGTCTCATCCGTCGGGGCAACCTCTCCGACTCTGAGATTGCAGAGTTGATAGAATTTGCCAAGGCCAACGGTGGCATCGACTATGCCTACTCCGTGATGGAGGGCATGAAAGCCGAGAGTGAGGGGATTCTCTCCCAGCTCCCCGACAACGAATGGCGCACCGCCTTCTCTTCCCTCTTCGGCTTCACCATCCTCCGCCACATGTAAAACCCCATTCCAGTTCTTTTGGGGCAATGCATCATAGCCGACATGCACCTGCCCCGGAACAACGCCAATACCCCTTCACCCTTATCCCCATCAAATGACTTATCCCTTGATGCCACATAAACCGCCACGTTGAAAATCATCGTGATCCTATAAGGCAAGCCGTCTATTTCACGTGAACTATATTGTCTGGACGCAGTAGAGAGGGATATTGGTAAGCCAATCTTCCCTTCTGAATGGCAACATTGATACCCTATAGGCTGTCTTTGATTTGTTGTCAGCAACAAACTGTCGCAGACTCTTGGCCTTAAGATTCTCCTCTGCTTTGACTTCAATCGGTATGACCATCCCTGAGGCTTCTATCAGAAAGTCAATTTCCTGTTGGGAGTTAGCTTTTGAATAATAGTATGGGGTATGCTTGATTATCAATTGCTGGAAAACATACTGCTCGGTCAATGCTCCCTTGAACTCCGTGAATATTCGGTTACCGTTGACTATCGATTCGGAGTCAAGATTCGACATGGCACCAAGCAATCCCACATCGACAATGAAAAGTTTGAATGCACTCTTGTTTTCGTAACTCTTCAATGGAATACGTGGGGCAGTCACATCTGGCACTTTATGGATGAGACCTCCGTCAATAAGCCATTGCATTGCAATCTCGTACTCCCTTGCCCTCGCACCTTGTTTGATGAGGCCATAGATGAATTTTCGATTCTCCTTACTCAGCTGTGAAGGTATGGAGTCCCATAGCATTCTTATTCGTGGCACTATGTCGT
>CAYMBR010000066.1:0-11531 GCA_964388725.1 uncultured Sangeribacter sp. | reverse complement strand
TCTTCAATCCAAGAAACTCAAAATTGTAGGCGAAATATTTGAAAAAGTTGCTGACACGAGGGTCATCACAGTTGCATAGCACCGTCTTACCACGAAAGTGTTCGCGGTAATGACGCAGCTCATTGTTTATGTCTTCAAGTTGAGTATAAAACTCATCCTTTTTGGCCTCCTTAGCCTTATTCAAGTTCTTGTTTGCCATTATCTCTATCCAAGAGTTACTTATTCAAAATGCAAAAGTACATAAAAATTTTGAGATTCTTACACCGGCAGAATAAAAAATCAAGGCCGGCTAAAATATTAACCATGACTTCGTGCTCATTGTCACAATTTTTTATTATTTTTGAGGAAAAAAGGCACATGCTCTCAAAAGGTGAGGACTTCGCCGATGCCTATCTGAAACAACTCGAGAAGAAGGCGGAAAATCTGAGGCGGCAGCAAGAACTTGAATCATCTTTAGTCTCTTAGACTAATCCTGATAGAATCCCTTCCTGACAATTAAGTAACTTTGTGGTGCCATGTGAGCCCGCTTTGCAAAATTATTGTATCATCAAGGGGATTGGACACCGGCATAGGTTTTCAAACCTGAAGAGGAATTGACAAACTTCTGTTTATCTGTTCATTGAAAATGGACAGACAGGTGATCGTGCGCCTGTATTATGAACATTTAGGAATATTCTGCTTATTATCAATTGTCTTTCTAATTCCTATTAAATTCCTTTTTTAGAGGAAAGTTTTGCGTTTTTGGAAAAATTTCTTTAATTTTGTGGTATCGTAACATCTAACGATGACTAACATGAGAAGATTTATAGCAGCGATAATCAGCATTTTTGTTTTAGTTTCAGCGGCAAATGCAGCGATAGAACCATTCAATGGTCTTGTAGTAGATGGCGAAGGAAAGCCGGTGAAGGGTATTAAAATATGGGTTGTCAGCGAATCGAACCACTCCACTTCCGACAAATCTGGGAAGTTTGGGTTTTCATCAGTTGAGGAAGGCGACACACTGAAGCTAAAGGTGAAAAAAGAGATTTATAAGATACCTATAGGTGGTCGCAAATCAATAAAAATTACGTTGGTTGATGCCAAGCCAAAGGAGTATACAGAAGAGCCGGAACTTGCCGACCTTGGCTATGGCTATATCAAGCGGCGCGAGCGAGTGTCGGCAACCAACGGCATAACCGGGGCGCAGCTTCGCGCCACCAGGGCCAACGACCTGCTGAAGGCACTGTCGGGACTTGTGCCGGGTCTTAACATAGGTCAGGGTCCGAGGGGAGCCGACGCATCAACCACCAATATACGCGGTCAAAACAGTTTCATGTCATCGACCACTCCGCTCTTCCTTGTAGATGGAGTGATTGTGGATTCGTTTGATGGGGTGAATATTTATTCGGTCGACAGGGTAGAGGTGATCAAGGATGGCACCATCTATGGGTCGCGCGGGGCGAATGGTGTGATATCAGTGACAACAATAAAATAAGAGTTAAGAGTTAAGGGTCAAAGGTTTGGTGCTTGTAAAATGTGGTCTGAAATCACCGATAAATTAAACCCTAAACGTTAAGCAATAATAAAATGATAAAAATAGGAGATACAGTCAGATACCTTAATGCCGTCGGCGGCGGCGTGGTGAGAAGAATTGAAGGAAAGGTGGCATACGTCGATGAAGACGGTTTCGACACTCCGGTACTCATCAGCGAACTTGTCGTGGTGCTTCCGGCCGGGCATGAGAAAAAGCCGAATGGCCCTAACCTTTTCTTCGACCAGAAAGCATTCGATGCCGGCAAAAACCGCGTGGATGTGAAATCCTCAATGCCCGACAAGGAAGTGCCGGCACCCGGAGCTGTTGCTGCTCCGGTGGAAGAAAAGGTTGTGGAGACAAACTATGGCGACAAACTCAACATAGCTGTGGCATTCGAACCGACTGCCATTCGCACACTCAACGAATCGAATTTCAATGCCGTGTTGGTCAACGACTCAAACTATTTTCTATATTTCACTTTCTTGCGTCGCGGTGCAGAAGAAAGGGGTTGGCATACGGTTTATGCCGGCGAAGTAGCGCCCAACGAGGTGATAGACCTGGCTGTCGTCAAACGCGAAGAGCTCAACGATTATGAAAAAATCGCTTTGCAATACGTTGCATTCAAGAAGGACAAAGAGTTTGAGATGAAGTCACCTGTGGCGGTAAGCAGGCGGTTGGATTTGACAAAGTTCTTCAAACTCCACTGTTTCCGTCCCGGCATTTATTTTGAATCGCCTGTGATGGAGATACAGCTTGTGAAAGATGACAAGGCAACCTCCGACAGCTTGTCGATGATAGCCGATTATGCCGCGAAGACCATAAAGGAGGTTTCTGCCTCAAAAGATAAACCGGCTAAAGGTAATGTCCGTGGCAAAGAACTGAGTCCATATAAATTACTGCCATTGATTGAGGTGGATCTGCACATCGGAGAATTGGTTGACACTACCGCAGGAATGGAAAACAAGGATATGCTTGGTCTGCAGCTCGACACTGTGAGGAAGACGATGCAGGAGCATTCGCGGCGCAAGGGTCAAAAGATAGTGTTTATACACGGCAAAGGCGACGGAGTGCTTCGCAAGGCCGTCCGCGACCTGCTAAAGAAGGAATACTCCAAGTGCGACATCCAGGATGCCTCCTTTCAGGAATATGGTTTTGGTGCAACTCTTGTGACGATACATTAAGTCCCTATTTCATAAGATTTTATAAAATAGGGACTACGTAGGGCAATGAAATTTTAGATTAGGTAGGCGTTGACTTTTCCGATGGGGAGGGAGCCGCGGATCTGGAGAGGAATGTGAAGGTCATCCTTGGAAATCCAGGCATCAATGTCGCTGCTCGACTTTTTGCCTCCCTTCGATGTGAAGTTGAATTTCAGATGCCACGCATCGCGGGAGGTGCCATCGCGCATCTTGATCTTTTCCTCATCTACTTTCCATATCGTCACAGTCTCTGCATAGCTGCCGGAAAACATTGTGGAGGTTATCTTTTTGCCACTCTCCAGTTTTGCGGGGTCAAGGGTGCGGAGATAAAAAAACACGCTGAGCATGTCGAATGTGGGGCCGGATGAAGACAACTCCAGATTCGACTGTTTTTTCTGTCCTTTCTTGTCGCGAAATTTGTTGACTTTTCCCGTGACGTTGCTGCCGGAATAACTGTAGTCGATCACATCTTTGGAATAGCTATCCCCCTCATGTGCAATCTTGGTGTAGTTGAGTGGACGGAATTTAGCCTTGTCGATGACAGAAATCAGGGTGTCACGAACCCTGAAGAAGCCATCGGCCCATGGTTTTGTCTTTCCGACGAGTTCTATATCGTAGGTTGATCCATTGTTGCGCAGTGTCATCGTGGCTTCGCCGGCATCTTTATGAATAAGTCCCCATTTATAAGTGATCACATATTTGAGAGTCTCATTCTGAAAGTTTGAGTTAGCCGAAGCTGCGAAAGCCATAAGCAAAGCCGCCATCGCCACGATATATCTCGCAATATTTTTCATAGCCGTATATATATAATGCGTAGGGACGTGCCTTAGGCACGTTGGATTAGTTATACATGTGCCAAAGGCACGATGGATTTGTTAGACACGTGCCAAAGGCACGTCCCTACCAATATAGACACATTCAGAGACAAAAAGGTTTATTCAGTGGCCCAGGCGGAGACAGTGCTGAATATGACAGCGGGGTTGGTTATGTCGGCGGCCTCGGCGGCGGTCAGGTTTTTGCGCCAGCCTACGCGCTGCGATTCATCGGCGCCTTCACCGGTGCATTTGTATTCGCCATAGCGTGCAGTCAGTTCGTTTTCCGATTTCCCCCAGTTGTGCCAGCCTTCCGGCACTATGGCCGCTGGCAATTCACATTCGATGAAGAAAGTGCTGGCGTAGGGACGCCAAGTGCGACCAAGGTACACTTTCTGCGCCTCCTCGGCAGCTGTCACCTTGCATTTGTGGAAGACATATCCCACAGGGTTGTCGATTGCGGTGGATGCCGCTGTCAGATAGCCGTTGCTTTTGGCATGGATGTGGCAGTTGCGGAAAAGGGCGGTTGCAGCGCCAAAGATGAAATCGACGGTGCCTTCTATGTAGCAGTCTTCATAAAGGTTGCGTGAGTTGCGTCCGGAGGCATAGAGGGTGTCCTGGTTGCCGGTGATGCTGCAGTTTTTCACGTGGATTTTGTCGCCGGTGGTGTGGAGGGCCACGGCTTGGCCCACTCTGCCGGCTGTGTTTTCTATTGTCACGTTTTTGATGGTGACGTTGTTGCCATCCACGCGCAACGTGTAACTGCCGGAAGTGCCCATGTTGTTTAGCGACGCATAGTCGCCGTTTGAAATCACGGTGCCCTCGCGGCTCTCCCCCTCGATGGTCAGATTGTTGATGGCATAGTTGACGAGGAGTTTCTCGTTATATACACCGTTTTTGACGTAGATTCTGACAGCGTCTTCCGAGTCGCCACGAAGTTTTTTAAGGGCATCCCCGATGGTGGCATAGTCGCCGCTGCCGTCGGCAGCCACCACTATTGTATTGGTATATTTGTCGGAATCTTCGATGGCCGCCATGGCATAAAAGGGCAGTAAAGTCAATAGAATTGATAGAATTTTTAGTTTCATAGCTGAGTCTTTTGTATTTTGGTATCAAAATTAGGAATAATTTCTGAATACCGCAACAAAATTCAATATATTTTGTAATAAATATAGAAACTAATATTTGATTCGACTTTCGATTGCGAAAGTTGTTTATAGGTTTATGGTTTATAGGTTTATATTATAGGTATCCTGACAATGTTATATTTTTCAGGGGGAAGGCCTAATCTGTCAGAAAACTTCGGATTTCTGCATGGGAATTAAACTAAACCTTAAACTTTAAGCCCTAAACTTCAAACCTTAAACAGGATATGAAAAGACTAATACTATATCTGACCTACGCCATGGTGTCGGCAACTGCGATGTCGCAAGTGCCGGTATCGCTCGACAGTTGCCGCTCTCTTGCCCTGGGCAACAACAAGGCTATCAGGATAGCGGAAGAGAACATCCGGGGGGCGGGCTATTTGCGCGACGCCGCCAAGGCCGCATATCTGCCCGGCATCGACTTCACGGGAGGATACGCCTACAACCAGCGCCAGATAGCCCTCCTTGGAGAGGACGCAAAACTCCCCACCATGAGTTTTGATCCTACCACTATGAGCTACAACTATAATCTTGTGACCGGAGCCGACGGCACACCCGTCTTGAATCCGGCTACCGGACAGCCAATCCCCAGCCAGGTGGCAGTGATTCCGAAGGAGGCGATGTCTTACGATGTCCACAATGTCTTCTTCGGGGCATTTACGCTGACCCAGCCAATCTATTTGGGAGGCTCTATCCGGGCACTAAACGACATAGCACGCCATACGGAGGGAATTGCGACATCTGCTCGCGAACTGGCGCGCCAGAACGTGATCTTAGGTGTAGATGAGGCATACTGGCAAGTGGTGTCATTGGTGGAGAAGAAAAATCTCGCCGAGTGTTTTGTGAATCTCGTCGATTCGCTTCGCCAGAATGTGAAGATAATGCTCGATGAGGGCGTGGCCACCCGGTCCGACGTGCTCCAGGTAGAGGTGAAATACAACGAGGCCTGCATCATGCTGACGAAGGTTGACAACGGCCTTTCGCTCTCGCGGATGGCCCTTGCACAAATCTGCGGTCTGCCGGTCAACACGCCAATGCGACTCGCTGACGAAAAGGATGGCGGAACTTTTGACGCAACTGAATCCTTGCCATCGAGCAATATGCAAGACGTCTATTCGCGCCGTTCCGACCTTGATATCGTACGCAAAGGGATTGACCTTCTGAAGAGCAAGGAACATCTCTCGCTCTCCGCTATGTTGCCAAAGGCGGCGGCATTTGGTGCCTGGAGTTTTTCAAATCCGAATGTGATAGATGGTTTTGAGAAGAAATTCGGGGGCAATTTCTCGGTAGGCGCTATGCTCAACATCCCGATATGGCACTGGGGCGGCAACTACAACAAATACCGCGCCTCCCGGTCGCAAACCAACGCCCAGCGTCTGCTGCTCGAAGACCTTGAGGAGAAGGTGTCGCTTCAGGTGAGCCAGGCGCAGTACAGCTACAATGAGGCATTCAAGACCTACTCGATGACCCGCAGCAACATGTCGAGTGCGGAGGAAAACCTTCTGAATGCGCAGTATGCATATCAGGAGGGCGTCCTGACCACCGACGACGTGCTTGCAGCACAGACAGCATGGCTGAAGGCGAGGTCGGAACTCATTGACGCGCAGATTGGCATCCGCCTATGCCGCGTATATCTTAATAAGGTGCTTGGCACCCTCTGAGTAATGCGCAATAAATAATGCACAAAGCACAATCGCTTTGCGACAACTGAAAACCGAAAACCGAAATAAAATGGATCAGCAAGACAACTATACTCCGCAAATCGAAGAAGCGGAAGTGAGCGCAAAAGACAAATCACTTATTTTCACCCTAATAGTGGTGCTTCTCATCGTGGCAGCAATGGCAGTGGTGGGATTCATATTCATCAAACCCGGCTCCGACACTATCCAGGGGATGGGTGAAGCCACTGAAATCCGTATTTCCGGCAAATTGCCGGGACGCGTTGCAGAACTTTATGTAGAGGAGGGCGACGAGGTGAAAGCCGGCGACACCCTTGTGCATATACATTCTTCTCTCGTTGAGGCCCGCCTCGCTCAGGCTGAAGCGATGGAGGATGTCTCGATGGCCACCAACCGCAAGGTGGATGCCGGGACACGCAAACAAATTGTAGCGTCGGCAAAAGACCTGATGGACCAGGCTTCTGCTGCTGTAGGTATTGCAAAGAAAACCTACGACCGCATGGAGGCACTGTTTGCCAAGGGGGTAATCAGCGAGCAGAAACGTGATGAGGCAAAGGCCGCCTACGAGGCTGCGAAGTCCGGGGAGTCGGCTGCCCGGAGCCAGTATGAACTGGCTCTTGCCGGTCCCCAGTCGGAAGACAAAGCTGCCGCTGAGGCAATGGTGAAGGTGTCGCAAGGGAGCGTCAGCGAAGTTGGGGCTCTCCTTGAAGACCAGTATCTGACAGCGCCGGCAGATGGCGTAATAACGGTGGTTTATCCCAATGTGAGTGAGCTCGTGGCCACAGGAGCCCCCATCATGAATCTTCGGAAAGCCGACGACCATGCAGTCTTCAATGTGCGCGAGACTCTTCTGAAAGACATCAAGGAGGGCTCAAAGATCCGCGTGAAGATTCCGGCACTCGACAAGGAGGAGACAATGACCGTATATTATATCCGCGACCTCGGCACATATGCCAACTGGCAGGCAACCAAATCTACCGGCGACTATGATGCCCGCACATTCCAGATTAAGGCACGTCCTGACAAGAAGATAGAGAATTTCCGCCCGGGCATGAGCGTAATCTACCTCGGCACCGAATGATTTTTAATTTTTAAATTTTAAATTTTAATTTTCTTCGGATGTCCGGTTTCAGACAAATATTCAAGAGGTCGGTGATTCAGCTTGTGAGGCGTCCCATCTATTGGGTGGCGATGTTTGTCTTTCCAATAGGGATGATGCTGCTACTCACCAATATGATGCAGGATGGACTGCCTGACAGGGTTCCTGCAGCCATCATCGACAAGGATGGGACTGCCCTCTCAAGAAATATCACCCAGAATCTCGATGCCATGCAGATGATAGACCTGCAGGCGAGTTGTGATTCCTACACTGAGGCACGCCATAAGATGCAAAGTGGTGAGATTTTCGGATTCTTCATGATACCCGAAAATTTCGAGAAGGACCTTCTTTCGGGCAAAGGTCCGGTGGTGACATTCTATACCAACATGACCTACTATGTTCCGGCGTCATTGCTGTTCAAGTCGTTTAAGACCACAGCCTTGATGTCGAAGGCCGGAATCATGCTCAATGCAGCCGAGTCGGCCGGATTGTCGCCGGAAACTGTTGTCCCGATGATGCAGCCGGTCAACATTGTCACCCGCGGGCTTGGCAACCCGGGTCTTAATTATGCGATATACCTTTGCAATTCATTCGTGCCATGCGTGTTTCAGCTGATGATTATGCTTATGGTGTGTTTTGCGCTTGGCCAGGAACAGAAATATGGCGGTTCGGTGAGGCTTTTGCAAATGGCGAATGGCAATATTTATGAGGCAATTGTGGCCAAGATTCTGCCGCAGACCATCGGATGGTGGGTTATGATCCTGATGTTGGAGTCGTGGCTATTCTGCTGGCAGGGATACCCGATGCATGGCAGCTGGTGGTGGATAACGTTCTCCGAACTGCTGTTTGTGGTGGCATGTCAGGGTATGGCGGTGTTCTTCTTCGGCATCTTCCCCAATCTGCGTTTGAGTCTGTCGGCATGTTCGTTGTTGGGAATCCTGTCGTTCTCCTTGGCTGCATTCTCCTTCCCGGAGGAGAGCATGTATGGCGCGGTGGCGATCTTCAGCTGGCTGATGCCAATCCGCTATAATTTCCTCATCTATATCGACCAGGCACTCAACGGCATCGACATCTATTATTCACGATGGTGGTATTTCGCCTATATGGTCTATATCCTCCTTCCCCTCACAGTGCTCTGGCGCATCCGTCGCTCTTTCTCCCACCCTGTCTATGTCCCCTGAAAATCAGTCACATATACATAAATAAAATGGACCCTGTTTCCTAAAATGTATAAGGCAATTTGTCGAGAAGTATTATCCCTGAAATGATTGAACGTGGAATACTTATAAGGGAATATCCGGATAACCCTCATCATCCGGCGCAACGTTACCGTGTGAAGCCAAAGGGGGAGAATAAACAAAATTAAGAATAAAAAACCAAGATGAACTTTTATAAATCATATATAAGGGAAATGAGGTTGATAACCCATGATTTGGGTATCATACTGTTTCTTGTATTCCTGCCTCTGGCATACCCCATCATATACTCGCTGATTTATAATCCCGAGCTTGTGAGGGATGTGAAGATGGTGGTGGTGGATCACGACCGCACAGCACTATCCCGCGAACTCGTCCGCAATCTCGACGCCACGCAGGAGATCAAAGTGATAGGTTATGCTGCAAATCTAACTGAAGGGAAAGAGGCAATGCACACCCGCGATTGCTACGGCATACTGGAGATTCCGGAGGGGTTTGCCAAGAAAGTGGGACGCGGAGAGCAATCTCCGGCAGTTCTTTATTCCGATATGAGCCTGTTGCTGCGCTATCGAGGTTTTCTTGTGGCTTCCACCAATGTGGCACAGGCCATGGGTGGGGAGATTATGACCGAGGCTATCGATGGAATCGCTCCCCTTGCAGAGACCATAGCGGTCGGAGATCCGCTTGGAGTGCAGAATGTGGCGATGGGCAACCTGGAATCCGGTTTCGATTCCTTCATCATGCCGGGAGTGTTGGTGCTGATTCTGCAGCAATGCCTTGTGCTTGCCGTCGGTATGTCGGGGGGTGCAAAACGGGAGAAAATGAGAGCGGGATTGTTGACGCCACAAAGATCCACGATGGATGTCATCACTGGGATGCTCGGCGAAGGGGCTGCATATCTTACAGTGATACTATTGCCGGCTATTTACTTGCTCCATTATGTGCCGCTTATGTTCTCGTTTCCGATGGCGGGCAATCCTTTTGAGATAATGGTCTTTATTCTGCCGATGATTCTTGCCTCCATAGCATTGGGTCTCTGTTTTCAGGGAGCGTGTCGGGAGAGGGAATCGGTGTTTGTGCTTTGGGTGGTGACATCCGTGGCATTCCTGTTCCTTTCTGGGCTGACATGGCCGCGCTATGCGATGGGTGGCTTCTGGCATTTCCTGTCGGATCTTGTGCCGGGCACTTTCGGGATAGAAGGATTCATCCGGATGAGCACCAACGGGGCATCCCTTTCGCAGGTGCGACCAGATTATATTGCGCTTTGGATTCAGACCGTCGGCTATCTTGCGCTTGCCTTTATCATCCAGCGCTTCATCCTATATCCGAAATCCAAGAGTGTAGGGACTCGCCCTATGCCATCCTCATTATAATTCATTTAGATATTGTCATACCCCCCCCCCGATTGTAAAATTGTTTGCACGAACAACGATAAATATAAAAATCGCCTTGCTCTAAGCAAGCCGATTTTTTTGTGTCTTTGCATGGAACATTCGGCTTTAGCCGAATGAAAGATGTCCGGCGGCTAAAGCCGCCGGCTCCATACTAAGTGGATTATTTGCGGATGAACTTCTTGCCGTTCTGGATAAGGATACCCTTGGCGTCAGAGTTAACGCGCACGCCCATGAGGTTGTAGATAGTAGCCTCTTCGTTGGCAACAGCAGATTTGCTTTCCATACCAATGACCATAATGGTTGTTCCTTCCACTCATTCTGAAAACCCATAGCGTTAACATCTACGTTGGGATGACACTCAAGCAAATCATAAAGTCGTTCTTTAAAATGATTCTTGGGATGGATGATGTCCTGTAAATATGTTAAGCAGCATATTTGTGCATAAAGTTTATTATTTGTAATACTTGTAGTATCGACCCATGGATATACAAGATACTTTGGTAATTGAGGGTGAATGGGATATATCCTATTCCAGGTTCGGGAATGATGTGCTAAATTATTCCTAAGAGACACTGCACTTTTACACCAACTTTCTAAATATTTATGTTGCGGAAGACCAAATTCTTTTGCTATTATCTTTTTAAGTTGATTGTCGTTTAGATTGCACAAAATTTTGGAAAGAGTTCCGAAAGAAATTACTTCAAGAGTTTTCCAAGAAGGGGGTATAATTGGATCGTCATATTTCTCAAAATGTTGTTGCATGAAATCCTCCTTAGACCTGTTTACCTCTTGCCGAATACGAAACTGACAATCTGAAAACACCTTTCTATCAGAGAAGAGATCATGATTTATAAACCAGAATGGGCCATATTTGATGGAGAAATGATGGATAACCTTTGCACGCAGGGCAACTTCAAATGTTTGAATAGCAGTAAACAACAAGGCTCTTAGTTCCTTATCGAAGTAATATAGATCAATTGCATTCTCAAAAAAGCTATTTTCTTTGAAGATATGATTTTGCTTGTCTGATTCCATTGGCCGCAAATAATTTGCAAGCCGGAAATAGCCTATGATATGAAGTTGACTTAAGGCAAGATTTTCATCAAGAATTTGAAGATTTCTATCCTTAAGCAAAGTTAAAATATCGAGATAATCTAATGGAGACTTTGTATATTTCATGGTTTTATAAAAAGCAAAAGTTCCACCCTGGTACGCATATTAAGAGGCGTGGTGGAAACTGTCACTGCAAAATTAATACTTATATCTTAAATATGCAATTTTTTTCGATATAAAAATTTAAAAAAAATTTAAAATTAATTAAGGCGGCTTCCACGGGGATGTGGAAGCCGCCTTTGGGGTTGACTTTGCATGGAACATTCGGCTTTAGCTAAATTTGCAAATAGGCAAATATGATTTTTGCAAGTATTTTTGTGCAAGCATATCTATATCAGAAGAGGTCTCAACTAATATCGGAGAATCAAATTCTATTATAGA
>CAYMBR010000065.1:0-11758 GCA_964388725.1 uncultured Sangeribacter sp. | reverse complement strand
AATTGAGAATTGCCGCCGCATCTTAGTATGGAGGCGGCGTGCTTTAGCCGCCGCATCGCAGGGTCAGCCCATGCGGCTTAAGCCGCATGCTCCATACCAATAAAAAAACAGCCCGGCGGGGCTGCCCTTTCAAAAGATATCCGAATGTGTGCCAGTATCAACCATCAAAAGCGTTAATTCCGTATCGTTTTGCTCCCATAGCAGTAGCCAGTCTGATTCAATATGACATTCCCATGCATTGTTGAACTTGCCAGACAACTTATGAGGCCGATATTTCGCTGGAACGGCTCCAGTTTCAACTAAATCACTGATTATCTTTCTTAGTTTTTCAACATCAAGACCTCTTTTATAACATCTTTTAAGAGATTTCTTGAATTTGTTTGAATAAGATAGTTTGTAACTCATATCCTAAGTATTTTTTGGAACATGTCATCTACGGAGTCGCAGTGCGTTACTCTCCCCGCTTTGATGTCTTCGTAGGCCTCCTCGATGCCGGAAAGTTTGCGCTTACGCTTTGCCGGAGCGATTGACACACCTTCCAAGGCATTAAGTATCTTTCTTAGGTGCGGTAGTATCGATTGATTTTCTACATTGATTGTCAGTTGTGTCATAATATTTAGTATTTATGTTTAAGTAGCCGAAATATTTTCGCTACATATTTGTTTAACATTGCAAATTTACTAAAAGTTTTCCACATTACCAAATCCCTCTCTTCGTATGGCATCGTATGGCAGGTAGTCGTATGGAGGCGGCGTGCTTTAGCCGCCGCATCGCAGGGTCAGCCCATGCGGCTAAAGCCGCATGCTCCATACCAATAAAAAAGCAGCCCGGCGGGGCTGCCCTTTCAAAAGATATCCGAATGTGTGCCAGTATCAACCATCAAAAGCGTTAATTCCGTATCGTTTTGCTCCCATAGCAGTAGCCAGTCTGATTCAATATGACATTCCCATGCATTGTTGAACTTGCCAGACAACTTATGAGGCCGATATTTCGCTGGAACGGCTCCAGTTTCAACTAAATCACTGATTATCTTTCTTAGTTTTTCAACATCAAGACCTCTTTTATAACATCTTTTAAGAGATTTCTTGAATTTGTTTGAATAAGATAGTTTGTAACTCATATCCTAAGTATTTTTTGGAACATGTCATCTACGGAGTCGCAGTGCGTTACTCTCCCCGCTTTGATGTCTTCGTAGGCCTCCTCGATGCCGGAAAGTTTGCGCTTACGCTTTGCCGGAGCGATTGACACACCTTCCAAGGCATTAAGTATCTTTCTTAGGTGCGGTAGTATCGATTGATTTTCTACATTGATTGTCAGTTGTGTCATAATATTTAGTATTTATGTTTAAGTAGCCGAAATATTTTCGCTACATATTTGTTTAACATTGCAAATTTACTAAAAGTTTTCCACATTACCAAATCCCTCTCTTCGTATGGCATCGTATGGCAGCGTCGTCGTATGGAGGCGGCGTGCTTTAGCCGCCGCATCGCGGTGCCATCTCATGCGGCTAAAGCCGCATGCTCCATACCAAGCTAAAACAAAAAAAATGCCCCGCAGGGGGCATTTTTTTACCAGCCTTCATTCTGCACCAGATTTCCTGACTTCAGGATCTCCGACTGCGGTATCGGCCACAGATTATTTCGCTCTTGCCACTGACGCTGCGTTATCCAACTCGGATTCGTCACCGGAGTAAACGTCAATGTGCCATCTGAATTCTTCTGAATATCCATTACCTTGATGTTGACAAAGTATTGTGCACCCTTCTTCCAACGGCGAACGTCAAACATACGGTGTCCCTCAAACGCCAACTCCACGAATCGCTCGTTCTCATATCTCTTCTCGAAATCTGAGAAACTCAGCCCGGTGGGCAGATTCGGCTGCCCGGCACGCTTGCGGACAGTGTTGATCGCATCAGCTGCCGACATTGTAAACTCACCCTCGGTCGCATAACCGCTTCCTGTATAGTTCAACATCGCCTCCGCATAGTCAAGATATACCTGACCAAGGCGGAAGAGAATCCAGGTGTGTACCAGTGAGGTTGCACTCGAACCGGAAATGGCTATGCCTCGGTTGATATATTTCTTCAGATAGTAACCTGTCGGTGTTCCGTAGGAGATCGAACGGGAGTTTGCACCACCATAGTATGTCTCAAGTGCATCTGTAGGCAGATAGTCGGGGAATTTCTCGCCGTTCACAGCCACTGTCATCGCCAAGCGTGCATCGCGGTTTGCATACGGATTCTGCGGGTCGTAGAGTGTGTTGTTAGGATCGTCGATCGCAAGTCCGTCGGTTGTCTCGTAGGCCGACACAAGGTTTTCTGTCGGACAGTTGCCACCACCGGCTCCATCCATGCCAATCGGGAAGTTGTAGCACTCAAAACTGTTGGACGCTGCAAGGCGGCGTGTGAAGATTATCTCCTTGCTCGCGTCAGAACTACTCCAACTGTCGTTCTTAAACATGGTTGAGTAGTCTGTGGCAAGGGTCATGCTGCGGCTTCTGCAGGCATCAAGACATTCCTTGTTGCGGAGGGCTGCCTTATACCAGAGTGTCTTGGTGTCGGTCGAGCTCTTCTCTGCAAAGAGGGGAGATGCGTGGTAGAGGGCTGCACGCGCACGGAGTGCCAATACGCCAAGGTTGTTGACGCGGCCAGGCTCGCTTTCCAATGACACGTATGCTCCGGTGTAGTCAGAGATGATGGAGTCCTTGATGGCGTAACATTCGTCGTCGATAAACTTGAAGAGTTCGTCGGTGCTTACCGGCACAGCATCATTGGCCTCATTCGCATTCAGGTTCTCTGTGATCAATGGCACGCTGCCATACTGGCGGAGAAGCAGGAAGTAGAAATAGGCTCTCATGAAGCGGGCCTCCCACTTGTAGTTGTTATACTTCACCATCTGGTCGGGATAGTCCTTTTCCAAAGCGTGCTCCGGGAAGGTCTCGTTGGAGTAGTCGGAGAGGAACATGTTGCAATATGCGATTGCATCCCAGCATGTGCCCCAGATGCTGCTGTTGGCATTCGTGGGTCCCCACGCGCCATTGTAGTATGACTCTATCTGGTTGCCCTGGTGGCTATAGACTGCTTCGTCGGTGGCGGAGCAGAGCGATGCACCGCTGTGATACTGACCCAAGTCGTAGTCAAGGTCTCTATAGATATGGGTGATGAACGCTCCCACCTGACCGAAGTCTCGCTTCACGTAGTCCTCGTCGTTGACGCGATACTCGTGATAGTCCATCTGGTCGGAGCAAGATGTCATCCCGAGCGACACCAATGCCGCAATTCCTATTATATTTCTAATTTTCATCTTATTATTCTTTAGAATGTAAGTTTTACGCCGATTGCGATTTCGCGTGAGAGCGGTGCCACAACTCCGGTTGCCTCCGGATCAAGGTTCTCAAGCTTGCGGTTCGCAAGTGAGTTGCCTCCGCCGGTCGAGAGATTGCAAAGATCCACACCGCGTACAAACACCTTGGCTGCCTTGATAAACTTGGTCTTTGCCAAGAGGTTCTTGTCGAAGTTGTAGTAAAGCTCGATGTTGCGGAGCTTCAGATAGCTGCAGTTGCGCTGCCAGAAGGTTGATGTCTGGTAGTTGTTCGCGTTGCTCGTGGAGCTGAGGCGCGGGTAGAGCGCATTGGCGTTGTCGTTGAACTCCGCATTCCAGCGGTTGTCATAGACATCCTGTGCCAGTGAGGTGTTGTTGATAAGACCCCAGTAGTAACCGGAGGAGCTAAGGTTGCAGCTGTATCTGTCCACTCCCTGGAAGTGTGCCACAAGGCCGATGCCCTTATATTCCGCACCAACATTGAAGGTGTAGAAAATTTCCGGGCATATTGAGTTGTTGCCAATCTTTGTCACGTCGTTCGCGTCGATCACGCCGTCGCCGTTGATATCGACATAGCGGATATCACCGGGTCGTACGGTGGAGAAGTTCTGGGCAGGAATGCCATCTTTCAAAGTGCCGTCTGCATTGAAATCAGAGCTTGTGAAGAGTCCCATTGCCACAAGTCCGTAGGTGGAGTTAAGCGGATTGCCGGTCTGCACGAGGTTGTCGTAGGCTCTCGGTTCTTCTGCCATATCCACTATCTTTGACCTTGCAAAGAGATAGGTCATGCCGGCCATCACATTCCAGTCGCCGAAGCTCTTGTTGAAGTTCAATTCGATATCCACACCCTGGTTGTCAACCTTACCCTGGTTCTTGTAAGGAGCGGTGAAACCAATCAAGCTGGAGTATGCGCCGCTGCCATCCACGAAGATGTCATAGTGGCGGTTGAAGAAGTAGTCAGCGGTGAGGTCGATGCAGCCAAGGAAACTTGCGTTGAAACCAACGTCGTATTTCGCTACTTTCTCATTTGTCGGGTTTACCACGGGAAGCTGGCCTACTGTGATTGACTGCTCTGTGCCGTCATATTTCTCCGACCATGGATAGGCTGTCGATGCAAAACTGTAGTCCTGCAGATAGTAGGTCCAGACTCCGCTGCCGGGAAGTCGGTCAAGATTCTGGATACCCCAGGAAGCGCGGAGCTTCAGGAAGTCAACTGCCTGCTCTCGGTTGTCGAGAAGTACTGCTCCGAGCGATACGTTGGGCGAGAAGTTCCATTTTGTGCCAGGGGCAAGTCTCGATGATCCCATCTCTGATAGGACAATGCCGATGGAGTAGCGGTTGGCGTAGGTGTATTGTCCCCACAGCGATACATTGTGACGATACACGTTGTTGTTCGTCCCCATCGGGTCTTCATAGTCGTAGTGGTATTTCAGCTGTGCCATTACTCCATGGTTGCCAAATATTCTGTCGTAGGTGAAGGCTCCCCAGGCGTTGAAGCGGCGGTAGAAAGATTTGCCGTTGGCGCTACTGCCAAGCTCTGTGGCCTGGTCATCTACCTGCCAGTATGATGTAATCGGTGTGCCATCCTCATTCCAGCCGGTTACGCTCGACATTCCGTAGTTGTACATCCGTGAGTGGTCTTCCACGATGTTGGAGACTACGTCGTAGCTTGCGCCGATGTTGAATTTCAGTCCCGGTGTCACCATGCAGAGGTCTTGGATGATTTCTGTATCAAAGAATAGTTGGCGGTCGAAGATCTTGGTATAGCCGGCATCGGTAGATTGTGCGTATGGGTTGCTGTCGCCGCTCCAGGTAGAGTTGCCACCCCATACTCCATATTCATTCTTCACGGGGATTGCTGCCGACGGGGTGCTGTAGATCATCGACCAGATGTCTGCCTGTGCCCCGGGGGTCTGCATTTCGCTCAGCGAGGTGAAGATGTTGGTCTTCAGCTGGGTGTATTGCCAGAGGTCTACGTCAAGGTTGGTGCGCACTGTGCCTCTCACATATTTGTCCTGGGTGGAGAAGCCATCGTTGCTGCCATTCTTGATGTAGCCGTCGCTGTAGAGGAAGTTGCCGAATGTGAAGTAGCGGAATTTCTCGCCACCACCGGAGAACTCGATGGACGCCTTGTTCATGCTCGCATGGTTGCGGTAGGTCTCGTCAACCCAGTTCACGTTGGGATAGAGATAGGGATATGCGCCACTCTGGTAGTTGGCAATGTCGGTCGCGCTGTAGCGGGCGGTCTGTCCCTCATTGGCAAGCGCCTCGTTCATCGCACTCGCGTAGGTGGCACCGTCCACAAATTTAGGACGGTTTCTCATGTTCTGGAACACATGCTCATAGCTTACGCGGATGTTGCGTGAGTTGTATTCGCCATGCTTGGTGATGACGTTGATCACGCCGTCAGAGCCCTTGTAGCCGTAGAGTGCTGTCGCTGCGGCATCCTTCAGGATCTGTACCTCTTCCACTTCGTCCGGATCGATCATGGTGATGTCACGCTCGATGCCATCCACAAGAATCAGGGGGTCGCTTCCGGAGAGACTTTGCAAGCCGCGAACGTAGAAACTCGGGTTTTGGGCATAATAGGTGCCGGTGCCGGCTATCGTGATAAGACCGCTGCCGTGGCCTATCAGTGAATTGCCGATATTTTTTGCTGACCGCTTGTCGACAGCGTCATTCTTGATGACACTCACAGATGCCGTGGAGTTCTGACGGGTCACGGGTAGGTTGGTGCCGATGTGATATTCCTGTGCAAGCCAGCCGTTCACCACTGTGTCCGTCTCCTCCTGAGCCGCCGCCGGTATCGCAATCCCGGCTGCAAGTGTCATGAGAAATATATATCTTGATTTCATTGTTTGTTTGTTTAAGTTAGTTATTACCATCCCGGATTCTGGATCAAACCATAACCCTTGTTAACCTCATCCTGAGGGAACGGCATCATAAACCATTTCAATACCTCCGGATTGTTCTGGTCGTTGGCGTAGTCCCAAAGAACACGGCGTCCCTGGATCAGTTCGAAGAACTCATATTCGAAGCGTGAAGGCTCTGCCATGCCGCCATTCTTGTCGTCGCCATACCATGGCGCGTTGCGGCGTACCCAGTTGTTGTTGGCATCCTTGATCATGCGGTAGGTTGCCATGCCGTGGAGCTGCTTTGTCATCCAGTCGGTACGTTTGCGGCGGATCATGTCGATGTAGCGGGCGTTGGTCATGCCAAGTTCGCAGGCGCGTTCGCGAAGAATTTCCTCGATAAGGTTGTCCTTGTTGCTGGTGAGATTCAAACTGCCGTTCTGCACTGCAAGGCCTTTCATGCCCACACGGGAGCGGAGAAGGTCGACCTGCGCTATGGCTTCTGTAAGTTTTCCGGTCTCTGCCAAGCATTCGGCATACATCAGGATCATGTCAGGAATTGTCAATACGTTCCAGTGCATGTTCGGGTCGCGCCACCATTCGTCGCGGTTCAATACATATTTATATGCTCCGAAGCCGGTCGGACAGTTGGATGTCAATGACTCCATCAAGACATTGGTCGTTGGATGCTTGACGCACTGGCCTGCAAACTGACCGCCTACCCATGTCTCCAATACGTTGCCTGAGCTCACACCGCTTGTTGATTGAAGGGTCAAAGCGTCCAATGTGCCTGAAACCTGTGCATTCTCGTAAAGGCGTGGGTCGCGCGATGCTGTCTTCGTGAAACCACCGCGAACTGACTTGTAGGTGTAGAAGAGCTGGTCGTTGGCAGATGAACTTGTGCCGTCAAGACAGGTATATACATCCCAGGTAACTCCCTCTTCGTCTTCGTAGGATTCCTTATATGTGAATGAATCGTCATGCACAAATGGTTTGCCGTCGCTCCAGGGGAA
Organism: uncultured Sangeribacter sp.; assembly: GCA_964388725.1. Taxonomy (GTDB): domain Bacteria; phylum Bacteroidota; class Bacteroidia; order Bacteroidales; family Muribaculaceae; genus Lepagella. The sequence goes on along the minus strand of CAYMBR010000065.1, from coordinate 4,573 downwards.
CATCTCGACATATTCAAGTGTCGGCAGATGTTTCAGACGGCGCACGCCATTCTCATCCCAGTTCCATGACAGCCAAGAGTAAGCACCCTGGGTTCCGAAAATACTTGCAACTTTTGTCCAATGGATATTTTCGGGGCTGTCGTCAAACATATAGCCTCTTCTGTAGGCGAGACGATAGCCGTCGCAGTTTTTTGTCTCTGCCTGATAAAGGTGATAGTAATTGCCATTGGCTTCATTCTCTTTCCAGAAATCTTCAAAGGCATTCAGCGCGCGTGTCCAGCGCGATGCATCGTAGCTGCCATAACCCACAAGGTTCTGCTGCTCTGCCTCTGTGGTGTTTCCGAAATATGGCTCACCATTATAAAGAGGTGATGCTGCTATCCAGAGTACCTGTGCCTTCAGTGCCATTACGCCGGCTTTCGTCCAGCGGCCGGTCTGAAGTGAGTTGGACTCCGAGTCGTTGCCATTGTATGCCCAATAAAGATAGGGGGCTGCCTCGTCGCAGAGATTCACGATGAAATCCACTGTCTCGGCAAAAGTGGCTCGCTTGCCTAAACCGGCCTTTACCTCTGCATCATCAATGGTCTTGTCGATAAGCGGCATACCACCATAGTGGGGAAGGTGAAGCGCGTAGGCAAATGCCTGGAGGGCTTTCGCCTGGGCCACTATGTAGTTCTTCTTGGCCTCAGTCATGTTCGGGGTCTTGTCGATGTTCTCCTTGATGACAGATACAAGGTGCACTGTCTCCCACATATTTTCATTGACGTATGAAATCAGGGGATCTTCCGTCGCCGAAAATGTACCGGTGTAATAGGATGTCCATACTTTCTGGCTTGACCAGTGCATCTGGTAGAGGTCGGTAAATGCATCAAGTTTGCCATTATAGGGACTTGCTGCCTGCGGAAGTCCGCTTGTCGAACTATAAGGGAGTCCGTAGTATTGCTTGTTGTAGATATTTGTCAGCAACTGGTTGACATAGTCCGGGTTGGCAAAGATACTGTCGAGAGTTGTGGATCCACCCGGCGTCTTGTCGAGGAATGCGTTGCCTACCTGTACATCATCAGTACAACCGGTGGCCACCATGCCTGCCAATACCAGTGCAAATATGCTGTGAATTGCTTTCTTCATGATTTTTCCCTTTTTTTATTAAGATGTTAGAAACCAACCTTCAAGCCCACAGTGTAGGTTCTCGTAAGAGGATAGCTCGGACTGCTGCTCGCGGTGTTCTCCGGGTCACCCCACATATATTTGGTAAAGGTGAGAAGGTTGTAAGCACTTACTGACAACTGCAATTGCTTGATGCCAAGCTTCTTCTGCCATGGCATGTTGAAGTCGTAGGCAATCTGTGCTGATTTCAGACGCAGATAGCTCGCGTCCTTCTCCCAAAGTGTAGAGTTGGCATAGGTGTGTGTCACGTAGGCAAGTGTCGGACGCGGATATTCGGCATCGCGGTTGTCTTCTGTCCAACTGTCGAGAAGGTGGGTCTTCAGAAGACCTCCCTGGCCGTCGCCCGCTGCATTGTAGAAAGGCTGACGGAATGCACCGGAAATACTGCGGGTAACGTCCCATGCTCCGGTCAACTGAAGGGCAACTGTCAGTCCCTTCCAGCTGCCGCCGAGGTTCAAACCGGCTATGAAACGCGGGTCGTCGGTCTTGCCATAGTCATAACTGTAGTCATTGCCATCGATCTTGCCGTCACCGTTGAGATCGACATAGATCGGGTCGCCATAGTTCAGCTCTTTGTTGGATTTCAGCTGTTCGGGTATCGCTGTGCCATATTCAGCCATATAGCGTTCGTCGGCTGTCTCATCATAGTAGCCCCAGAAGAGCAACTGCGAGCGAGAACCGATGCGGTGGCCGGCTGTCTTCTGATAGTCGTAGGTCTGAGGCGCCTGGCCGTCCTGGATAATCTTGTTATCATTGTAGGAGAGGTTGAAGCGTGCATAGTAGCTGAAGTCACCTGCTATGTCGTTCCAGCCTACGCTGAGTTCCCATCCCCAGCTGTCTACGATACCGTAGTTGGTCATCGCGGGTGTGTAACCTAAGATTGAGGATGCTGCGTAGTTCTGAAGAAGAATGTTCGTACGATGCTCGCGGTAGTAGTCGAAGCTTGTTTTCAATCGGTCGCTCAGGAACTGGAGGTCGATAGCATAGTTCTGCTTAACCGCTGTTTCCCATGTCACGTCAGGGTTATTTTTCTGCATTTCCCATGCTCCGTATTGGGTTGCATAGCCACCGTTGCCTGTACCGAAGTTGTAACCATAGGCATTTTCTTTGGCATAGATACGTTCAAGAAGTGAGGCTCCATTTACTCCGTAGGGGTCGGCAAGATACATGAAGCGGCTACCGCCCACCTTGTCGTTACCTACCTTACCAAGGGTGGCACGCAGTTTCAGGAACGAAAGATACGGGTGAAGTCCTTCCATGAATTTCTCGTTGGAGATTACCCAACCGATTGAACCTGCAGGGAATGCGCCGAAACGTTTGTCGGGGGCAAAGTTTTCAGATCCGTTGTAGCCGATATTGACCTCTGCAAGATAACGGTTGGCGTAGTCGTAGGTTACACGGCCTACAAGACCTACATAGCCGCGGGCAATGTCGGAGTAGGTCTCTGGATAATATTCCTTGCTCTGGTTGTAAAGGACAAGGGCGGTCAGCGAGTTGTCGCCGAAATCGCGGTTCCAGTTGAACGCTGCCTCCAAATACCAGTTGCGTCCCTTGCTCGTCATGTTGCTCGGCTCGCTATAGGTTGGATCATCCTTGAAGGAGGTGGTAAGGAACTCTACGCTTCCGTCGGGCATCATCTTGGGGGTAACTGTTGCTGCACTCGCTGTGATAGTCTTCTGCTGACTGAAACTGCTGTTGTATGATCCTTTGATGTGGAACGATAGGTTCTTGGTGATTACATCAAGTTTCTGCTTGAAGATAACGTCGGTGCTGATGGTGTTGGCGGTGCTGTGGTATGCTCCGGGCTGATAGGTAACGTAGGTCATTGGTGAACTTCCAATGAATGGTAGTGTCACTGAACTCGGGTTGCCGTCGGCATCATACTCTATGTTGTAATCGGCATCTGTATTAGGTGCGATATAACGTCCCTGCTCGTCGAAACCGGCTGAGGAGAACGGGGTGGCTGCATAAATGGCTTTCACCATACCTGACGCTCCCTGGCCTGTACGCGGTTTTGCGGAGTTGTCAACCTTACCGGCGATGTTTACGCTGATGTCGGTGGTAGGTGTCACCTTTATGTCAAGGTTCGAACGGTAATTGAAACGGTTGTAGCGGTAGTCAAACGGATAGTCGTCGTTGCCAAACTGCTTGAAGATACCGTCCTGACTGAAGAAACCGGCTGATACGAAGTAGCGTACCTTGTCGTTGCCACCGGAGATGTTCACGTTGTGCTGCTGTTGCAGTGTCACTTTCTTGAAGATGTAGTCGGTCCAGCGCATGTTCGGGAATCGAACCTGATCGGAATACTTGTCGGAGGTGAAGCGGGAGATGATGTCCTGCGAGAACACGTCGTTGCCGCCGTCGCTGCGGTTCATGTAGTTGTAGAAGTTGGCGTATTCCACTGAGTTGGCCATCTCAATCAGTTTTGTGGGTGACTGACCGGAGAAATTCAGTGATACGTCGATCTTTGCCTTCCCTTCCTTACCGCGCTTGGTGGTAACGAGAATTACACCGTTCGCACCGCGTACACCGAACACTGCGGTTGCGGATGCGTCCTTAAGTACTGAAATTGACTCGATTTCGTTGGGGTCGATGTCCCACATGTCGCGTTCCACACCATCAACCTGGATAAGGGGCTTGGCATCTACCCAGGTTGCCTTACCGCGGACGAAGATATCGGCGGCATCGCTACCCGGCTCACCGGAGTACTGTACGGTTGACACACCTGACAACTGTCCGGAAAGCACATTGGTTACGGAAGATACCGGTGTGCGGGTCAGGTCCTCACTCTTGATGGAGGAGATTGCACCGGTCTGCGACACTTTCTTCTGCACACCGTAGGCCACTACCTCGACCTCCTGGAGCATGTCGGAAGATTCTTTCAGAATCACCTTCATACCGTTTTTAGCCGGGAGGCTCTGTGAGTCATATCCCACATAGGATATTTTCAACTTCGCACCCGGTTTACACTTGATGGTGAAATTACCGTCGAAATCGGCGGTCGTTCCGATCGTTGTCCCTTCCACCATCACGGTGGCGCCGATGAGTGGCTCATCGTTCTCGTCAACAACCGTACCATTCACCACTGACTCTTGCGCCTGGAGCGCGAACGAGGCTACGACACACATCAGCGCGGTCAACGCCATGCGGCTCGCATTCTGCACTCGTTTCAATACTGACAAAACTTGATGTTTTTCGTACCTCATGATGAGTTTAAATGGGGTTAGTTATTATTATTGTTATTAAATTCTAAAGGTTAACATCTACCCAACAGCGTAGTTCCTTTCGTTAATTTACGTAGAATATGCAAAGTTATAAAAATTTTTCCAAAATTTGCAAATTTTATCTAAATTTTTGTAACATTTTTGAAATTTAACAATTGATATAATTTTGAATTTTGAATTTT
>CAYMBR010000064.1:0-11932 GCA_964388725.1 uncultured Sangeribacter sp. | reverse complement strand
AGATGCTTTGGGTTAATCTGATTATGGACACGTTTGCGGCCATGGCTCTTGCTTCTCTTCCCCCTTCGGATTCGGTGATGAAGGAAAGACCAAGACCACGGACTGCTTTCATTATCAATCGCGCCATGTGGCGTTCGATAATTGGAGTGGGTGGCCTTTTCTTTGTCTTGCTGTTCATCTTCATGTATTACCTCGAACATACCGGACTGACCTCACTTACCGAAATCGGACGGGTAGCATTCCGGGAAAACCGCGGACTCTCTCCCTATGAGCTATCTCTCTTCTTCACAACTTTCGTATTCCTCCAATTCTGGAACATGTTCAATGCAAAGGCCTTTGCGACTGGTCGCAGCGCGTTGCATTTAAAAAACTGCAATGGTTTCCTAACCATTGCAGCCATAATATCCTTCGGTCAGATCGCCATCGTAACCATTGGAGGTGAATTCTTCAATGTCGTTCCCCTCCGCATCTCCGATTGGCTGATTATCATTGCCTCGACTTCACTCGTCTTGTGGATTGGCGAATTGTGTCGTATCATACGTCGGTAGTTGGCCGGTGGCTTTCTTGTATTCAGCGCATCTCACCTTGTAGTCGGAATTCTCGCTCTATGGCATAAATCGGTTGCTTGATGATGCGATACTGCAGAAATGGCACAAGAAGTTCCGCCACAATCAGCGATATTGTCAGTATAAGCAGTATTGCCCACGGAAAATCTGTAAGGAAATCACGAAACATTCCTGTCATGGTGATCAGGAATGGAAAGAACTTGATGGAGATTGCCATGGTGGCTGACACTATGGCACGGAAAAATATCGTGCCGGAATAACTGTCGCCCACACCCCCTGTCGATCCACTTGCGGTCATCTCTTTGACGCGTACCGGTTTGTCGTTGCCTTCCTTGATGTCGGGATTGCTATGTCCACACGACATTATGGCAAGCAGCATGGCTATCGCAGGTATTATTTGCTTGTAATTCAATGGTAAAATCATGGCGATAAGTTTATGGTGTTTTTCAGTTTTGGTGTTTTTCGTTTATAGTGTTTTTCTTGTTCTTACAACAATTACATTATTCTTTTGGTTGACTTTTGCATTTTGATTTGTTTCTCTTGTTGTTTTTTATTAATTTTGTGTTCTCATCCTCATTTCTCATTTCTCATTTCTCAATTCTCAATTCTAATGAAAAAAGCTCTCATCGCTCTCTCCATAGCAACTGCTCTCGCAGCTAATGCAAAGGTAGAACTTGGTTCCCTTATCGGTGACAATATGGTGCTTCAGCAAAACGCGGATGCCCGAATCTATGGCAAAGCTGCTCCCGGAGCCAAAGTCAATGTCACTCCATCCTGGAATGGTAAAAACTATTCTGCCACTGCCGGGTCCGATGGCAATTGGCTGCTGACTGTGGAAACTCCTCAGGGTGGTTTCCAACCGTATGAAATTATAATCTCAGATGGTGACCCCGTCACTCTTTCCAATGTCTTGGTTGGTGAGGTTTGGCTCGCTTCGGGACAGTCAAACATGGAGATGCCTCTCAAGGGCTTTTCCGGTTGCAATGTCAAGGATGGCTATGATGAGGTGGCTAATTCCGCTGCTTCCGCCAATTCGGTAAGATTCTTCACTGTCCCTCTTACTCAGAATTATCAGCCGCAGGAATCTGTGGATGCCTCATGGGAAGTGCCATCGCCTGAGACGGCTGCCAATTTCAGCGCTACAGCCTGGCATTTCGCAAATCGTCTCGCTAAGGTTTTGGAAGTGCCTATCGGCATCGTGAGCGATGCCTACGGTGGCTCAAAGGTGGAAAGCTGGACTCCACGCGACATCTTGGAAACCTATTCCGACATTTCTCTCGACCCGAAGGATATTGAAAAGGAAGTGCATTATTATCGCCCGATGCTTATGTATAATGCAATGTTCAATCCGGTAAAGAATTATACCTATAAAGGTATCATTTGGTATCAGGGTTGCTCAAACACTTCGACCTATGAAACTTACGCCGAGCGACTTGCCAAAATGGTTGAGAGATGGCGTGCGGAGATCGGTCTTGGCGATATCCCCTTCTATGCCGTGGAGATTGCTCCTTATCAATACACCAATCCCAAGGAACAGGGCCGCTCGGCTTATCTTCGCGAGGCTCAGTGGAAATCTGTGGAGTTGATTCCCAATAGCGATATGATTTGCAACAATGACCTTGTCGAACCATTCGAACGCTTCAATATCCATCCGGGAAACAAGGCGGGTGTAGGCAAAAGACTCGGTGATCTTGCCCTAAACAAAACTTACGATAAAAAACAGTTTCTTGCCGGCAGTCCGCGCTATAAGTCCCATCGTTTTGAGGATGGAGCGGCCTGGGTGGCGATTGATTCCCCCAACAGTGGTATTTGCCGCAACTATGACATAGTGGGTTTTGAGGTGGCTGGCCCCGACAAGGTGTTCCATCCGGCCGATTCGGTTTTCTTCAAGTGGCAGACCAATGAGATGCGCGTATCAAGCAATGAGGTGCCGGAACCCGTGGCCGTGCGCTATTGCTTCCGCGATTTCCTTCCCGGCACTCTCTATGGCGGCAACTATCTCCCCATGATTCCCTTCCGCTCCGACGACTGGAACCTCCCCACTGATTGACCATGGAGATTAGGACGCAAGACCTCATCCGCTACATCACCCCGCTTCGCGGGCGGTTCCCTGCCGGCTTTGGCAGAGGCGGACGATGGCTTGACTCCCGAACGACTTTCGGAGATTGTCGATGCCATACCCGAGGTTTGGTTGCGTTGGGATGAAGGCACTGAAGAAGATGCGAGGGAAAGGAGAGAGCGGTGAGCATAATTTTACTGTTGCAACCCTTGCAATGTTGTCATCTTTTTTCGGACAGCCGATTATTACGATAGCATAACTATGGTATTTTCCTGATGAGAGTGTTCCTCTCTGCAAACCCACCATTCGCAGCAATATCTGGTTCTGTTCATCGCCAGGTTGGCGATGCCGAAGCAAAGATTCCGTGGCTTAGCATGGAGCATACGGCTTTAGCCGCTTGACAAGTGTCGGCCTCCTCCCATCCCCAGTGTCGGCAGAGGGGCGGAGCCCCTCCCTTTTGTTAACCGCGGGCCCTCGTGGCCCGTGGTCTCAATCCACCCACAACCAGCCCCGGAGGGGCTGCCCTATAAATCATCTTTCACCCTGAAATACCGAAAAATCAGAACATTCTTTCTGTAGGATTTGTTTATGACACGTAACAGTTTATAATTTGCAAGGCATGAATGAAATTGAAATAGAGAGACATCCGTTTGAACCGTTTTTGCCGAAAGGCGCGAAAGTGTTGATCATGGGCACATTCCCTCCCGGCGAACACCGATGGAGTATGCCGTTTTATTACCCTAATCCAATCAACGATTTCTGGAGAATCTGTGGTCTTCTTTTTCTTGACGATAAGAATGCACTCTATGATGCTGAAAGAAAATGTTTCCGTGAGGAGGATTGCCGACAATTGGCTTCACTTCACCATATAGCTCTCAACGACACCGGCAGGGAGGTTCGACGCCTGAAAGGAAATGCCTCCGACAAGTTTTTGGAAATCATCACCCCGGTGCCTCTTTATGATTTGCTGAAGGAAATTCCTGACTGCCACGCAGTGGCCACTACCGGAGAAAAGGCAGCCGGAGTTGTGGCGGAAATCACCGGAACTCCGCTTCCCAAAATGGGGGAGATGGTGGAGTCAGCCGACGGACTGCGCATCTGGCGAATGCCCTCCACCAGCCGTGCCTATCCCATGAAGATGGAGCGCAAAGCCGAATTCTACGCACAATTATTCCGCTCCGCCGGCATCCTCAACCAAAAATAATATTTTTGATTCATTCACCCGAAAATATGAATATTCCAAATTGTTTTACTATTTGTATAGTCTTTCGCGGGCGGCTGCCACCTTGTCGTCGGTGATATAGTCGTCATAGTCCATCATCTTGTCGATGATTCCATGCGGTGTCAACTCTATGATGCGGTTGCAGACGGTCTGGATAAACTCATGGTCATGGCTCGACATCAGGATTACCCCCTTGAAGTTCTGCAGAGTATTGTTGAAAGCCTGGATCGACTCGAGGTCAAGGTGGTTGGTGGGGGAGTCGAGTACAAGCGTGTTGGCATCCGTCAGCATCATGCGGGCTATCATACAGCGGATTTTCTCACCACCCGAAAGCACACTCGCCTTCTTCAGCACATCGTCGCCGCTGAAAAGCATCTTGCCCAAGAAACCCTTCAGATAAATCTCCGAAGAGTCTTTTGAATACTGACATAGCCAATCTACAAGGTTCAGGTCTGTATTGAAGAATTCACTGTTGTCAAGAGGCAGATAAGCGGTGGTGATGGTCTGTCCCCATACATAGTCACCGGCATCGGCCTTGCGGTTGCCCATGACAATCTCAAAAAGAGCGGTCATCGCACGCGGGTCGCGGCTTAGGAATGCCACCTTGTCCCCTTTCTCTATCTGGAAATTGACATCATCAAAGAGTACCTCGCCATCCACTGAGGCCTTCAGCCCCTTCACCTCAAGGATCTTGTTGCCCACCTCGCGGTTGGGGGTGAAGATGATACCAGGATAACGGCGTGTCGATGGCTGAATCTCCTCAACGTTGAGTTTCTCGAGCATCTTCTTTCTTGATGTGGTCTGTTTTGACTTTGCCACGTTGGCAGAGAAACGGCGGATAAACTCAAGGAGTTCCTTCTTCTTCTCCTCTGCCTTCTTGTTGGCCATCTGTTGTTGGCGGAGTGCCAACTGGCTCGACTGGTACCAGAAACTGTAGTTGCCGGCAAAGAGTGATATCTTGTTGTAGTCGATGTCGAGCGTGTGGGTGCTCACTGAGTCAAGGAAGTGGCGGTCGTGGCTTACCACCAGCACAGTGTTTTCAAAGTTGCTCAGGTAATTTTCAAGCCATGCCACAGTCTCCAGGTCAAGGTCGTTGGTGGGCTCGTCGAGAAGAAGATTGTCAGGGTTGCCGAAGAGTGCCTTTGCAAGAAGCACGCGCACCTTCTCGTTGGCCTGCATGTCGCGCATCAGCAAATAGTGGGAATCCTCCTTTATTCCAAGTCCGGAAAGCAGGGCAGCGGCGTCGCTTTCAGCGTTCCATCCCTCCATTTCTGCAAACTTCTCTTCCAGTTCGGCAGCACGGATGCCGTCTTCCTCTGAGAAATCCTCCTTTGCGTAAAGGGCATCTTTCTCCTGCATGATATCCCAGAGCACTGTGTGACCGCGTAGCACAGTCTCAATCACAGTGCAGTCGTCATATTTAAAGTGATCCTGTTCAAGCACCGACAGACGCTCGCCCGGCCCCATTGTCACGCTGCCGGAAGTGGGGGAAAGTTGTCCCGACAGGATTCTCATCAGTGTTGACTTTCCGGCTCCGTTAGCCCCGATTATGCCATAGCAGTTGCCATGGGTAAACGTAAGGTTCACATCCGAAAAAAGCGGTTTCTTCCCAAATTGTATGCTGAGGTTATTTGTCTGGATCATGTGTTAATTTTGAATTTTGAATTTTGAATTATGTCTCTTGTTCCCGGCTGCAAAATTACAAAAAAATCTGCTATCAAGCAAATAGCAGATTCCTTCGATTTTTTATGTTGGCTCTATTACCGATAAATTAAACCTTAAACCATAAACCATTAAAACCTGACGGCAATCTCAGCCACCACCTTGTCGCCCTGACCGGTCGATGGGGTGTAGTCCTTGTGGTAGAGATATTTCTCATAGTTGAGCATAAGATCGCAGAATACCTTCTTGTAGCGGTAGGTCAGAGTGCCGCCGACGGTGAAACGGTTGCGTGTCGGATTGTCGACACTCCCTGTTATTCCGTCCCATTGGTCGGTCATCCCGTCGTAGCGGGCCTGCACCGACCAGCGGTTGAAGATACCAAGGTTGGCATTGCGGCCGTAGTCACCCCACACTACCCACGAGTTGGAGTCCTTGTGGTCGTTGTTGACATAGTGCTCGTTCATGTACTCGGTATGTGCACGCCAGTTGCCGTGTTGATAACTGACTCCGCAGTCGTAGAGCATGATGCGTGTGGCATCAGGTTTCAGATCCATCACTCCCGCGCATATCTTGAAGTCACCGGCCTGAAGAGTGGCGCGTCCCGAACCGGCATACGACTTACCCCATACATTGTGGTTGGCGGAGGTGCCGGAGTTGAATGCACCCACCTCAAGTGTCAGAGGCAGCGATATGGGCAGTTTGTAGGTCACTTTTGCACCCACCTTGCGGTAGTTACACATCTGTTTGCCCATAAACGAGCGATTGGCAAAGACATAATTCTGTGGTGCCATGAACGATTCTGTACCGAACGGCATACGGAACTGTCCGGCCTGGATGGTAAGCCCTTTTGCCGCATCGAGTTTCACGTAGGCATCATGGATCTTGATGGAACCCTGGTCGCAGAAGTCCAGTTGCATGAAGTAGCCAAGGCGTGGGGCCACCTTTCCCTCAACTGTAAATCTCGCCCAACGTACCTCAAAGCGGCTTTCGCCCGACTCCGTGTCCAATTCCCAGCGAGGACGCACCGCCCCATGGAATTCCGGAATGTAGTTAACTTTTTCTACGTTGTCGGTTGTCGGTTGTCGGTTGTCGGTAGCCGGTTGTTGGGTTGAGGCTGGTTCTGCAATCTCTGCCGGTGTAGTGGCATCCGCAGCAGTCTCCGCTGCCTTGACACTCAATTCGGTGCCTGCCACGAGGGCAAGCACCGCAATTATCCTATTAAATTTCATTTCTTTGTCAGTTTCTTTGTCAATTTATCAGTTCCTGTCAAATTGTCAAATTGTCAATTTGTCATATTGTCAAATTCCCGATAAATTAAACCTTAAACTCTAAACCTTAAACTTCAAAATCCGCAAAGCGGAATTTGATTTAGAAAATTCCATTCACTCCGCAGAATATCAGCAGCAGATACCCAAGCACCAGGCCGATGCAGCCCATGATAAGGCCGGTAGTGACCATATATTTCTGCTTGATGAACCCGGTCGCATCTGCCAGGGCATTCGGCGGTGTGGAGATGGGAAGCACCATCGCCAGTGAAGAACAGATGGCCACGCCGATGAGCAGTGTGGAGACACCACCGTAAGAAGCAAGCGAACCCGCCATCGAACCGCCTGCAATTGCAAGGATTGGCACAAACAGTGCCGCTGTGGCTGTGTGGCTAATGAAGTTGGCCATAATATAGCAGAGCAGTCCGGATCCGATGATAATCAACAGCGGCGACCACTGGTCGAAAGGTATTGCCTCAATCATATCCTGTGCAAGTCCCGACTGGCGCATTGCCACTCCAAGGGCAAACGCTCCGGCTATCATCCAGAGGATACTCCAGGAAATCTGTTCGAGATCGCGCTTGGTGATTACACCGGCTATGCTCAGCACTCCGACCGGGAGCATTGCCACCACATTGGCATTTACTCCGGTGACGGAGTCGGTGAGCCAGAGTCCAACTGTCACTGCAAAAGTGATATATACAAGTACATCCTTCCAGCTGCCTTCATGGTGGGATTCAATCTGGAGATGGATGGTCTTTTGCTTGAATGGGAACATACGGCGGAGCACAACCCATGCTATGAAGAGAAGCACTATGGTGAACGGCACCATCACCATCATCCACTGGCCGAAACCGATTCCCATGTTCATACCCTCAGGGTCGTTGAGAAATTTAAGGGCAATGGCATTCGGAGGTGTGCCGATGGGTGTGCCGATGCCACCGATGTTGGCTCCGATAGGAATTGCGAGTGCAAGGCCAATCTTACCCTTGCCGTCGGCGGGTAGTGCTTTCAAAACCGGGCCGAGGAAGGTGAGCATCATGGCTGCGGTGGCGGTGTTGCTGATAAACATTGAGAAGATGGCCGTCACAAGAAGGAAGCCAAGAAGCACGTTTTCCGATTTGGTGCCGAACGGTGTCAGCATCACCTTGGCCAGTTTCACGTCAAGACCACTCTTGGTGGCTGCTATGGCCACGATAAAACCGCCGATGAAAAGCATGATGGTCGGGTCGGCAAAGCAGTGGAGGATGTCGGTGTTGTTGACAAGGTTGGCAAACTTCTCGCCGGCGGCATCAGTTTGGAAAAACCATAGGGCACTGTTGGAGGTGCAGAAGAGAAGTAGCACCACGACTATCAGGGAGGTGGTCCATGCCGAGACGATGTCGAAGAGCCACATGAGGGCCGCGAATGCGAAGATGGCTATCACGCGGTGTTCCACAGGGTTGAGTCCCGGTAGTCCGTAAGTTTCAGAAGGGAGGATCCAGAGGAGAAGAGGGATTACGATTGCAAAAAACAGTTTGGCGGCTTTGGTGCCTACCGGGTTTTTGCGTTTGCGGTGATGTTTTTTCCACTCGTGGTATTCTTCTACCAGATGGAAACCATGGAAAATGGTAAACATGACGATTTAATGTGTTTTTATTATGATAGTTAGTTTAAGTTTTACGTTGTCGTTTGTCATATTGTCATATTGTCAATATGACTTAATTGACATGAGTTAAGATCAAGGGGTTAGACTAAAAAGGCGCAACAGAAACTGTCGTCACCGACAGATGAGGGGCATTTCAAAATCTAATCCACGAGAACTTGAAATAAATATAGTCGTCTTGGCAGGTCTCCTGACTTTTCCCCCAACCTCTTGAAGCCTTCCCAACGCAAAATGAGTCAGTGGCATGGTTTTGAATTATCAGATTCGGTCAACAGGTCGGTTAGATAGGAATTACAGTAGCGGGTCTGTTCAGGATTCTCACCTGATTCCCTTTTAATCACAGCGTGGCTTACGCCCCGTCGCGAACCAAAACGGCTGCAAAATTACAAATAATTCCGCAAACCCACAAAAATTTTATCAGTAATCCAACTTTCGCATGCGAAAGTTGAGTTAATCCGAACTATATTGATGCTGATACGTTTAACTATATTACATCTATGCCAACTCCATGCAGCGCACCATCGCCACAGTGCAGTATTTCACCTCCGGCTTTATGCCTACAGTCAACCTGCGGGTGAACCATAGGTTCTCCCCCCTGTTTGTTTTGAGATGGGGTGTTAGCCGTGGACTCTTGTGGTTCTCGGTTAACGGGATTATCGGATAGCGGAAAGTTTTCACTTTCGTTTTTTTTTACACTCAATAGAGTGTTTTTTAATTGTCTTTTCTCTTTTCTCTTTTCTCTTTCAATATGTGGAGCGATTTTGCCCGGATTGTGCCCTTGATTGTTCCCGGATTGTTCCCTTGATTGAGCCTCCGATTGTTCCCTCGTAGTGTTATTGCAGTCTGTAAGTGTCAGAATAATAGGACGATTGCGTTGAAATTTTGTTGCAAGAAGTTTGCGTTTTTCCAGACGTTTTATCGACACCTTCAGTGACTTGCGCGATGCACACAGTGCTACCTCCATTTGATGCAATGTGATGGTGAAGGGGTTCTGCCATCGGCGTAAGTTGCACTGGTTTAGCAGGTAAAGATAGACGGAGATTTCGTTGCAGCTGAAAGATTCCATGGCATTGAGCCGCCAGAATTCATTGATAAGTTTTATATAGTTCATGGTCATGAAAATTGTTTTTTACGCCGCAAAATTACACAACGCTCCCCACCCACATCCCTTATCGCCGTCATTTGTGCCGCCAACATAGCGGGACTGTCTTTTCGTGGGGCAGTGCAATTTTGTTGCCACGTGGGGATTGAAAAGTGTAGATTTTACTTGCAAAATTGGATTGAAAAGTGTAATTTTGTGGTCTAAAATTGGATTGAAAAGTGTATTATAACCCCCTTGTTTGGGATTGAAAAGTGTAAATTATGTTGTATCGCAAAATAGAACACAAAGTATATGAACACCTTAGCGGCAAAACCGACAAGATTTTAGTAGTCAGTGGCGCACGCCAAATTGGCAAGTCTTACATAATAAGACATGTCGGCACCAAATTGTATAAAAACTTCATAGAGATCAACCTCATAGAAGATTATGATGGCGACAAACTATTTGCCAATGTCAAAACCACTGATGATTTTTATTTTGTACTTGGTGCTTATGCCGGACAACTTCTTGGGGACTCATCAGACACCTTGGTGTTTCTTGATGAGATCCAACAATATCCCCATATACTAACGATGCTTAAATTTTTGCGACAAGAAGGCCGCTACCGGTATGTCGCAAGCGGATCCCTGCTTGGCGTCACTCTCAGGCAATCCACCTCTATTCCCATGGGAAGCATAAGCATTTTAAAGATGTTTCCACTTGATTTTGAAGAGTTTCTCATTGCAAATGGCGTGGGAGAAGCTGCTATTGACGAAATGCGAAACCGTTTTCTTTCAAAAGAAAGTATAAGCATGGGTGTTCACGAAAGAATTTTGTCATTATTTAAGCGATATCTTCTCATCGGAGGACTGCCGGATGCGGTCAATGCTTATTTGGAAACCCACAATATCGTCAAAGTTCGCTCAATACAAAATGATATCTACGAACTATACAAAAGAGATGCCACCAAATATGACGAGCAACACCGATTGAAAATCGAGCGTATCTATAGTCTTGTGCCCTCAAACTTGGAAAACAAAAAGAAACGAGTGGTATATAATGAAATAGAAAACGCCAAAGGGAAAAGGGCTACCGACTATGAAGAGGAGATAGAATACCTCATAAGTTCTGGTATCACTCTTGAGGTAAAGGCTATCTCCAACCCCCTGTTTCCTCTAATTGAATCAGAACATAAAAATTTGCTGAAGCTTTATCTAAACGATGTTGGGCTTCTGACCTCAATTTTGTATAAAAACAATGTCACAGCCGTTCTTAACGATGAAATGAGCATAAATATTGGTTCGGTGTATGAATGTGTAGTGGCAACCGAATTGGCAGCGCATGACAACCGGCTGTTTTATTACGACAACAGAAACCGAGGAGAAGTGGATTATCTTTTTGACGACTACAAGACCCTATCGGTCGTTCCACTGGAAGTGAAATCCGGAAAGGACTACAAACGTCATAGTGCTCTTTCAAGATTCGTCTCCACTCCTGACTATAACATAAAGCAGGCATACGTGCTTTCAAACAGCCGTGAAGTAGAGACAGATGGCAAAATCACATATATCCCCATCTACTATTCAATGTTTATTGAAGGCAATCTTCCCGATGAAGAAATTTTGATTTAGACCACAGCTCAAAAATCCAAATAGCATCTTTATCACAGAATTTACACCGAACAGGACCAAGGTCCCGCCACAGAACTACACAAAACTAAACCCCGAGCTTTGTCTTTCAATAAACTTTGACTTTTGCACATACCAACTTACATGGAATATGCGGCTTTAGCCGCATGACCGCATCCCATAGCGGCGGCTAAAGCACCCCGCCTCCATACCAAGATTCAGCCGAGGGGCGGAGCCCCTCCATTTTGTAAATCGCGGGCTCTTGAGTCTCGTGGCCCTTCACCCCTCCACAGCAGCCCCGTAGGGGCTGCCCTATGAATAAAAATAAATAATCCAAAAGTAAAAATCAGGTCGTTATATCTGGATTTGACTTTTATGTGGGTCAAGTTCTATATTATTGCTATAAAAAGAATCTCCATTTATAAAAACTGTGACATGTTACATTTTTTTGATAAATGGAGATTTGTATACCTTATTATTTCCAAAGAGGTTGTTCTTGCCAATCAGATTGAAAGCCCATTGCATTCAAATCTATTTCGGGATGAGCATACATCTGTGACATTATATTCTGCTTTAGTGAACTGTTGGGATGTAATGATTGCTCAAGATATGCAAGACAACAAAGTTGCCCATATAGTTTCTCCGGTCGGCGCAATGGCGTTGCAATCCATGCACCCGGGAGATTGGCAGGATATTTCGGGATAACGGAAAAACGTCTGTTCCATAGCCGGGCATGGTGAGCGCAGCAGTTACGAAGCACAGCGGCGCATTTCATCCAATTCTCAAGGAACAAGTATGAAGGCA
>CAYMBR010000063.1:0-12629 GCA_964388725.1 uncultured Sangeribacter sp. | reverse complement strand
TGCTCTCCTGTTATCCTACTCTAAGCTGGGGCAATGCCCCCTCAGTACTATCCAACTAATAAGTACACCATAAGAACCCTTGCATTTTACAAATTATAAATAATCAGCAATATTACAACTATATTCCAAGATAAGGTATGTCTTGGGTTATCTCAATCAGGGTCAGTAGCGATTGGGGGCAACGTTATTCCGAATATTGACGGTCGAAAGCATCGAGGATGTCAAGGTAGTGACGACGTAGTACCGGCCAACTGTAGTAAGGTCCGCTGACAGAGGGAATTGGCAACGTCACTTCCCTCTCGTTGAGCAATACCTTAACAAGCCAATCCTCCTTGGGATTGTCCGGGCGATAGAAAATCATCTGCAGGTTGCCGGCCATCGGAATTATTTCGTACGTGCGGACTCCCGCTTCCTCGGCCTCCTCGATTGTCTGGAATTCCTGTCCAAGACCATTTATATCCATCAGCGTGACAAGGTTTATGAGTATTCCATCATGGCCATAACGCAGATTGGCACCTGGTGTGGAGGAAAGAAGAGCTGTGTCAGCACTCTCTATCATATTTCTCAGCAGATTCCTTTGGGTAAACGGCATACGGTTTCGGCTCATCGGGGTGTTGATGGCATGTATGATCCATCCACCGTTGTCGTCGAGCCAAAGTTCCTTCATCTCTTCGGGAGTGAAAATTTCCTCAACCATCCACGGTTGACCGGTATGGCTCTGTGTGTTTGCAAGCACCCAGTATAGATGGGGCATCAATCCCGGGGCGACACTGTCCTCGGCAAATTGCCTGTCGGAAACAAGTTTCGATAGATAGTCGCTATTAATAAGTTTATGCCGCTTTTTGTAGGGTCTTGTATAGACGGAATCTGCAAAGTGTTTTGCAGGCTTTGCTCCTTTGTCGCTGAAATTCATGAAATACATATCCGCCTGCGAGGCATCGGAGTGCAGGTTTATGTCGGGTTGCACACTCCGAATCCCCTCAATGCCGTTGAGCATAGACAAGATGCAGCGAATCACAACGGTGGATTTGGTATCCACGTTGGCACCGGGTGAGAAAATCTCCGGGAAGTTGGTCGCCATTCGTTTCCCGATCACCTGATGCTGGATTGCTCCCTTGTCGCTCAACTCTCCGAGTCGTTTGTCGGAGGCTTTTTGAATTTCGCGAAGCACATCGAGAGTCTTCTGGCCGAGCGGTGTCAGTTTCCCGGCACGTTCGGCTTCGCTAAGTCTATCCGCCGGCGTATTGTAGTCATCGGTGCCGATAAGCCAACGCGAGCCATGCCTGCCATAATGCTCCATGTGGAAAGGGGTGTAGCCTTGCGGCGTAGGTGTCTGAGCAGGCGGTTCTTTCGCGGAATACGGATACTCCATTAGATTACCGGAGTATATCCTATATAATGAGTCTGATGTCTCGGCGTTGGCGGTATTGGAAATTCCGGAGAAAATCAATGCTAAAATGGCAAGTATGGTTTGTTTCCTCATCTTGGTATGGCGATTTTTATAGAGTTTCGGCAAGTTGGTCTAACGCTGCATGATCAGACTGCTTGAATGCCCCACGGATTGTGACGGTGTCCGGCATGATATCAATGTCTTTCATCGCGTTCAACATGGTGCGCATCACTTTCCCCGCAGTCGGAGCCCAAGAACCGTTTTCCACCAATGCCACTTTCCGGTTGCGGTATCCTTTTATCTCGAGCATGTGCAGAAAGTTGTACATTGGTGTGAAAAGGCCGGCATCATAGCTTGATGCGCAGAATACTGCCTTGGGATATTTGAAAGCCTCTGCAAGCATTGCGGAGAGGTCGTCGTGGGTCAGGTCCGCCACATATGCTTTCTCACCTTTTGCCCTAAGCTTTTCGGCCAGGTAGTTGGCTGCGTTGAGCGTGTTGCCATGTATCGAGGCACATGCAATGAATACCCCGTCGGTTTCCGGTCGGTAGCTGCTCCAGTCGTCGTAGTGCGACATATATTCCGAAAGATCCCCGGAGAGTACCGGCCCATGGAGTGGGCATATCGTCTCAATGTCGAGACCCGACAGTTTCTTTAGCACATTCTGCACCTGCGGACCGAATTTGCCAACTATGTTATAATAGTATCTGCGAGCTTCTTTTGCCCACTCCTCGCGCGGGGTGTCCATTATCCCGAATGTGCCAAAGGCATCCGCACTGAAAAGAACTTTTTCTTCAGGGCAATATACTATCATGACCTCAGGCCAATGCACCATTGAAGCCATGTAGAACGTTAATGACACACCCCCCAGATCGAGTGTGTCGCCCCCTTTCATGGAAAGGATTTTGGCATTTGCCGGCATAGGGTCGATGTATTGAGGCAACATCTTTGCGGCCACTGCGCTCGTAACAAGTGTGGCCTTAGGGTATATCTCCATAAAAGTTGAGATTAGCGACGAATGGTCCGGCTCCATGTGCTCCACGATGAGATAGTCCGGCTGTCTGTCGCCGAGGGCTGCCCTTAGATTTGAAAGCCATTCCTCTCCGGTTCGGTCGTCGGTGGTGTCGACCACTGCCGTCTTGTCGCCTTTTATAAGATATGAATTGTAGCAGATGCCTTCTGGCACTTTATATTGATTCTCGAAAAGGTCGAGCGTGTAGTCATCTACCCCTATATATGTAATATGGTCAGAAATGTTGGAGATGTTGCCTGTCATGTTGTTCGATATCTTATTGGATTGTCTTACTTAATAACAATCCCAAATTAAGTATAGTTTCGGTAAATAAAGAGGAAATCTAAATTAACAATAATTAACATAGAATATTGCAATGAGATATATTTTAAAATATATTAACTATTAATTAAAATATTAACTAAAATTAACACATATTCTTATAAAATTTTTGAAAAAACTCTTTGCCATTATAAAAAATTGATATAACTTTGCCACTGTTTTCGCTGAATGCGAACCCTGGTATCACTGACGACTCTCAAATCTCTGATATCTTTCATGGAAATTGAAATCAAATAATAAATAGCAATAAAATGGCAAACAAAGCAACAAAGCCCAATGGCAAACTGGGCGTTATGGTAGTCGGCAACGGTGCTGTGGCCACTACTTTCATGACCGGTGTCCTCATGACACGCAAAGGTCTGACTAAACCTGTCGGCAGCATGTGTATGTACGACAAGATCCGTGTAGGAAAAGGCGAAGATAAGAAATATCTACACTATAAGGACATTGTTCCATTGGCCGACCTCAATGATATAGAGTTCGCAACCTGGGATGTGTATCCAGCCAATGCTTACGAATCCGCTCTCAACGCTGAGGTGCTTAAAGAAAAGGATATCAATCCTGTCAAGGAGGAACTTGAGGCCATCAAGCCTATGAAGGCTGCCTTCGACAAAAACTATGCAAAGCGTCTCGAGGGCAACAATGTCATGGAAGGCAAGACCCGCTGGGAAATGGCTGAGCAGCTCCGTGAGGATATCCGCAACTTCAAGAAAGAGAAAGGGCTCGACCGAGTGGTTGTGCTTTGGGCTGCCTCCACTGAGGTATATGTTCCCGTAGATGAGGAAGTGCACGGCACTCTCGAAGCTCTTGAGGCTGCAATGAAAGCTGATAATAAAGAAAAGGTGGCTCCCTCAATGTGTTATGCTTACGCCGCTTTGAAGGAGGGTGCTCCTTTCATCATGGGCGCTCCAAACACCACTGTCGATATCCCCGCAATGTGGGAACTTGCTGAGAAGACCGGTATGCCTATCGCTGGCAAGGACTTCAAGACTGGTCAGACCCTTGTGAAGTCCGGTTTCGCTCCGATCATCGGTACCCGTTGCCTTGGCCTTTCCGGTTGGTTCTCAACCAACATTCTTGGCAACCGCGATGGTCTCGTACTCGACGAACCCGCTAACTTCCGCACCAAGGAGGTTTCTAAACTTTCCACTCTCGAGTCTATCCTCGTCCCTGAAAACCAACCTGATCTCTATGGTCATGGCAATGTAGAGGACACTCAATACTACCACAAGGTGCGTATCAACTATTATCCGCCGCGCAACGACAACAAGGAAGGCTGGGACAACATCGACATCTTTGGCTGGATGGGATATCCAATGCAGGTCAAGATCAACTTCCTCTGCCGCGACTCAATACTCGCTGCTCCTCTCTGTCTTGACCTCGTGCTTCTCAGTGATCTGGCCGCCCGTGCTGGCCGTAGCGGAATCCAGCGATTCCTGAGCTTCTTCTTGAAGAGCCCTATGCACGACTATACCAAGGGGGAAGTGCCTGTCAACCACCTCTTCCAGCAGTATGTGATGCTGAAGAATGCCATTCGCGAAATGGGTGGTTATGAGGCTGACGAAGAAATCGATTAATTGTGTAATCTTCTGGAAAACCACTAATCTTAATTGTACCTGGGGCATCCTTTCTTCAAGGATGCCCAAATTTTTTTTGATAATCTACCCCCTATTCTGCGTTATAAGTATGTGGAAACTCGAATTTCAAAATTTTTTTAGATGCGAATAGATATTCTGACAGTGATGCCCGAGATGCTTGAATCTCCGCTTAATTGCTCCATCGTGAAGCGGGCCCAGGTCAAGGGGCTCGCTGAAATATATGTGCATAATCTCCGTGATTACACCACCAACAAGCATCGCAAGGTAGACGATTATCCCTTTGGTGGTGAAGCCGGGATGGTGATGCAGATTCAGCCCGTGGATGTCTGCATTAGCCGTTTGAAAGCGGAGCGTGACTACGATGAGGTGATTTTCATGACCCCTGATGGTGAGACTTTTAATCAGCCCATCGCAAATAGCCTTTCTCTTCTCGACAATATTATTATTCTTTGTGGTCACTACAAAGGTATCGACTATCGGATTCGCGAGCATTTGGTGACACGTGAAATATCCATAGGTGATTATGTGCTCACAGGCGGGGAACTTCCCGCAGCCTGCGTGGTGGATGCCGTCGTGCGCCTGATTCCGGGTGCTATCGGCGATGAGCAGTCAGCACTTTCCGACTCATTTCAGGACAACCTGCTTGCACCTCCGGTCTATACCCGCCCGGCTGACTACAAGGGTTGGAAAGTGCCTGATGTCCTTCTCAGTGGTCATGAGGCGAATATCTCTCAATGGCGCATTGACCAGGCTATTGAGCGAACCCGTCGCTTGCGTCCTGACCTCCTTAAAAATTGATATTTTCGGATGATTAGGTGTTGCGACATCTTTCTCAATTCTCAATTCTAAATTCACATCATGGACTATGTGATTCTTGCTGGCGGACTTGGCACCCGTTTCGTAAAGGAAGGATATGAGTGTCCAAAACCGATGGTCCCTTTGTTAGGCAAACCGATGATTGGTGTGCTCATCGACATGCTCATGAAGCATGGCGCTGAAAATATCTATGTCGGGGCTAATGCCAGGATGCCCCAGCTTGTTGATTATTTAGAGCGGTTGGCTGCAGAGGGCTTGCCGGTGGTGTGCCGTCCTGTCATAACCGACAATTCTTACATCACCTTGAAGACTGCTTCTGAAGGAATAGAAGGGAAATTTATAGCCCTCACTTGCGATGCTATCCTTCCGCCCAATGAATTCTCTGAATATGTCCAGGCCGTGCAGAAATCTGCATCAGACGAGGCGGTGATGGGGCTGACTCGCTTCGTGGAAGATGAATCGCCTCTCTATGCCAAACTTTCCGACTCAGGCGAAGTGGTGGACTATAAATATGGTGGCATACCCTTCGATGGCGACATCATTGTCTCTGCAGGCGTATATGGACTTTCCGGAAAAGTGATGGATGCCATTGTGCAGTCTGACCTCCACCCTCAGTCGTTGAGCGATTCCCAGCGTCTCCTCGCTTCCGCTACTCCAATCCGCGTCATACCGTTTGAATTCAGCATCGCCTTCGATGTCGACAACACCCACGACCGCCACCACGCTGAATCTTTCCTCTCCCTGTTCAATTGAAAGATAAAGTGCGTAGCCAATTGTGCATTGTGCATCACACATTGTGCATTGAGAAAAAGTTTCCGGGATTTTGACTGAGGTGTCAAAATCCCGGATGCTTTTGTGTCGCGGAAGGTCACAATATGGCATTAGTGATTGAGATATGGGTAACAGTGACATGTAGATATAGACAATAGTGGAGAAAACAAATGGAATCTTGGTGTCATGTCCGCGACACGGTCAAAAAGGGGAGTGTGTTATCTATAGTCTTTAAGAGTATTCTGTAGCCTTTTGCGCGCAAAGTAGATGCGGCTCTTCACTGTGCCGAGAGGAAGATTCATGTGCTCGGCGATCTCTGAATACTTGTAGCCGGCCACATACATTGTGAAGGGCACTTTGTATTCATCGGTGAATTCGTTGATTGCTTTGCTTATTTCTTTGGTGGCGTAAGTGCCCTCCGGGGTTTCCAAGCCTGATTCCTGCGATAGGTTCAGGTGGTATAGGTTTTCTGTGGTGTCGATAATGGTCGCGCTTCTTACCTTGCGGCGGTAGTTGTTGATGAAGATGTTGCGCATGATGGTGAGCACCCAGCCTTTGAAGTTTACGTTATCGACATATTTGGATTCGTTGTAGAGCACCTTCAGTGTCGTGTCCTGTACCAGGTCTTCGGCTGCTTCGCGGTTTGAGGTCAACTGGTAGGCGAAATTCAGTAGGTTGCCCTGAAGTCCGACGAGTTTGTTCATAAATGAGTTATTGTTTGCCATAATTGTTTCCTTTTTTGTGGAAGAATTTTTAAGGTTCTTCCTGGTTGTCTTTATAACTTTATAACAATTGCGAGTGAACTTTTATTACATCGCATTTTATAGTAATTTAATATGTTACATGCTTGAATTGGCTTTGTAACAATCTTGCAACAAAAAGTGCCGTCAAAATGCGTCAATTCGTCAAACAATGTGAAAATTCGGGAGTTTTCGGCTAAAATAATGCCTAAAGATTGCATTTGTTTAATTATTGTTAAGGATTTGTAACAACCATGTATTTTTTCGGCAAACAGCATAAAAAATGGGCCTATTCACATTTTTTTAGACTCTTCTTTAGTTTTTTCGCATATTATTGATTAATTTTGCATCTTGATATTTTATGTTTTTCAAACTATGAGCAGTTTCTCTAAAAAAATGGTCTTCTGGTATAAAAGAAGTGCCAACATACCTTTGCTTCTGATTGGGGCTCTTTTCGTGGGCATTCTTTTGCTCAACGACGATGCCTCCTTTTCGCAAAGCATGCAGTATGAACAAGAGATAGTCCGTCTCAAGAAGGAAATAAAGGAAAGCAACGACTCTGCCGAATTCTACAGAAGCCGTCGCTTGGCAATTCAGCGCGGTGACGATGCTCTCGAGGCAATCGCTCGGGAGCAATACCACATGAAGCGCCAGTCGGAAGATGTATTCCTCCTCCTACCATCTAATAAGTAGTTTATAATAATGAGTAAGAACGCTTCAAAATATATTTCACCATCTCTGGAGTCACGCCGCAAATATGTGGAGATTGCCGCTTCTGTCGGACTTCTGCTTGTGCTCGCGGCAATGGTGATTCCTTTTTTCGGTAACCTTCTCAATTGGCCTATGCAGTGGCTCAAATGGGTGTATGCGGCCGGTGCTTTGGTCTATACCGCCGCAAGGGTGATAGATGTCAATGCCCCAGGCGATTCTTTGCGCCTCAAACGTCTTCGCCGCATGGAATTTATGGCTGGTGTTTGCTTTATTGTTGGGGCGGTTTTCTGGTTCTACAAACTGTCTTATTTCTCCGGTTTCTATGCCGGTCCGCTTGCTGTCATGCGTCAGACCGTGGCTTTCACAATGGCTGGTGCCGTCATTCAGATTGTGGCAAGTTGGATGATTGCTTTCCGATTGAAAAAAGAACATTCTAATGTCTGAGGGATCATGAGTGAAAAACGTTTTTTGGCAGTTGACCAAGGAAACTCCTTCTATAAGCTTTCCCTCTTTGAGGGTGAGACGCCGGTGGAGATTTGCCGTATACCTACGGAGGATTCCGAATCGGTTTTCCCGGTTGTCGAGTCTTGGAATCCGGATTGCGGGGCTTTTTGTTCTGTCGGACATATTGACCCGCGTATGGTGGAGTCGTTCAGGCTCGCACTGCGTGGTCATTTCCTTCTCCTTTCCCACTCTACTCCCTTGCCAATTTCAATAGAATATTCCACCCCCGATACCCTCGGCCTCGATAGGGTGGCACTTGCTGCAGGTGCGGCTTCTATCTATCCCGGTCATAATATAATGGTAGTCGATGCCGGAACCGCCGTCACCATCGACGTCATCCAATCCCACCCCGACAACGGAAAACGGAAAACGGAAAACGGAAAACTGACAACATCCTTCCTCGGCGGCCGGATATCCCCGGGTCTTCTTCTTCGTCTCGAGGCCCTCAATGGACACACTGCGGCACTCCCGCTCGTAAGCGCCGACGGCCCTATGCCGGTGGCCGGTGACTCCACTGTGACTTCTATTCGTTCCGGCGTGATCGGTGGACTCGCAAATGAGATCGTCGAGACTTTCCGCCAGTATCGGGATGTTTTCGGATGCTCTCGTGTGGCTTTCACCGGTGGCGATGCCGGAATACTGTTCGATTTAATATCTTCACGCATACCAGCCGATCATGTTCCTGATTTGATGGCCAAAGGACTGCTTTATATCTATAATCACAATGAGAATAATTAAGACTCTTTGCGCTTTTGTCGCATTAATATCGATTTGCGGAGCGGCTTTTGCCGATGTCAACACTCCTTATTCTATGTATGGATATGGTGTCATGGGCGACCGCGCCACTTCTAAGCAGCGCCAGATGGGAGGCGTCGGATATGCCATGCAGTCCGGACGACAGATCAATGCCATGAACCCCGCTTCTTATGCCTGCATCGACTCGCTCACTTTCCTCTGGGACATGGGAGCTGATATCGCTTTCTTGTGGAATAAGGACGACACCGGCTCTGACCACACCATCGGTGGCGGTCTCAATTATGTCACCATGGAGTTCCCGCTGTCGAAGCACATGGGTATGTCAATAGGCATGGTGCCTCTGACGCAGGTCGGTTATTCTTTTGGTAGCGACATCAAGTTTGGTACCCGCCAAAACCAAGGCTCTGGTGGTATCAGCCAGGCCTATGCTGGCGTGTCGGGCAAATGGGGCGGATTTTCCGTAGGCACCAACATCTCCTACGATTTCGGTACCATTCAGAATGATGTCTATTCCACTCCCGAATCCTCTGGCCAGACCCTGCTTGAACATATCATGGAAATTCGCGACTGGAATCTGCTCCTCGGCGTGCAATATCGCCAGCCAATCGGAAAATTCAACGACATCACTGTCGGTGTCACTTACTCTCCTAAAAAGACTTTTCATGGCAACACCTGGCTGACTCTTCAAGACTTGACTTCTTCAAGCATCCCGGATACTATCACAGTCGGAAAACTGAAAGACAAATATTATTCTCCCCAGACTCTCGGTGTCGGTATTGCGTACACTCATGAAAAAGTTCATCGCATTATGATTGAGGCCGACTTCACCTGGCAGCAATGGTCCAAGGCCAAATTCTCCGAGATGGTCAATGCCGCAGGAGAGGTCGTGTTGGATGGATGCCATTTCAACGACCGACGCAAATTTGCTATCGGATGTGAATACACCCACAATGTGCGCGGTTCTTACGTTGAGCGTATGCCTTTCCGCCTCGGAGGTTTCTATACCCAGGACTACGTGAAAGCCCAGGGCAACAAGGTTAACGAGTATGGAATCTCGCTCGGAACTGCTTTTACGGCGCCTCAGGCTAAAACTCAGATTAATTTTGGCGTGGAGTGGAGACATCGCAAGTCCTCTCCCGTCAATCTGCTCACTGAAAACTATCTGAGTGTCATGCTTGGAGTCAACTTCAACGAACTCTGGTTCTTTAAGCGCAAAATCAACTAATCGGCTATGGATTCGCGACGTGTCGCAACGCTTCTTATGCAGATGCTTCTTCTATTCATTGTCATCCTTCCTTCTTGTAAGGATGATGGCAAACTTGGAGTGGCCTCCCGTATAAGTGCCAAGACAATGCCGTCGATGCAGACTGTAAATGTTTCCACTCTGATTTCCGATTCCGGTATCACTCAATATAAGATTGTTTCCCCTCTTTGGAATGTCTATGATGAGGTCGACACTCCCTATTGGAGTTTCCCAAAAGGTATATATCTGAGGAAATACGACCGCGATTTCAACGTGATTGCCACGGTGGCTGCCGATTCTGCAAGATTTTTCAAAAACCAGAATCTTTGGAGGCTCGACGGCAATGTCGAGATGACTAAGGTCCCAGGTGAACTTTTCCTCACCCAACAGTTGTTTTGGAATCAGAGGCGAAACCAAATCTATAGTGATTCATTTATTCATATACAGACCCCCGACAGAATGCTCGAAGGTTATGGATTTGAAAGCAACGACCGTCTCACAAAATATACCATAAAGCACCCCACTGGAATATTCCCGGTCGATGAATCTCTTCAACGTTAATTTATTATGACTCCTGCCATAGCATTATTACTCACTGTCCTCGCTGTCGTTTTCTCCGCACTTTTCTCGGGTATGGAGATCGCCTACGTGCAGTCCAACAAGGTGCGAATGCAGATCGACAACACCCGCGGTGGCATTGTCGATAAAATAATTGCCGGGTTCTCTCGAAATGAGGATATGTTTATTTCTTCTCTGCTTGTCGGCAATAATGTGGTGCTCGTTGTCTATGGTATCACCCTCTCTTCCCTTATAAATCCTACTCTCGAACGGTGGTTCCACAACTCCGAGGCTCTCGTGCTGATTTCAAACACTATTTTCTCAACTCTCGTAATTTTGCTTTGCGGTGAGTTTGTCCCTAAGACGGCTTTCCGCATCAACCCAAACTTCATGATGCGGGTGTTTGCTCTTCCGCTTTATCTTATCTATCTTGTTCTATATCCGGTGTCGAAGTTTATTTCGCTTATCACCCGTGGCCTTATGGGCCTGTTTGGAATAAAGGAAAACAGAGTGGATGCGTCTTTGGTGACCCTCGATCAACTCGACGACTATCTTGAGCAGTCGCTCCAGTCAAACCAAAAGACTGACGTGGAGGTTGAGAATGAGGTGAAGATATTCCGCAATGCTGTCGATTTCAAGGACACCACGATAGGGGAGTGCATGCGCCCACGCAACGAGATAATTGCCGTAGAGAAGGATTCCACCTCGCGGCAGGATTTGCTCTCGCTTTTCCAGCGTACTGGACTTTCCAAAATCGTTGTCTATAATGAGGATATCGATGATGTGGTGGGGTATATACACATATCCGAACTCTTCAATCTTGATTCTGACTGGACTCTGCATATTAAGCCTGTCATATTCACTCCCGAGACTATGCTCGCCAATAAGATGATGCGTCGCATGATTGCTGAGAAAAAATCGCTCTGCATCGTCGTTGATGAGTTTGGTGGCACTTCCGGCCTTGCCACCCTTGAGGATCTTGTGGAGGAGATTTTCGGCGAGATAGAGGATGAACATGACCGCCAGAAGCAGCTTTTCCGGAAACTTCCGGATGGCACTTTCGAGGTGTCAGGCCGTGCGGAAATAGAGGCTGTCAATGAGTCGCTTGGCCTCAATATAAAAGAGTCGGAAGAATATAATACAATCGCGGGATACATCCTGCAATCCACTGAGGCCCTCCCCTCAGAGGGGGATGTCATCGATATTGCCAACCTTCAATTCACTATTACTCGTATGTCGCCAACCCGAATCGAACAGGTCAGAATCCTCCCTTTGCCGATTGATGAGTAGTTGATAACAATTTTTTTGTTACAATTGTTTTAAATTTTTCGATTTTTTTTTTGATTTTTCAAAAAAATGTTCTAACTTTGCCCTCGAAAACGATTAATACAGACAAAAACTACTATCTTCAACCGCCTGCCAAAGGCAAATCTCTAACTAAAATGGACAAATCGACTTCTTTCCAGGATTCAGTATTGGGGATGCAACCAAACTTGCTCTCATTTGCCCTGAAGCTCACCCAGAACAGGGAAGAGGCTGAAGACCTTGTGCAGGATACAACTCTCAAAGCTCTCAACAATGAAGACAAGTTCGTGGCAAATGCCAACTTCAAAGGTTGGATGCTCACAATCATGCGCAACATCTTCATAAACAATTACCGTAAAAATACTCGTGAGAATACCGTTATTGACTCTTCTGAGGATTGTTTCCATCTCAACCTATCCCAGGATTCCGGTATCGGTACTCCCGAAACCACCTATGCCATGCAGGAGATTTACGCCATTCTCTCCGGTTTCGCTCCTGACTATAGGCAACCTTTCTCTATGCACGTGGCCGGGTATAAGTATGAGGAGATTTCCGACAAACTCAACATGCCCCTCGGCACCGTTAAGTCTCGCATATTTTTCACCCGCAAACGTCTACGCGAAATCTTAAAAGATTACCGCTGATTCCACCCCCCCCCCTCTTTCCCCAATGTTTCAGCTCCATGTCAGTTCCCCCTGCCATAGACTGTGATATTTGTTACTGTGCCGCGCAAGCAATGCGCGGACGCTGTCTTTATTGATGACGGAAATCAATGACCAACACCAACCTGCATCGGATTGTTACGTCCCAAATCTGCTTTTAATAATCCTAAAGGAATTTTAACATTTATTAATTCTTCACGCAATCAGCGAGATAGCCCCTT
>CAYMBR010000062.1:0-13120 GCA_964388725.1 uncultured Sangeribacter sp. | reverse complement strand
TGAACTGCATAGGGGTTGGGGAAGCCATAATTACAGCAACCACTGTCAACGACCTTACTGCAACTTGCACGGTAAGGGTTTCACCGATATATGTTGAGTCAATCACAATCAGTCCTTCAACTATTGAAGAGGTGGAAGGCAACTCAGTTCAACTGTCTGCCACTGTGCTTCCTGAAAATGCAACATATAAAGAGGTGGAATGGGCATCAGACAATGAATCTGTTGCGACTGTAGATGAAAATGGCCTTGTTACTGTCATATCAGAAAATTCAACGATAATTCGTGCAAAAGCCACTGACGGCAGCGGTGTGGAAGGTATCTGCGAGGTGACCGGCGTATCGGGGGTCGAACAGATACTTGCTGATGGCAAAGTGTGGAATCTCTACTCTATCGAAGGTGTCCTCATCCGCAAGAATATCGGCACAGAGGAAATAAAGCAACTTTCTCCCGCAGTCTATATCCTCTCGGATGGACACCGATCCATCAAATTCATCAAAGACTAAATCACATTTCCGAAATCATTTAGAAATAGCATCGAATAAAAGGGATGGGGGCAGCCACATCCCTTTTTTACGCCTTAGAGTGTTTTGCTTTTTAGCATCTTGGCGAGTGTTAACTCATTGGTGTGTGTTAGCGTTTCAGCGTATTCAGTTTTACGTGGGGAGCGAGGATGTTTCACAGATGTACCCACTCCTTTGCTCTGAATGCCATCTACATATGCAGCAGCTATTTTGCCGGAAACCACCGGATCTTCTGAGTAATATTCAAAGTTTCTTCCGCACAATGGATTGCGCTGTATGTTTCTCCTATCAAAGTTCCTGAATTCCAAAAAATCAGCAAAAATCAATGCTTTTTGGGTGTGATGCGCTCATGGAGGCGCTGGAAGATGACGAAAAAGACGGGGACCATGTAAATAAAAAAGGAAGAATCAAAAACTTTAACCATTCGGGAATGTTATAAGAATGTGGTGCTCGATTTAAACGATATCGTTTTGATTGAGGCTATGGACAACTACGTTAAGATACGCCGACGGAACCTTCCCGCCCTGGTGGCGCAAATCACCATGAAGGAGATGGAGGCCATGCTGCCGGAAAATCAGTTTGTCAGAGTTCACCGGCATTCATAATCTCGGTATCGTCCATTGAGAAATACTCCAATCGTCAGGTGTTGATATAAGAATCCAATACCGGTAGGACGCAAATATTAGTACAACAATATAATGAAATGAGTATGAAAGCGAAAAAAGCAATTGCAGCTCTATTGCTGTCAGTGGCGGCAATTACTGCGCCGGCTTCGTTTGCCGGAACTCGAATCCAGCAGTCGGAACTGCCACAGGAAGTACAGTCGTTTATCGCGACCTATTTCCCAAACGAACAGATCAGGAAGGTGGAGAAAGATCAGGGACACCGTGGTGTCGAATACGATGTCGATTTCGCAAGCGGAGCTGAAGTGGAGTTCATGAGCGACGGCCGGTGGAAAGAGATTAAGGTCGCAAAAGGGAGTGCCGTACCCGCAGCTCTTGTGCCGGAAGCAATATCAAAATATGTGGCTGAAAATTTCAAAGGACTTTCAGTCGTGGAAATTTCCCGAGAGAGAGGTGGATATGAGGTGGAATTGTCCAATGGAACAGAACTAAAGCTCACGGAAGATGCTCTGCCACATCCCGAAAACTGAGGCAAAAGTAGCCAACGCCTTTTTTACTAATTTTGCATCAAGAACAATACCAACAAAACAAAACACAATGAAATCAATCTTTAAATTCGTTTCGGCACTCGGCGTATGTGCAATCCTCTCCATGGGATCCTGCGCCGACAACAAATCAGCTGACACTGACATGAATGCATCATCCTCCCAGACCCCGATCGAAAACATCATGACCCGCGCAAGCGTACGTCAGTTTACCGACCGCGCAATCTCAAAAGACACACTCGAGACCATCGTCAAGGCCGGTATGGCGGCCCCATCCGCTGTCAACAAACAGCCATGGGAATTCATCGTAGTCACCGACCGCCCGGTGCTCGACAGCCTTATGGCTCATCATCCTCACGCAAACCTTCAGACTGCCACCGCTGCCATCGTGGTTTGCGGAAATATGGAAAAGGCAATGGAGGGGGAAGGACAAGCTTACTGGATTCAGGATTGCTCCGCCGCTACTGAAAATGTCCTTTTGGCAGCCCACTCTCTTGGATTAGGTGCTGTATGGTGTGGTGTATATCCGATGCAAGACAGGGTAGTTCCTGTCAGGGAAGTGCTGAATCTCCCTTCCTACGTCACTCCGCTCAACATCATCTCGATGGGGTATCCGGCTTCTCAACCCGAACCCAAAGACAAGTGGAATCCCGAGAAAGTCCACTACCAGCAATGGTAATCCATTCTTACTCAAGTTTCGGTTTTAAAAACATTCACTATAATGGATGTTTTTAAAACCGAAACTTGAATAAAATCACATTTCAAGGTCCCATCTCAGAAAAATAAAAGTTTTCACGAGATGGGACCTTGGATTTGCTTATTTTAAAATTGTTTTGTAAATTTGTAGGAAAAATCAAAAGACTAATCAATCTACGTCATTTTACGGATGAACTTGCGAAATATAAGACGCTCACTTGCAGTGGTATTCTTCATAGGAATAACACTGCTCTTTCTTGATTTTACAGGCACTGTACACGCTTATCTCGGTTGGATGGCAAAAATCCAGTTCCTCCCGGCCTTATTGGCACTAAATGTCGGTGTACTCATCGCGCTTGTGGCCCTGACACTTATCTTCGGCCGCATCCACTGCTCTGTGATATGCCCACTCGGAGTGATGCAAGACGTATTCGGATGGCTTGGCAAAAAAGCCAAGAAAAACCGTTACTCCTACTCAAAACCGCTAAACATCCTGCGCTACATCATGCTCGCAGTGGTGATTGTAGCCTTTATCCTCGGAATTGGTTCCATCGTAGCCCTCTTTGCCCCATACAGCGCCTACGGTAGAATTGCAAGCACTCTCCTTGCTCCAGTTTGGGATTGGGGCAACAATCTCTTGGCCGCCTGGGCCGAACGTCGCGACAGTTATGCTTTCTATACCATTGATGTTTGGATGAAAGGGCTATCTACGCTCATAATAGCAATAATAACCCTCGTTGCACTTGCAATCCTTGCCTGGCGAAATGGCAGAACCTACTGCAACTCAATCTGCCCCGTAGGAACAGTGCTCAGCTTTCTTTCGAGATTCTCTCTTCTGCGACCTGTCATCAACACCGACAAATGCATCAACTGCAAACTCTGCGAAAAGAATTGTAAGGCATCCTGCATCGACATCAGCGGAGGCCACAGGTTTGACTACTCCCGCTGCGTGACTTGCTTCGACTGCATCGAGAAATGCCCAAAACAAGCTATCTCCTATACTTATATCAGAAGCAGGGAGGCTGTTTCTGAAACCACACCGGTCGCCAATGAAGCCACATCCTCTACCCCGGACACTTCCCGCCGACAATTTCTTACCGCCACTGTCCTATTGGCTACCACAGTAGCCCTAAAGGCTGAGGAAAAGGTTGTGGATGGAGGTCTTGCGGCTATCGAAGACAAGAAAAAGCCCAAACGTGCAACCCGCATCGTGCCACCCGGAGCAATCAGCCTTCGCAATCTCGCCGAACACTGCACCGCCTGTCAACTTTGCGTTTCCGTCTGCCCCAATGGAGTTTTGCGCCCCTCTGTGGAGATTGAGACACTCATGCAACCTGAATCTTCCTATGAGCGCGGCTATTGCCGCCCGGAATGTACGGTTTGTTCCGAAGTCTGCCCAGCCGGAGCAATTCTCGAGATTACCCCCGCCGACAAATCCGCAATCCAGATTGGTCACGCGGTGTGGGTAAAGGACAACTGTATCCCTATTGTTGATGGGGTGGAATGCGGCAACTGTGCGCGCCACTGTCCTGTCGGCGCCATCATCATGGTTGCTTCCGACCCCGACAATCCCGATTCCCCAAAGATTCCGACTGTCAACGAAGCCATTTGCATCGGCTGCGGCGCGTGTGAAAACCTTTGTCCCTCTCGACCTTACAGTGCAATATATGTGGAGGGGCATGAAATTCATAAAGAAATTTGATAGAAGGTATGGAAAATACAATAAACCGACGCGAATTTCTAAAGCGTCTCGGATTGGGCGGTTCTTTGTTGGGTCTTGGTCTTGCAGGATGCAAGTCCGGCAGCAACAGCGACAACACTGCGGCTTCCACTGCTGCAAAACAAAAAGGGTCTATGACCTATCGCACTACCCCAACCACCGGCGACAAGGTGTCGCTGCTCGGCTATGGATGCATGCGATGGCCCAACCTGCCTAAACAGAATGATGATGATCCTGATGTCATAGACCAAGAAACCGTCAATGGTCTTATCGACACCGCCCTTGCCAACGGCGTGAATTATTTCGACACATCTCCGGTGTATTGTCGTGGCGAATCGGAACGTGCCACCGGGATTGCCCTCAGTCGGCATCATCGCGATTCCTATTTCATAGCCACAAAAATGTCTAATTTCGCTCCGCAGACACGCTCCTTTGAGGCTTCGAAAGCAATGTACCTCAACTCTATGAAGCAGCTTCAGACCGATTATATCGACTATATGCTGCTCCACTCCATCGGCGGAAGCGGCATGGATGAGTTCAGCGACAGATATATAAATAATGGTGTACTCGATTTTCTCCTCAAAGAACGGGATGCCGGCAGAATCCGCAACCTCGGGTTCTCCTACCACGGTGATATCTCTGTGTTTGATTATCTGCTTGCCAACCACGACAAATACAAGTGGGATTTCGTGCAGATCCAGATGAACTATCTCGACTGGAAACACTCCAAGCAACTGAATCCGCGCAATACCAATGCCGAATATCTTTATGGTGAACTCGAAAAAAGAGGAATCCCGGCTGTGATTATGGAGCCTCTTCTGGGTGGACGCCTCGCCAATGTGCCGGAGCATATCGCATCCAGATTTAAGGAACGTGAACCTGAACGCAGCGTCGCCTCCTGGGCTTTCCGTTTCTGCGGTACTTATCCAGGAGTACTAACCGTCTTGAGCGGCATGACATATAAGGAGCATCTCCTCGACAACCTTGAGTCATTCTGTCCGCTCGTGCCTCTCAGCGATGAGGAACTCGACTTTCTCGGAAAGACAGCCGACATCATGGTGGAGTATCCCACAGTGCCATGCACGGCCTGCCAATATTGCATGCCCTGCCCCTACGGCGTGAATATCCCGGCAATTTTCCAGCACTACAACAAGTGCCTGAATGAAGACAACATACCCTCATCTTCACGTGATCCCGAGTATGCCAAGGCAAGGAAAGCATATCTTGTGGGCTACGACCGCAGCGTGCCGAAACTGCGTCAGGCAAACCACTGCATCGGTTGCAACCAATGCGCTCCACACTGCCCGCAAAACATAAGCATCCCGCAGGAACTGCACAGAATCGACAAATTTGTGGAGTCGCTAAAACAAGGCACTTTGTAGCATTTTTCAATTTTTATGTTTTA
This sequence comes from uncultured Sangeribacter sp., assembly GCA_964388725.1. GTDB lineage: Bacteria > Bacteroidota > Bacteroidia > Bacteroidales > Muribaculaceae > Lepagella. Next base: position 7,610 of record CAYMBR010000062.1, on the reverse strand, counting down.
CAACATGTTTTGTTTTTGCCGATTTCTCAATTTTTTTCGCTAAATTGCGCCCTCAAATGAGAAAAAAGACACTCTCCAATTTGTAAACTCTTAAAAAATATACACATGAGAATCTACAAAACTAACGAAATCAAAAACATAGCACTCCTTGGTTCTAAGGGGTCTGGCAAGACCACTCTTGCCGAGTCTATGCTTTTTGAGTGTGGTGTAATCAAGCGTCGCGGCACTGTCGGCGGCGGCAACACTGTCTCCGACTATTTCCCCGTGGAAAAAGAATATGGCTACTCAGTCTTTTCTACAGTGTTTGCCGCTGAATTCAACAATAAAAAACTCAACATCATCGACTGCCCGGGTGCCGACGATTTCGTTGGTAATGCCTATACCGCCCTTGGTGTCACTGACATTGGTGTCGTCACCATCGACGCCGAATATGGTGTTGAAGTAGGCACCGAAAACATTGTGCGCACCTGCAACAAACTCGGCAAACCAGTCATCTTCGCTCTCAACAAGATGGATGGCGAGAAAGTCGATTATGAAAACGTGATGGAGCAACTCCGCGAACATTTCGGCAAGAAAATCGTGGCTATTCAGTATCCCATCAACGCAGGTCCCGGTTTCAACGCCCTTATCGACGTGCTTCTTATGAAGAAATATGAATGGGGTCCTGACGGTGGTGTGCCTACAGTCTCCGAAATTCCCGCCGAGGAACTCGACCGCGCAAAGGAACTCAACGACATCCTCAAGGATGCTGCGGCTGCCAACGACGAAGCTCTCATGGAGAAATTCTTCGACGACCAGCCCCTTAATGAAGACGACCTCCGCATGGGTATCCGCAAAGGTCTCGTCGAAAACTCAATCTACCCCGTTATCTGCCTTAGCGCAGGCAAGGACATGGGCGTGCGCCGCATGATGGAATTCCTCGGCAACGTCTGCCCGTTTGTAGACGACATGCCGGCTCCCGAAACTGTCGATGGAGAAGTTGTAGAGCCTAAGGCAGATGGCCCACTCAGTGTATTCTTCTTCAAGACTTCCGTAGAGCCTCACATCGGTGAAGTTTCCTATTTCAAGGTGATGAGCGGCACGCTTAAGGCTGGCGCAGACCTTGAAAACATAAACCGTGGCGGCAAGGAACGCCTTGCTCAGATCTTCACTGTTTGCGGTCAGATCCGCACCCCGATAGATTCTCTCGAAGCCGGTGACATTGGCGCAGCTGTAAAACTCAAAGATGTCCGCACAGGAAACACCCTCGACGAAAAGGGTTGCGAATATAAATTCGACTTCATCAAATATCCGGCTCCCAAATATACCCGTGCCATCAAGCCTGTGACTGAAAGCGATGCTGAAAAACTCGCCGGCATCCTCACCCGCATGCACGAGGAAGATCCCACCTGGATCATCGAGCAGAGCAAGGAGCTGAAGCAGACCCTCGTCAAGGGTCAGGGTGAATTCCACCTCCGCACCCTCAAATGGAGAATCGAAAACAACGAAAAACTCCCCATCATTTTCGAGGAGCAGAAGATACCTTATCGCGAGACCATCACAAAGGCTGCACGCGCGGATTATCGCCACAAGAAGCAGTCCGGTGGTAGCGGCCAGTTTGGCGAGGTTCACCTGATTGTGGAACCCTACACCGAAGGTATGCCCGAACCTGACAGCTACAAGTTTGGCAACCAGGAGTTCAAGCTCAACGTTCGCGACAAACAGGAAATTCCTCTGGAATGGGGTGGCAAACTCATTGTCTATAACTGCATCGTGGGTGGTGCCATCGACGCACGTTTCATCCCGGCTATCGTGAAGGGTCTTATGGACCGCATGGAGCAAGGCCCCCTCACCGGCAGCTATGCCCGCGACGTACGCGTGATGATCTACGACGGAAAGATGCACCCGGTAGACTCCAATGAAATCTCGTTCCGTCTCGCCGGCCGCAACGCTTTCTCACAGGCATTCCGCGAGGCAAACCCGAAGATTCTGGAACCCATATACGATGTGGAGGTACACGTGCCTGATGACTACATGGGCGACGTGATGAGCGAACTCCAGGGTCGCCGCGCCATCATAATGGGTATGGATGCTGAAAATGGCATACAGATTCTGAAGGCCAAGGTGCCTCTGAAGGAAATGGCAAACTATAGCACTGCCCTCAGCTCAATCACCGGCGGACGCAGCTCTTTCTCCATGGAATTTGCAGGCTACGAACTCGTGCCTGGCGACGTTCAGGAGAAACTCCTCAAGGCTTACGCCGAATCCCAGACTGAAGAATAATTCATAATACATTTCCACTAACTTATGGTGAAGCCCGGAACTCCCTTGGATGGGAGTCCGGGCATTTCATAAACATTATATGTTAGCCAAAATAAACTCTTCAAAATAAGAATGGAAGACGCGTTAATAGCAGTAATCTTGCACCTGGAATGTATATAAAACATATTTCTGGTCGCACAACTAAAACATTTATAAAGTAAGTCTTGCACTAAATTCATTTCATAGGTGCGCATTACAGGGTATTTTTAACATTTCATAGGTGCGCATTATAGGGTATTTTTAACATTTCACAGGTGCGTATTATAAAATAATTGCTGATTTTTATTTGGTTATGTCAAATATTTTATATAATTTTGTCGCATTAAAAATTTGACATATGATATTCAAACGAAAAATCTATAATAAACTCCTTGATTGGAAAATAAAGACAGCCGGGACGAAGGCTCTTCTTATAGAAGGAGCAAGACGTATCGGGAAATCTACAATTGTCAGGGAGTTTGGAGAGAATGAATATAAGTCAGTACTGATGATTGATTTCAACACGGCTTCTGAAACAGTAATCAATGCTTTTAGCAATTATATCAATGATCTGGACTCATTCTTTATGATTTTATCAGCAGAATATAACGTCGCCTTGCATAAAAGAAACTCGCTGATAATTTTAGATGGAATCCAGCAATGTCCGAAAGCAAGACAAGCCATCAAATATCTTGTGGCCGACAGACGATTTGATTATATCGAGACCGGGAGCCTTATATCCATCAAAGAAAAAGTGAGCGAAATCACCATTCCCTCAGAAGAAAGGAAAATATCCATGTATCCCATGGATTTCGAGGAGTTCGGATGGGCCATGGGCGAAACGGCACTGATAAGCTACATACGCAAATGCTTTGGAGAGAAAAAGCCCCTTGAGCCAGGACTTCATGCCAAAGCCATGATGCTGTTCCGACAATATATGATAGTTGGAGGAATGCCTAAACCTCTTGACGTTTATATAAACAGCGACAGAAACTTTGAGGCCGCAGACATGGAGAAACGAGACATACTCCAGCTTTATCGGAATGACATAATGAAAATAAAATCCGGATACAGATCAAATGTGCTTGCCATCTTCGACCAGATTCCTGCATTTCTCTCCAAGGCAGAGAGGAGAGTGAGAATGAATTCATTGGAAAAAAGAGCTACATTTCCAAAATATCACGACACTTTTTTCTGGCTCGCTGATTCTATGATTGTAAACCAGTGTTTCAATTGTCTGGATCCCAACGTAGGTCTTTCTTTAAATGAAGACCGGACCTACGTGAAATGCTATATGGGAGACACTGGGCTGTTGATAAGTCACACTTTTGATGAAAACGAAATTTCCGAAGCTCAACTTTATAAAGAACTGCTTCTCGGAAAACTTTCCGTCAACGAAGGAATGTTTTATGAAAATGCAGTGTCACAAATGCTCGTTGCAGCCGGTCATAAATTGTTTTTCTATACTCGCTATAATACCGAAAAGCATCGCAACGACATTGAGATAGATTTCTTAATTTCAAATGCAAGCAAATTGAAATACAAGATATTCCCTATCGAAGTAAAGTCAAAAGAAAAATATTCCACCACATCATTGGATAGATTTTGCGAAATATTCCACAGCAGAATTGGTCTGAGCTACGTCATTCACCCTAAAAACTTAAAAGTCGAGTCAGACCGCGTCTACATACCTGCCTATATGACCTTCTGCCTGTAATCTTCAACAAATCTTCAAAAATTTTTATCCGGTGTTGCAACTGTGATAAAAATTTAGTAATTTTGTATCCCGTTATGACAAACGGATTCGACAACGACAAATATCTTAAGATTCAATCTGAACATATTCAGGAGAGAATCGCTAATTTTGGCAATAAGCTCTATCTTGAGCTCGGCGGTAAACTTTTCGACGACTATCACGCAAGCCATGTGCTTCCGGGATTCCAGCCCGACAGCAAACTGCGGATGTTTCAGCAACTAAAAGACCAGGCTGAAATAGTCATCGTGATCAGCGCCCTCGACATTGAGCGCAACAAGGTGCGCGGCGACCTCGGCATCACCTACGACAAGGACGTGATCCGCCTGCGCGATGAATTCCAAAACCTCGGGTTCTTCGTAGGTTCTGTCTGCGTAACCCACTACAACGGACAGATTTCGGCCGACAAGTTCCGCGCAAAACTGGAGCGTATGGGAATCACCGCCTATTACCACTACATCATAGAAGGGTATCCTACCAATGTCGAACTCATAGCCTCCGATGAAGGTTTCGGCCACAATGACTACATCGAGACTTCCCGCCCTCTCGTGATTGTCACAGCCCCGGGTCCCGGTTCCGGCAAAATGGCAGTATGCCTCAGCCAACTCTATAATGAGCACAAACGCGGTGTCACCGCCGGATATGCCAAATTCGAAACTTTCCCCGTTTGGAGTCTCCCGCTGAAGCATCCGGTCAACATCGCCTACGAAGCCGCCACCGCCGACCTCAACGATGTAAACATGATCGACCCATTCCATCTTGAAGCCTACGGAAAAACTGCCATCAACTACAACCGCGACATCGAGATTTTTCCTGTACTCAACACCCTCTTTGAAGGCATATATGGTGATAATCCATATAAGTCACCTACCGATATGGGCGTCAACATGGTGGGGTTCTGCATCAGCAACGATGACGTTTGCTGCCGCGCCTCCAACAATGAGATTATACGCCGCTATTTTGTCGCGCTCAATAACCTTGCCAAAGGTGAGGACTGCGAGGCGGAGGTAAGCAAAATCGCCTTGCTCATGAAGCAGGCCAAGATTGATCTCTCTTATAGAAAATGTATCGGCGCAGCCCGTTCCCGTTCGGAAAAGAGTGGTTTCCCATGCTCTGCCATAGAACTTCACGACGGCACCATCATCACTGCCGAACAAAGCGACCTGCTCGGTCCAAGTTCTGCATTGATACTCAATGTGGTGAAACATCTGGCTGGCATCGAACATGACATCAAACTGATACCCCAGGCGATGATCGAGCCTATACAGCACACAAAACTGAATTACCTGAAAGGTCACAATCCGCGTCTTCACAGCGACGAGGTGCTGGTGGCTCTCTCAGTACTTAGCACCCAAGATGAGAAATGTCGCCGCGCCCTGGAGACTCTCACCGAACTTGGAGGCTGTCAGGTGCACTCTACTGTAATGCTTGGCGAAGTCGATCACAAGATCTTCAAGAAACTCGGCATCAGCCTCACCTGCGACCCCGCTCAGTAGTAGCGCGTTGTCGTTGTCACCGTCATCATCGATACATTGGAATAAAGCTAAATAGTCCGCAAATGCGGACTATTTTGTTTTATTTGAATTGGAGGTGGGTGATGGTGGCCATTGACTTGCCTTTATCGGGGGAGGAGAATGTGAAGTATAGCGGATGCTTTCCCTTTAGTTTGGTCACATCACCGACCTTTGCCGACAGTTGCAAGGGGGTCTGCGGCATCTCCTTGTCTATGACTATCTCTCCGACCGGTTTGGGATTTCCCCTCCATGGCGCAGAGGTATAGATCTCTATCTTACCGTCTATTCCCTGTGGGGTCATGCTCAATACCAATTCGGCATCGTCTTTGCCATTCAAATGGTCGAAATTGAAATATTTATATCCCAATATAGAACCATCTGTGCAATTCACCACATTGTTCACGTTCAATTCCTCATCATAGGGGTTTGCGAGATTATGATGCGAAACGTATGATGGTTCGAAATAAGGACCAGAATAATGCATACCGGGATATTCCTGATATGCCCTTGTCGGTCCGGTGAAATGCGAGGCGATGGCAGCCGGATACCGGCGCAAAGGATTCAGTCCGTCGGTTTCAAAACCTTCCGAAGTGTATTCAGCCTCACTGATTGTAACCTTTCCTCCTTTACCTTCCTCCACCGTCACCTCTATGGGTGCCACCATCGCCTGGCGCGCATACTCGTCAAGTCCGGTCTGACGATGATAGAAAACGTACCATTGGCCGTTGATTTCGGCTATGCTTCCGTGTGTGTTGCCATTGGTGGTGGCTGTCTCCCACGCTTTTCCTTCGGCATTTGTGTCTCGCCCGCGAGCGTCTATGATAGTTCCGCCATAGGTGTAGGGACCAAGCGGATTGTCGCTATAAGCGTAGGCCAGTGTATAGTTCGTTCGTGGCAGCCCCCACTCCCCTTCTCCCGACATTCTGCTATAGATAAAGACGTATTTGTCTTTTATCTTTCTTATGGACGATGCCTCGAAAAATCTGTCAACTCCGTCTGACTCAAATCCGGTCAGCATATCTTCTACCACTTTTGTTCCGGGTTTCACTGTGGCCATCGTCAGTGGATCCAACTCGGCGCCATGCGACTTTCCAAATCCCCAATAACCATAGAATCTGCCGTCATCATCCACAAACACCGCCGGGTCAAAACCCAACACTCCGTCGCTCTCGGTCGGTCTGTCGGCATAATAATTCGTGGCGACAAAAGGGCCATCCGGACGGTTGCTTTTTGCCACCTGTCCATTGCGGCCACCGGCCTGATTGTTGGGGAAAAGCCAGTATTCCTTGGTCCCGTCGGGGAGGATACGTTCTGCCACGTCGGGTGCAAACAGCACATCGCCAAGCCCGTTTTCCCTCAGTGCATTTCCATTGCCATCGGTCTTTGACTCAAATATGACTCCATCGTATCGCCAGTTTTCAAGGGAATCTGCCGGCGCAGACCACACCACCTGGTCCAGACCGCAATACATCCACTTCAGCATGTCGTGCGATCCATAGATATAGACTCGGTATTTCCCCGGATTGTCGGGGTCTTCAAACACGTAGGGCTCACCATCGGGAATATGTTCCCAAAGCGGCAGATATGGATTCATTGCATTTAGCGATAAGGCGGCTACACCAGCCGCCGCCATCAGCAGTCTTTTTCGTCTCATATTTCAAGTTTATAGTTTGAGTCCGCAATTTAATAAAAAATTTCATAATACGCAAAAAAAAAATTAACGGCGATAAAAAACTTTGCTCTCTGTATGAAAAGTCGAAAGCATACTGTATCCAAAACAAAACATTGAAAAATTTCGTTATAATACAAAAAGAGTTATAATCATGTGTCAAAGAGTCTTAATATCAAAAAATATAGCCAACATCAGTACCCGCAGTTTTGAAAGAAATTTCGAGGCCATATCCGGGATTGAAATCTCTACGTCTAAATTGTCAAGGCTAAATGGTTCGATTGATGCCCTATACGAACTTCTCCACAGGCAATTCAATGAAATTGACAAGAATGATTATATGATATTAGGGCCACAAATCAAATTCCTTTTGAAGACAATCAAAGATTTATAT
>CAYMBR010000061.1:0-13258 GCA_964388725.1 uncultured Sangeribacter sp. | reverse complement strand
GGGGAAGTGCAGGACTTTCCCGGCGATTATTCCACATATCGGCATTGCGTGAAGACGTCGTTGTCGTCATCGTCTTCGTCGTCCTCATCGTCCTCGTCGTCCTCATCGTCCTCATCGTCCTCATCGTCTTCTTCGTCGTCGTCGTCGTCGTCCTCATCGTCCTCGTCGTCCTCATCGTCCTCATCGGCAGCAAAGGCTAAACCGAGACAGGAGAGAAAACCGAAACTGACATTTAAAGAGAAAAAGGAGATGGAGGCTTTGGAAGAGGAGCTTGAAAACCTCTATGCCGAAAAGACTGATCTGGAGACCCGGATGTCAGACGGCAGTATGACAGTGGCGGAAATAACAGAAGCTGCATCCAGGATGGAGCAGCTTCTTGCGCGCCTCGATGAGGCGGAATTCCGTATGCTTGAATTGATGGAAAAGGAGTAGCGTTTTCGGCGTTTTCGGCGTTTTCATCGTTTTCATCGCGCTGACAACGACGACAACGGCGACAACGACGACAACGACGACAACGATGACAACGATGACAACGGCGACAACGGTGACAACGACGACAACGACGACAACGGTGACAACGTCAGACAGAAGCTATCATCTCGATTTCAACGAGGGCCTGCTTGGGAAGTTCCTTCACTGCGAATGCACAGCGGGCCGGATAGGGTGAGCTGAAATATTCGGCATACACCTCATTCATTGCGCCGAAAAGGCTCATGTCGGCAAGGAAAACGGTGGTCTTGACCACGTCTGCCAGTGATGCACCGGCTTCCTCAAGAATTGCCTTTGCATTTTCAATGCTCTGGCGGGTCTGGCACTTGATGCATTCTCCCATAGTGCCATCGGCCGGGTTGATGGGGAGTTGTCCGGATACGAATATTAGATTGCCGGCTTTTATAGCCTGGCTGTAAGGCCCGATTGCACCCGGAGCCTTGGCTGTGCTGATAGGGGAATTCATGTTTTAAGGGTTTAGGGTTTAGTGTTTAGTGTTTAATTTATCGGTTATAGTTTAGGGGTGAGGGGTTAGGGATTTTTTGCGACGGGGGATGCCGACATTTTCAGAATCGAACACGCGGGAGGAGGAGCGGTCGAAGATTTGCCAGTGACCTTTCTCCGCTGCCGGTATGAGGTCGGTGCGGTCGGAGGGAATCACTGTGAAGTTGCTCCCCTTGCCGGTGGGTTTTGCACAATAGAAGGTATCGTAGTCAGCCCATTTCACGCGGGCCACGCCATCATCATCCCGTTCCACGCGGACGCGCATATATGCACCGCCTCGTGTGTCGCCGGTTTTCATATTGGAGATGAGGTTGCCGAGGGAATACGCCACAGGTATGTCCTTGTTGGTACTTTCATCGTGCACCATCTTCATCGGTTGGATCACGTGGGGATGACCGCCAATCACCATGTCGGCACCGTTGCCAATAAGGAAATCGGCAAGTTCACGCTGGATAGCATTTTCGCGAAGCACGTATTCAATGCCCCAGTGCATAGTGACCACAAGTATTTCAGCCCCCGCTTCGCAGGTTTGCTTCATTTCCTCGGCTATCTTTGCCTTGTCGATGTAGGCCACCTCCATACCGTCTCTCGCCGGTATGCCGTTGGTGCCGTATGTATAATTGAGGAATCCGAAGCGAATGCCGTTTATGTTCTTGATGAAAGGCACTTTGGCCTCGAGGTCGGAGGCATCGTAGTAGGTTCCGATGTGGTCGATGCCAAGTGAGTCGAGAGCCCAGATGGTGCGACGCGCCGCTTTCATTCCGGAATCAAGGCAATGGTTGTTGGCAGTCAGCATCATGTCAAACCCCGCATCGGCAAGGGCCTGGGCATAACTGTCGGGGGCACTGAAGCAGGGGTAGCCGCTGTAGGTTGGTCCTCCGCCGAGCGGCACCTCCAAGTTGACCACGGCATAGTCGGCTTCGGTAATGGTGGGTGCAATCCATCGGAAACATTCCGAATAGTCGTAGGTCTTTCCATTGCCTTCAGCAAGAGCCTGGTCGAGTTGTGCCTGATGCTGCATGGCGTCGCCGGCAAAAAGGAGGGTGGCACCGGGACGCCGGGTTGCCAGCGAATCGCCGGAAATATCAGAGGCTCCGGTGATAAACCGGAGCAGGCTGAATACGAGGAGCGTAACTGTAAGATTCATTACTGCATCTGCTGTGATGAATATGTGAATACAGACGAAGCCTTGTCAATGCGCAGACGGCACATTGCCGGCGCTGTGATGTAGGGGGTGCATTTGGTCACACTGTAGGAGGTAGAGCTGCTCGTGGAGTAACCGTAGTAGTAATAATAGTAGTAGTCGTAGTAACTGCTGCTGCTTGATGAGCTGCTCTCCAGAGTAAGATTGACCGGCATGATGGTGAAGTCAAGGTCATCGTCGGTGATGTTCTCCTCCCCTTTGTCGATCAGGTCAAGAATATACTGCCTCATAGAGGAGAATGTATAGCTCTTGGAAGATGAACTGTATGTGGCATAGAACGACTCTTTGTTGTCTGGCAACGAGTTGTTGTCGAAGAACTCGTCAATCTTAGAGGTCTTGATTAGAAGCAGGTAGGGAGGAGGTGTGATTCCATAATCGTTGGATATTTCCTCCGCCGGAATACTGAAATTAAGGCCGGTTACTACCGAGAGGGTCTTGTTCGACTGATTATAGATGTCGATCAGTTCCCTGGCCGGGAACGTCATTCTCACCCTGTAGCCACCCGGGGCGGTGATGATTGCATCTCCATCCGCAACTAAGTTGTCAAGCACACTGGATGTGGTGTAGGAGATGTTGTTGATGTTGAGCACGATTGGGGAAGACTCAAACACACCGGTCGCCGACACGTAGGTAGTGGTGTCGGTGGTTTCTACGCCGTCATCATCGGTCGATGTCGTATAAGTTTTGTAGGAGTAATAGAGAAGGAAAGTGATGTCGGAGATGTTGGCCACGCAGCCGCGTCCGAAAGAAGGCTCCACATAAATGCCATGGAAATGTTGCTCAAAAGTCTGCGGCCATTTGAAGATTCCTTTGGTCTCCGGATTGCGGTAAGCCTCTACGGTCCGCACAGCCATCTCCTTTGTCATTGGAATTCCGATGTTGATATAGCTGAGGGCTGTATAGATAGAGTCGCTCATGCCGAGGGCGGAGAGGGTATAGCTGCGGCTTCCGATAATGCTGTCAGGGTCATAGTAGAGTGTAGGGTCAATGTGGATACTGTCGGAAGGAAGGCTCTTGGTGAGTGGGTAGGCACGCAATTGCTGTGGGGCGAGGGAGTCGCCGGTGAGTTGACCGCGAGGCACACTCAGCACCAGTTTCATGGAGTCTATCTGGCTGATTGTGATTGAATCCGGTATGTTGAGGGAAGTCGCGCACATCAGCTGGCTTACGAATGAGCAGCGCAGGTCGCCATATTCCGGCACGCTGAGTCGGCCGAGAAGGTTGGTGGTGCTACGCGTATCGACCGACTTTACGTATTCAGTGAAATAACTGATTTTCGGCACTGTTATCAGAGTGGAGTCGCTGCCGCGATAGATATACTGCTGTTCGCCATTCCATATCAGGGAATCGAGAGCAATTCTGATCTCACCGTTGGCAAGGTTGCTGCCCACTGTGGGGGTGTCATCTTCACAAGAGGCGAAGGTCAGGGAGAGAAAAAAGGCGGCGACGATTGCAGGCAGCCAGTGTAGGGTTTTGAGCGATTTCATAATTTGTCGTAGAATTCAGTGTAAGCCTCAAGAGTCTGGGCCTGGTCTTTTGTCATATAAGGGATTCCTTTTTGCTGCACCAGGGCGAGGAGTTCCGGGTCGGGTTCATCGGTCAGGAAGATTACGCCGTTGGAATTGTCGATGGCCATGCGGTGGAGGAGGTTGGTGTTGCGTTCCATCCCCTCGAATTTGGCAAGGTATTCCTCGTTGATGCCCTCTAAGATGAGGCGGCGGAAGAAACCCTCGTCGATGGGCGCTGTCAATTCGCCTGGAAGGACAGTATAGACCACCTTCGAGTCCTCAAAAGGAATGAAATCAGTCTGTTGTCGAAGATAGACGGGTGTGAGCGCCGACACCCAGCCCTGGGCATGGATCACAGCCGGATTCCACTGCAGTTTCTTTGCTGTCTCGATGGTGGAGCGCGTGAAGAAGATGATTCTCTGGTCGTTGTCGGGACGGTTGCTGCCGACGGCATCCTCGTCGGAGTCGAGTTTCTGGAAATAGTCATCGTTGTCGATGAAATAAATCTGAGTGCGGGTGGGGTGTAGGCTTGCCACCTTAAGGAGCAAGGGGTGGTCGTTGTCGTCGATCACCACGTTTAGCCCGCTCAGGCGTATTACTTCGTGCAGTTGGTTGCGACGTTCGTTGATTTCGCCCCATCTTGGGGTGAAAGTTCTTACCTCATAGCCTCTCTTATGTATCCCGGTGGCAACGAACTTGCCGAGGATTGATATTTCATCGGCGGGGAGGTATGGCTCCACCTCCTGCGCCACAAAAAGGAATTTTTTCTTCGCCATAGTGTCTTATTTTTCGGGCGTAGCGTATGGAAAAATTTGCTTGAAGTTCGCCCTAAATGCAAAATTACAAAAAAAAATCGAGATTGGCGGTATGTCGGCGTGTCTTTTTAAAAAATTTAACTTTAGACGAGAATAAAGTGAAATTGGAGCTGATTTTATTGTGGTTTCAATGAAATTTTTGTAATTTTGCAAGTTCAAAAGAGGGTAGTGGGCGTGTGCGCCCGCATGAGAAGCCCCAAAGTTTCATTCAAAAGAAATGACAATGCAGATAATTCGTAAGGTCAGCGACCTTGTCAGCTTTGTTGGCAATGCGCTTGGCAATGGAAAGACAATAGGCCTTGTGCCGACAATGGGTGCCCTCCATGAGGGACACCTGTCGCTGGTGAAAAGGGCGGTAGCGGAAAACGATGTCGCTCTTGTCAGCGTCTTTGTCAATCCTACCCAGTTTAATAATCCCACCGACCTCGCCACATATCCGCGCGACGAGGAATCAGACTTCCGGCTTCTTGCCGGAGAAAACGCTACAGCGGTGTTTGCTCCCTCAGTGGAGGAAATGTATCCCGATGGCACAAAATCCGACCATGTCTTTGAGCTTGGCACCGCGGCCGAGGTGATGGAAGGGAAATTCCGGCCCGGACATTTTCAGGGAGTGGCGCAGGTGGTTTGCCGCCTTTTCCAGCTTTGCCGCCCTACCCGCGCATACTTTGGAGAGAAAGATTTCCAGCAGATTGCAGTTATCCGCAACATGGTGGCATCAGAGCATATCAAGGTTGAGATAGTGCCGGTGCCCATCAAGCGGGCCGATGATGGTCTTGCACTTTCATCGCGCAATCAGCTTCTGACCGCAGAGCAGCGCAAGGTTGCTCCGCAGATCCATGCTGCTCTTGCCGAGAGCGTGGAATATGCAAAGAGTCACACGGTAGGGGAAACCCACGATATGGTTGTCGGGAAAATCAATGCCGTGGAGCACTTGGAGGTGGAATACTATGAGATAGTGGATGGACGCACATTGCTGCCGGTGGAAGAATGGACAGAATCGCCCGACATAGTGGGGTGCGTCACAGTCTATTGCGGCAAGGTGCGCTTAATCGATAATATCAGATACAAGTGATATGCAAATAGAAATGCTGGCCTCAAAGATACACCGGGTGCACGTCACCGAGGCCAATCTCAACTATATCGGGAGTATCACGGTGGATTCCGCATTGCTGAAGGCAGCCGGAATTCTTCCCGGGCAGAAGGTGTCGGTGGTCAACAACAACAACGGAGAGCGGCTTGAGACCTACGTGATTGCCGGCAAGGAAAATTCCGGAGTGGTTTGTCTGAATGGGGCTGCTGCCCGCAAGGCCCAGGTTGGCGACATCATTATCATCATCGCCTACGCATCCATGACTCCGGAGGAGGCCGCCACTTTCACACCAAAAGTGGTTTTCCCCGACACGGAAACCAATCTTCTTAAAGTTTAAAGTTTAAGGTTTAAAGTTTAAGGTTTAAATTGTCGGAACTTTTCTATAGACTAAACTCTAAACCCTAAACCCTAAACTCTAACCCTAAACCTTAAACTCTAAACCAAAAACCTAAACTTAATAATGTATGTTTAATAATCTTTCCGAAAGACTCGAGCGTTCGTTCAAGATTCTGAAGGGCGAGGGCCGAATCACAGAGATAAATATTGCCGAGACCATGAAAGACGTGCGTCGTGCGCTGCTCGATGCCGACGTCAACTTCAAGGTGGCAAAACAGTTTACCGACACAGTCAAGCAGAAGGCCCTCGGACAGAACGTGATCAACGCTCTGAAGCCCAAGGAACTGATGGTTAAGATAGTGCACGACGAACTCACTGCCCTCATGGGGGGAGAGGAAGCCCCGTTGGTGCTTGAAGGCAAACCGGCGGTGATTCTGATGTCGGGTCTGCAGGGGTCAGGTAAGACCACATTCTCCGGCAAACTTGCACTTAAGTTGAAGAAAAAGGGTAGACACCCGCTGCTGGTGGCAGGCGACGTTTATCGTCCGGCGGCAATCGAGCAACTGAAGGTGCTTGCCGAGCAGATAGGGGTCCCGGTATATTCGGAGGAAGGCAACAAGAATCCGGTGCAGATAGCCGAGAATGCCATCAAGTATGCAAAAGACAATCATCTCGACCTGGTGATTGTCGACACAGCCGGCCGTTTGGCTGTCGATGAGGAGATGATGACTGAGATTGCCGCAATCAAGAAAGCAGTCAATCCCGACGAGACCCTGTTTGTCGTTGATTCCATGACAGGTCAGGATGCTGTCAACACAGCAAAAGCATTCAACGACCGCCTTGATTTCGATGGCGTGATCCTGACGAAACTGGATGGTGACACCCGTGGCGGTGCCGCGCTTTCAATCCGCACCGTTGTCGACAAACCCATCAAGTTTGTCGGTCTCGGCGAGAAGATGGAGGATATCCAGGAGTTCAATCCCGAAGGTATGGCAAGCCGCATCCTCGGCATGGGCGATATCGTGGAACTCGCCAAGCGAGCCCAGGAAATCTACGACCAGAAGGAGGCTGAGCGTCTGCAGGAGAAGATCCGCAAAAACAAGTTTGACTTCGAGGACTTCATGAAGCAGATCCAGCAGATCAAGAAGATGGGCAACATCAAGGATTTGGCTTCGATGATACCGGGAGTTGGCAAGGCCATCAAGGATATCGACATCGACAACAATGCCTTCAAGGGCATTGAGTCCATCATCAACTCCATGACGGTGCAGGAGCGCCAGAATCCGGAGATTATCAACGCCTCGCGCCGTCAGCGCATTGCCAAGGGAAGCGGCACATCGCTTCAGGAGGTAAACCGACTGATCAAGCAGTTTGAGGATACCCGCAAGATGATGAGAATGGCCACCGGAGGCATGAAGAATCCGGCAGCCATGATGAAGCAGATGCGTCAGCAAGGACGACGCCGTTAGCGGGCGATGTCGTAGCCTTGGTCTTTGAGATACTGCAGTATCTTGTAGTCCATTGCGTGCTGGTAGTAGTTGATGATGTGGGCACACCAGTCATTGTCGGACGTGCCCCCGGCACGAGTTTTATTGTATTCTGTGACGATAGCGTCATAGTCGAGCAGTCCTTCGGCGAGGGCTTCGGAATCTTGGCAATAGCCATTTTTCATGAAGACGGTGCCGTTGGGCTGTTTCGGTTTCAGGTCGGGATGTTCGCGCGGAATGCCGAGTGCGAGGCCACAGACCACAAACACACCCTTTGGGAGCTTCAGCAGGTCAGCCACAGCCTTGGGATCCACGGTGCGCAGATAGCCCACGCAGTTGCAACCGAGTCCGCAGGCTTCAGCGGCCACCACAGCGCTCATCATGGCAAGGGAGGCGTCGATGATGCCGATGATGGTTCCATCCATGGTATTGGTGAAGGGTGGCATTTCTACACCCTTCTTTTGAGCGAGCAATGAGATTTTGTTGTAGTCGGAGCAGAAGATGAGCAGGCGGTTGCAGGTCTTGAGCTGCTTCTGGTTTGTCAGTTCATAGAGTTTTTCCTTGAGAGCCTGGTCGTCGATGTCGATTATGGAATATTGCTGTCCGTTGTAGCTTGTCGGTGTGTTTCGGATGGCATCGAAGATGAAATCCATAGTCTCCTGGGGGATAGGTTCGCGCTCGAAGCGGCGGATTGAGACTCGGTCGAGAAGTGTTGATTTGACGTCTTTCATTTTTTTGCTGGTAAAAAAGGTTAAAAGGGAGGAGGCGGAAGGCAAAGATGCCATCCGCCTCCTTTATAAGGACCACATCAAAGGGTTTGTGATGAAACTCCGATAGACAGGATTTGAGGTCTGCCGGCGCTTTGTAATCCGCCTGTGTTCCTGGAGAACTGCATCCGAAGATGGGGGCCCGCCATTGCATCCGGCAGTTGGTCTCGGTATTTCATTTTAATTTGATGAGTTTCCCAAAATGCTTTGATGTGGTTTATTTTCGTGGCGGCTCTCCGCCGGGGTTTTATCTTATAACGCAAAATTAATAAATAAGATTGATATGGCAAAATATTTTGGCGAAAAAAGAGATAAAAAAAGAGATAAAAAAAGAGGCATCTACCGGGAGGGTAGAGCCTCTTTGAGTTCGGATGTGCCGCTTCGCGAGCGGCTGATGGTTCGCGGTGAGATTAGCGAACCTTGTCGCAGATAGCCTTGAACGCTGCAGGATTGTTCATGGCGAGGTCAGCGAGAACCTTGCGGTTGATTTCCACGCCTGCTTTGTGGATGAGACCCATCAGTTGGCTGTAGGACAGCCCTTCGAGACGGGCGGCAGCGTTGATACGCTGGATCCAGAGGGCGCGGAAGTCGCGCTTTTTCTGCTTGCGGTCGCGGTAGGCGTATGTTAGACCTTTCTCCCATGTGTTTTTCGCTACGGTCCATACGTTACGACGGCTTCCGTAGTAACCACGGGTGAGTTTGAGTACTTTCTTGCGTTTTGCTCTTGAGGCAACGTGATTTACTGATCTTGGCATTTTTTTTTGAAGTTTTTTGAATGACAGCGGCTCTTATGCTCTTAGATGCTGTTCATTCGGTTTGTAAAAAATGTTAGTTTGTTTTCCGTTTCGGAAAGATACTGCTGATCTTGTTTCGGTGAGGATATGAAGATTAGCGGAGATTGAGGAGCGCTTTGACCTGACGCATGTTTGCGCTGTCCACAAGAGTTGCGTGGTCGAGGTTTCTCTTACGCTTTGTGCTCTTCTTTGTCAGAATGTGGCTGTGATAAGCGTGTTTTCTCTTGATCTTTCCTGTGCCGGTGAGTGCGAAACGCTTCTTCGCCGCGCAGTTGGTCTTTACCTTTGGCATTTTGTTTGAAATTTTTAGTTGTTTGTTTTTACCTCGGCATCTCCCCGCGGGTGGGGGAGTGCCTACGGTCTCTAATTATTATTATGGTTCTTCCGAACGTTCATGTTAATTTTCTGCTTCTGTCTCCTCCGGGCGGGCATTGCCCTTTTGGGGCTTTTCTGCCTTTTCGGCTTTTTCGGGTTTGGGGGCAGCTTTCTTTGCTCCGGGTTTGATGGGCGCCATCATGATGGTCATCCTCTTGCCCTCGAGCACCGGCATAGACTCCAGGCGGCCATAATCCTCAAGGTCGTTGGCGAAGCGGAGCAGAAGCACCTCTCCCTGTTCCTTGAAAAGGATTGAGCGACCGCGGAAGAAAACGTAGGCCTTCACCTTCGACCCCTCTTTCAGGAAGCCCATTGCGTGTTTGAGCTTGAAATTGTAGTCGTGGTCGTCGGTCTGGGGTCCGAATCTGATTTCCTTCACCACAACTTTGGCAGCCTTGGCCTTCTGCTCCTTCATGCGTTTTTTCTGCTGATAGAGGAACTTCTGATAGTCGATGATCCGACATACAGGAGGGTCAGCCTGGGCTGTGATTTCTACAAGGTCAAGTTCGAGTTCGTCGGCAAGTTGACGGGCCTTTTCGATGGGGTAGATACCAGGCTCCACGTTGTCGCCGACGAGGCGGACTTCACGTGCGCGGATACGCTCGTTGATTACGTGCTGATCCTTGTTGTTGTTCCTGTCGCCGGGGTTGGGACGGGGTCCGTTGCCCGGTTTTGGTCTGGGCGCGCCTTGCTGTTGAGGACGCGGTCCGGAAAATTGGGGTTTTTTCTCCAAAGTGTAGTTAAGGATTTAAATTTAAAATTATTCTGTTTCTGTCAAGATGTCATATTGTCGATATGACATCTTGACATTTTGATTATTATTCAGTTCTTGCTGTTGCGGCTGCCACTTCGGCATTGACGAGAGCAGCGAAATCGCTGATGCTCATCACTCCCTTGTCGCCGTCGCCCTGTTTGCGGACAGACACTGCGCCGTCGGCAGCTTCCTTCTCGCCAACGATGAGCAGATAAGGAATTTTCTTGAGCTCATTGTCGCGGATTTTCTTGCCGATCTTTTCGTTGCGGTCATCCACTATGGCACGTACACCTTCGCGGTCGAGTTGCTTCACTACCTCCATTGCGTAGTCGTTGAACTTCTCGGAGATGGGGAGCACCACGCACTGGTCAGGGATAAGCCAGATGGGGAGTTTTCCGGCGGTGTGCTCGAGCAGCACAGCCACAAATCGTTCCATTGACCCAAAGGGAGCGCGGTGGATCATGACGGGGCGGTGTTTCTGGTTGTCGGCACCGGTGTATTCCAGTCCGAAACGCTCCGGAAGGTTGTAGTCAACCTGGATTGTGCCGAGCTGCCAGCGGCGTCCGATGGCGTCCTTCACCATGAAGTCAAGTTTTGGACCATAGAATGCGGCCTCACCTTCCACCTGTTTTGTCTTCAGACCCTTTTCAGCGCAGGCCTCGATGATGGCGTTTTCGGCGAGATGCCAGTTTTCATCGCTGCCGATATATTTCTCCTTGTTTTTCGGGTCGCGGAGAGAAATCTGAGCCTCGAAATTCTTGAAGTCGAGAGCCTTGAAGATGTAGAGGATGATGTCCATCACTTTGAGGAACTCACCCTTGATTTGCTCGGGTGCGCAGAAGATGTGGGCATCGTCTTGCGTAAAGCCGCGCACACGTGTCAGGCCGTGAAGCTCGCCGCTCTGTTCGTAGCGATACACTGTGCCAAACTCGGCGAGACGGAGAGGCAGTTCGCGGTAGCTGCGCGGATAAGCCTGGTAAATCTCGCAGTGGTGGGGGCAGTTCATTGGTTTGAGCATGTATTCCTCACCCTCTTCCGGAGTGTGGATTGGCTGGAAAGAGTCCTTGCCATATTTTGCCCAGTGGCCCGAAGTGACGTAGAGCAGTTTGTTGCCGATATGCGGGGTGATTACCTGGAGGTAGCCATATTCCTTCTGGATTTTGCGGAGGAATTGCTCGAGGCGGTCGCGGAGGGCGGCGCCTTTTGGGAGCCAAAGCGGAAGTCCGGCACCCACTCTTGGGGAGAAAGCGAAAAGTTCCATCTCCTTGCCCAGTTTGCGGTGGTCGCGTTTCTTGGCTTCCTCAAGGAGGGTCAGATACTCGTCGAGCATCTTCTTCTTGGGGAAAGTGATGCCATAAACGCGCACGAGCTGTTTGCGTTTCTCATCGCCGCGCCAGAAAGCGCCGGCGAGCGAGAGGATCTTGACCGCCTTGATGGGGGCAGTGTTGGGGATGTGCGGACCGCGGCATAGGTCGGTGAAGACACCCTGGGTGTAGGTGGTGATGTGTCCGTCTTCGAGTTCGCTGATAAGCTCGCATTTGTAGGTTTCGTCGCGGTCGCCAAACATCTTGAGGGCATCGGCCTTTGAGATGTCGCGGCGCACGATGTCTTCCTTCTTGGCGACGAGTTCCATCATCTTCTTCTCGATTTTCGGGAAGTCTTCAGAGGTAATCTTGTGTTCTCCCGGGTCGATGTCGTAGTAGAAACCGTTTTCGATGGCCGGTCCGATACCGAATTTCACACCGGGATAGAGTTCCTGTAGGGCTTCGGCGAGAAGGTGGGCGGAAGAGTGCCAGAAGGCGTGTTTGCCTTCGGCATCGTCCCATTTGAAGAGTTCGATGGAGGCATCTTCATTTATGGGGCGTGCGATGTCCCAGTCCTGGCCGTTGATTTTGGCGGCGAGGACATCTGCGGCAAATCGTGGACTGATACTTTCTGCTACCAGAAGAGGGGTAGCGCCTGCTTCAAATTGCTTTACCGAACCGTCGGGAAACGTTATGTTGATCATATCGACAAAAGTCTAATTATGGTTTTAACATTAATGAAATCACGCATTTAGGGCATCGGACAAAAGGAATTGGTCCGGTGCGGATGCATTTCGGACGCAAAATTACAAAAAAAATCAAACATCTACAAATATTTAGGTCCGAATTTGCAAGAATAAGACGAAATTGCTAATTTTGCAGGCAAAATTGTATATTCAACTGTTGCGAGCGAAAATTGAAGTTAAGTTTGCGAAATTTAAGCTACAATAGATATGGAAAAAAGAATAAAGAGGCTTCTTGAGGAGTATCTGGATGCTCCCGAGGCGTGGGGCGACAATGTGATGGTGGAGGTAGATGTCAATACCCGTGAGATGAGGCTCAACGACGACGAGAATGCCGACATGGAGAGCGAGGAGAAGGACTATTGGCCTGTGATGGACCTGCTTCGCATGTCGGTGGAGAATCCCGGCGAGTGGGAGATCGACGATGATGCCGTCGCCGAGATGGCCACCGCCTACTCCATAGTCATGAAATCAGATTACGGAAAGCAGGTTGTCTGCATGATAAAGGCAGATGGTAATAAGGATGCCTTTGTGGTTGTTGCAAATAAGGGTTGTACTGTTGATGATATTATTAAACGTCTTATAGCTGGCGAGAAAAACATGTCCCCATACGAGAGTGGGAGCTTGGTAACCGGAGAGTGGCGCGACAAACTTCTTCATGAGTATTGGGATACCATGGAGAATGAATATGAGCCAGGAGGCTGGGAATACCCCGGTATATATGTACCCGGCACTCGCAAAATTCCTCGCTTTTCAAAAGATGCCTACCAACCCCATTACATTCTTGGACGTTGGTATGGAAATGCAAACGAATTATGTTGAAAAACAACAAAGCGATGGGTTACTTCTAAAGAAATAATCTTGGGGATTTGCAAATTATTTGAGGAATTTTTTTGATAGGTTGGTGGTTAGGGCAGCCCCTCCGGGGCTGGATGAGGTGAGTTGGGGCCACGGGCCTCAAGGGCCCGCGGTTAACAAAAGGGAGGGACTCCGCTCCTCTGCAGAAGCTTGGTATGGAGGTGGCGTGCTTTAGCCGCCCCTCTGCGGAAGCTTGGTATGGAGGCGGCGTGCTTTAGCCGCCGCTATGG
>CAYMBR010000060.1:0-13601 GCA_964388725.1 uncultured Sangeribacter sp. | reverse complement strand
AATGTAAGCATCCCAAAATGCCGTATTGACACCTGACTTCGTCATTGCGTCACCCTAAAGAGTATTTTGGGGTGGATATAAGCAATGGTTTGCAAAATTTAAAGTGTTACTTTGAATTTTGCAAAGTTGGTCGTTTTTTTGAATTTACCAAATTTTTCAAGGATGCCATCCTGAATAGCGAAACGAAATAAAAATTTGTTATATTTTCTGAATTTGTTTGGTTTGGGTTGGGATTTTCATTATCTTTGTGGTTAGAAATCGCGGAGGTATCATCCGCAGCAAGAAATAACCTTAGAATTTAAGAACATAACCCAAGTAAATGAGAAAGATATTATTCGGTGCATTGGCCCTCGTGGCAATGACTTCTGCGGCTTCGTCCAGAACCTCCACCGACCTGAAAAAGTGGGATTTCTCCCAGGATTCCGTTAGCTGGAAACAGGTGGATGTGCCTCACGACTGGGCCATCTCCGGTCCCTTCGACCGCAAGTGGGACCTCCAGAAAGTTGCCGTGGAGCAAAACGGCGAGAAGGAGGAGACCTGGAAGACCGGTCGCACCGGCGGCCTCCCCTACATCGGCAAAGGCTACTACACCACTACCTTCGACATCCCTGACACCCCCGACCGCAACCACACCCTCGTCTTCGACGGGGCCATGAGCAACGCCCATGTCTATGTCAACGGCAAACAGGCCACCTTCTGGCCTTACGGCTACAACTCCTTCTATGTGGATGTGACCCCGTTGCTGCATCCGGGGGAGAACACCGTGCAGGTGTCGCTTGAAAACAAGGAGATGTCTTCACGCTGGTATCCCGGCGCGGGTCTTTACCGCAACGTGCATCTGCTTTCGACCGACAAGGTGCACATCCCGGTGTGGGGCACGCAGTTGACTACCCCCTACGTGAGCAAGGAGTATGCCACAGTGCATATCGCCAATACCATCGAGGGTGCCGAAAAGGGCGACAAGATTACCCTTTCGACCGAAATCACTGCCCCCGACGGCAAGGTAGTGGCAACCGACACACACGACTACAAGATTTACCCCGGAATAACCCTTCCGCAGAATTTCAAGGTGGAGAATCCCGACCTCTGGAGTCCGGAGAATCCGGCCCTCTACACCGCCGCCACAAAAGTGATAAAGGATGGAAAGACTGCCGATGAATACACCACCCGCTTCGGCATCCGCAGCGTGGAGGTCCGTGCCGGCGAGGGGTTCTTCCTCAACGGCGAGAAGATTCAATTCAAGGGCGTATGCAACCACCATGACCTCGGTCCCCTTGGGGCTGCCGTCAACAAGTCGGCTCTCCGCCATCAGCTCGAACTGCTGAAAGACATGGGCGCGAACGCCGTGAGAACATCCCACAACATGCCGGCCCCGGAGCTCGTGGAACTCTGCGATGAGATGGGTCTCATGATGATGATCGAGCCTTTCGACGACTGGGGTTTCCGCCCGAAATCGAAAAACGGCTATGGCTCCATCTTCAACGAGTGGGCCGAGCGCGATGTGGAAAACATGGTGCGCCAATACCGCAACAACCCCAGCGTGGTGATGTGGTCGATCGGCAACGAGGTGCCCTCGCAGTGGGGACCCGACGGACTTAAGGAACTGACATTACTCCAGGACATAGTGCACCGCGAGGATCCGACGCGCCCCGTCACCTGCGGCATGGACCAGGTGGACGCCGTGACCAGCAACGGATTTGCTGCCGCCCTTGACGTGCCCGGGTTCAACTACCGAGTGCACAAATACCAGGATGCAATCGGCAAACTTCCGCAGAACTTCCTTCTTGGCTCGGAGACCAGCTCTACCGTTTCGAGCCGTGGCAAATACTATTTCCCGGTGGAGAAAGCCTACAACGTAACCCGTCCCGACAACCAGAGCTCGGCCTACGACGTGGAATATTGCTCATGGAGCAACATCCCCGACGATGACTTTGCTGCCGCCGACGACTATGAGTGGGACATGGGACAGTTTGTATGGACCGGTTTCGACTATCTTGGCGAACCCTCTCCCTACGACACCGACGCCTGGCCCAGCCACAGCTCCTATTTCGGAATCTTCGACCTTGCATCGCTGCCGAAAGACCGCTTCTATCTCTACCGCTCGAAATGGAACGAGAAAGACAACACCATCCATATCCTTCCCCACTGGAACTGGAAGGGTCGCGAAGGTGAGATAACCCCGGTGTTTGTCTATACCAACTCCCCGAAAGCCGAACTTTTCATCAACGGCAAGTCGCAGGGAATACGCGAGAAGAATGACTCGACCAACATGAACCGCTACCGCCTGATGTGGAACGAGACGGTATATGAGCCGGGCGAGGTAAAGGCCGTGGCCTACAATGCCGACGGAAGCGTGGCAGGCGAGACTGTGATCCGCACAGCAGGAAAGCCCTATCAGTTGGTGCTGACATCCAACCGCAAGAGTCTTGAGGCAAATGGCGACGACCTTGCCTACATCACCGTGCAGGTGGCTGACAAGGACGGCAACATAGTGCCGGATGCAGAACCGCTCGTGAAATTCAAGGTGACAGGCGACGGCACTTTCCGCGCCACTGTCAACGGCGACCCGACATCGCTCCGCGATTTCAATAAGCCTGAGATGGATCTCTTCAGCGGCGCGGCTACTGCCATCGTCAAGAGCGGCGACAAGCCCGGCAGCCTCACTTTCGAGGCAAAATCCGCCGGACTGAAATCTGCCAAAATCACCATCCCGGTGGAGTGATGTTTAGAGTTTGGGGTTCAGAGTTTAGTTTATGGTTTAAGGTTTAATTTTATTAAAACCGGAAAACCAAAAATAAAAGCCACAAAAGTACTCCATTAAATAAACTAAACTCTAAACTATAACCACTAAACACAGTAAATAGAATTTTAATAACCCATTTAAGCGTTTGCGGTTTGCTTCACCGGCATTCTTTTACCGATAAACTAAACCCTAAACCTTAAACCTTAAACAATTATATAATCATGAAAGAAAAAATTCAGGAACTGTTCCTGCAGCGCTTTGGCCAGCCCGGAACAATGTATGCTTCCGCAGGCCGCATCAACCTCATTGGCGAACACACCGACTACAATGAAGGCTACGTTTTCCCCGGTGCCATCGACAAGGTAATCATGGCCGAAATCCGTCCCAACGGAACCGACAAGGTGCGTGTGTATTCAGTAGATATCGACGACTATGTTGAGTTCGGTCTCAACGAGGAGGATGCCCCGACACAGGGCTGGGCACGCTACGTATTCGGTGTTTGCCGCGAGATTATCAAGTGCGGTGGCGTGGTGAAAGGTTTCGACGCTGTCT
Organism: uncultured Sangeribacter sp.; assembly: GCA_964388725.1. Lineage (GTDB taxonomy): Bacteria > Bacteroidota > Bacteroidia > Bacteroidales > Muribaculaceae > Lepagella. The sequence goes on along the minus strand of CAYMBR010000060.1, from coordinate 10,306 downwards.
TTGCCGGAAACGTTCCTCTCGGTGCAGGTCTTTCCTCATCGGCCGCTCTTGAAAGCTGCTTCGCTTTCGCTCTCAACGACCTCTTCAACGACAACAAGATTGACAAGTTCGAGCTTGCCCGCATCGGCCAGAGCACAGAGCACAATTATTGCGGCGTGAAATGCGGCATCATGGACCAGTTCGCTTCCGTTATGGGCAAAAAGGGCAATCTCATGCGCCTTGACTGCCGCAGCTCCGAATTCGAATATTTCCCCTTCAATCCGGAAGACTACCGTCTGGTGCTCGTGGATTCACGCGTGAAACATGAACTGAAGGATTCACCATACAACAAGCGTCGCGAAAGCTGCGAGCGCGTGGCTGCCGCTCTCGGCCGTCCGTCGCTGCGCGGTGCGAAGATGGAAGAACTCAACGCCATCAAGGATAAGATTTCAGAGGAAGACTACAAGCGTGCCAAATTCGTAATCGGCGAGGAAGCCCGTGTGCTTGCCGTCTGCGACGCCCTCAATGCCGGTGACTACGAGACTGTAGGCAAAAAGATGTATGAGACCCACGAGGGACTTTCGAAAGACTACGAGGTGAGCTGCGTGGAGCTTGACTTCCTCAACGACGAGGCCAAGAAACTCGGCGTGACCGGTAGCCGTATCATGGGCGGCGGTTTCGGCGGCTGCACCATCAACCTGGTGAAGAATGAACTGCACGACAAGTTCGTGGCGGAAATCACCGAACGTTTTGAAGACAAATACGGACACGCCCCGATGATCTACGATGTAGTCATCTCCGACGGCGCCCACAAACTCGACTGATATGAACATCACAATGTGCAAGGCCACCTCTCCAATCGGGGAGGTGACCCTATATAGAATGACCAATGCCGGGGGAGCCTCCGTGGAGGTTTCTTCACTCGGTGCCGGCATCACCGAAGTTTCGGTGCCCGATGCCAACGGAAAGATTGAGAATGTGGCCATCCGCTACGCCGACCCTGCAAGTTGGCTTGCCGACGGTCCCTGTGCCGGCAAGACCCCGGGGCGTTTTGCCAACCGCATCTGCAAGGGCAAACTTCAGGTGGATGGTATCACCTACGACCTTCCCATCAACAACGGCCCCAACCATCTGCACGGCGGTCCCGAAGGTTTCCAGAACCAGATATGGGAGTCTGAGCAGTTGCCCGACGGAGTCCTTTTCCGCTATCACGCCAAGGACGGAGAGATGGGATATCCCGGCAACCTGACAGCAGAGGTGAAATATTCATGGAACGACGACAACGAACTGACCATCGCGCTTTCAGCCAAGGCTGCCGCCGAAACAGTGGTCAACCTCACCAACCATGCCTATTTCAATCTCGATGGTGCCGACGGAGCCGACCCCCACACAGTTCTCAACCATGAGCTGAAGATCAACGCCTCACATTTTCTCCCCACCGACGAGACCCTAATCCCGACTGGCGAGATGGCCCCGGTGGCAGCGACTCCGATGGATTTCAGCGATTTCAAGGAACTGGCACAGGACATCCGCAAGGACTACACTCCGCTGAAATATGCTAAGGGTTATGACCATTGTTTCTGCCTTGACGGCCCCAACGGTGAACTGCGTGAGGCATGCATACTGCGCAGCCAGAAGTCTCGCCGCCGCGTGACTGTGAGGACCGACCAACCGGGAGTGCAAATCTACACTGGCAACTACTTGGCAGGCAGTCCGGCCAACATGGCAGGACGCAGTTATGAGGACTATGAGGGAGTGGCAATGGAAGCCCAGGGACTTCCCGACTCACCCAACCACGCCTCTTTCCCCTCACCGCGCGTAAGCCCCACCTCCCCCTACTCCCGCACCATCGTCTACCACTTCGACACCTTTTAGCAGTTGTTGGCCTTTACATACTCTCCTCCGCGTCTTAATATGGAACATTCGGCTTTAGCCGTATGACATCGTTTAATCCCAAGCCGGCATATTGGGCATGTGTCTCAATATGCCCGGCTTTCAAATAAATTAAACCTTAAACTAAAAAATCCAAAATCTAACCGAAATATTTGCAAAACCCGAAAAAAAGCATTAACTTTGCAGTCGCAACAGCCAAAGGCGCAGATTTGCGAACCTAAGGCAATGGCCCAGGTGGCGGAATGGTAGACGCGCTCGTTTCAGGTGCGAGTGCTGCGAGGCGTGCAGGTTCGAGTCCTGTTCTGGGCACAGAATAAACCCCTTAACTCATTGTAGTTGAGGGGTTTAATATATCAGGTAGCCAAAGGGTAGCCAAAAATGACACTACCCATCACTTTTTAGCCCTGAGGAGGTGTCGGGGTGTGCCATCTGAATAACACCACTTGCAAACATTGTGGGGAATAAATTGGTTGCAAACATCATCACACCTCATCAACTCCAATCGGGTTAATTCCTCTTTTATTTCCTCCATTGTCATTGATTTATCAGTTTCACTGCTCAACCCTATAAACTCCCCTTTGTCAATATAGCCTTGGTTGAGCCATCTTAACAGCATTATTTTGGTTTCTCGGCTCATTAATAAGCCCTGTGGTGTGGTGTGGTGTCATTCTCCATCATCAACAGCCTCCATCATTAAAACCTCAAACAGGGTGTAATCCTTATATGCCTCGGGTAGGTCGTTGGTGTCAATATAGCCCTGTTTGAGCCATTTGAGCAATATTATTCTTCTCTCTCGGTTTAATTCAATCTTCATCCTCAACCGCCCCCCCATCTATGCCCTTTGTAACCTCGGCTGCAATAGTGTTTAACTGCTCATCGCTCAACCTGTCATAGTCAACGGTGGCACTTACCGCCTGTTGCTTGGGGATTACATAACCCATAAATTTCTCAATTACCCTTAACCGCTCCATCGGTTCAAGTTATTTTAAATCTCGCTCAACCTGTTTCTTGTTTTTGTATCTTTGCAGAAATGGCAATTGGCGGTTAGGAACGCTTGAAAATATAGATAATGGCAACGAACGTTGATTGCCGTGGCATTGGGTTTTTTCTATTTCCACGCATGGGTGTGGGAAGTGGTTGGCCCCGGCACTTTGTTTGCAATGATATATGTTGGGGCAGCCGTGAAGGTCATATCTCCAAGAATTGGATGGTTTGACCGCCTTTTGTGTTTCCACTCGGGTTTCCGTCGTTATATCTACGGACTAAAAGCCTGGATAGTCAAGTCAAAGAGATAGATCCTCGGTCATTGGAAAATATTATTTTGTAAGAGTCAATTCTTTTGATTAAATTTGCATTCCAACAATCTACTCTTACAATCTACAATCATGAAATATATCCTGACCTCTTCAATATTGGCTGCAATATTCGTTCTATTGCCATTTATCGCGTTGCCGCAAAATCCGGATGTGAGTTGGGATTCGCACAGCCTTATAATCGACGGCAAACGGGTAACCCCGGTGATGGGCGAAATCCATTATAGCCGTCTTCCCTCCGACGAATGGCAGTCGTCTGTGAGAAAAATGAAGGATGGTGGTGTCACCATCATCGCAACCTACGTGTTTTGGAACCACGTCGAGGAGCGTGAGGGTATTTTCAATTGGAGCGGACAAAGAGATCTTCGCCGTTTCCTTGAGATATGCAAGGAAGAAGGGATGCCGGTTGTGCTCCGAATAGGACCTTTCTGCCATGGAGAGGCTCGTTGCGGCGGCATCCCCGACTGGCTTTTTACCAAGGGGATAAAATCCCGTTCGGAAGATCCAGGATTTCTTGCCCTTGTTGATAGGCTGTATCGCCAGATATTCACACAGGTCAGTGGGTTACAGTGGAAAGACGGCGGTCCGGTTATAGCATGCCAATTTGATAACGAATACCGGGGGAACGGCTCTTATCTGATGGCCCTTAAGAAAATAGCTACCGACATTGGTTTCGACCTTCCCTTCTACACGCGCACCGGATGGCCAGAGCTGCGTACTCCTGTCCCATTTGGCGAAATGCTTCCCCTATATGGAGACTATGCCGATGGATTTTGGGAGCGGTCGATAGAACCGACAGCCGGCAACTACTACAAAGCTTTCAACTTCAAAGGCTTCAGAAGCAGCACAGCCATTGCCTCAGAGCAAATTGAAGACCAAAAGGAGAGACTTACCGATGGGGATGAGCAATATCCATACTTTACTTGTGAACTTGGAGGAGGAATGATGTGTGCTTACCACCGCCGTCCGTGGATTTATCCAGAAGATGCCTACTCCCTTGCCGTGGTGAAACTCGGGAGCGGGAGTAATTTGCTTGGCTACTATATGTATCATGGAGGCACCAATCCCGACGGCGACACCTATCTCAACGAGACACAGCGCACACTTGCCACCAACTATAACGACCTCCCGGTCAAGACCTACGACTTTCAGGCTCCACTGGGAGAATTCGGTCAGCAAAATCCGCATTACTACACCCTCCGCCCGCTCCATATATTCCTGCAAGACTATGGAGCTTCCCTTGCCCCGATGGTAGCCACTTTCCCAGCTCCGCAAGACATTGAAAAGGGCGATGACACTCACTTGCGTTGGTCATGCCGCTCTCTGGGCGACAGCGCCTTTGTCTTTGTGAATAATTACGAGCGGTTGCAGAACCTCTCTGAAAAGGATGGAGTGCAGTTTGATGTCTGCGGTGTGAAGTTCCCCTCAAAACCGATGAAGATACCCTCCGGCACCATTTGCATATTTCCGGTCAATATAGATGGAATAAGTTACGCAACGGCACAGCTTGTCGCTAACCGCGACGGCAAGATCTATCTCCAGCAGGTGCCAGGCATTCCATCTGAGATTGCCATCGGTGATAAGATTCTGAAAAATGTGAAGCCACTTGGTCCCGACAAACCGGTTTATAAAAACATCTATATGCTCACAAAAGACCAGGCAAATCATCTTTTCCTTAAAGATCCTGATAAAATAGAAATTCCCATGGACTCGCCGACTTTCGCCAAGACAGCGGAGGCATCCACTCCACGTATCATCAACATTGGAATCAACAAAGCTGCCGAATCTCCGGAAGATGATGATTTCGAAAGGGCAGCTGTATATCGCATCGAAAATCTTCCCGATGCTGACCACCGCAAGGGGTTATTGCTCAATATCGATTATCGTGGCGATGTTGCAAGGCTTTATTGCGATGGACATTTGATTGGCGACAATTTCTACAATGGGCGTCCGATGCTATATGGCCTTTGGAGGCTTCCTGCAAATGCCACATCGCTGGAACTCCGCATTCTTCCTTTGCAAGAGTTAATGCCGGTCTATTTCCCGGCTGAGGCCGACACTACACCCGGAGAAACCCTTAACTCTCTTTCCATAATCCCTGCTATCTGAAAAATCCCCAACCCGGTTTTTCTGCTTTCTTGCCCGTTTCTTTCGCTATGATATTGCGCTGATTTTTGATTATTTTCTTGAGGAGAGCCACGTCAGCACTTTCACTCATGGCCTCATCTCCATCGCCACGCATACCGATGGTTACAATGTCTTCCGTACCCTTTATTCTTTGGATTCCTGCAGCAAAGAATTTGTCAATCACTTTCTGATTCTCATTATAGTTCCACTTGCCGTATTCATTCCGTTGGCGAGCCCATTCCTGATGGTTGCGTGCCATGGGTTCATGGTGTGATGTGCCAATGACTACACCTATTTCATCCGCAGTTGTGCTATTTTGGGGATCGTCGGCATAAAAAGCTCAGTTCCACATCGCTGGCCATAGATAGTTGCCACGCAAGCGCAAGATCAATTCAAATACCCTCGCATAAAAATTATGGTCACCATAATTGGTGCCGTATGTATTCTTCACCCATGATGTCAGGCATGGAGCCTCGTCATTTAGAAAAAGACCTCGATACTCAACTGCAGGTTCCCCCGCTGTATATGTGCCATTGATAATTGAAAGATCGGTCTGTTTTTGCACCGGCACATCTGCCCAATCATACCAAGGTGACACTCCAATCTGTTCTGATAACTCATATATTCCATAAATCACGCCCCTTCTGTCGCTGCCGTCTATGACCAGTGCCTTTTCTATTCCATCGACAGGATTGTCGATTGTCTGAATAATATATTTTTCTCTCTTTTTATGCAAATCACCCCCATCAATCTTTCCTGACTTGATCAGTTGAGATATTATGGGATTCTTTTCTGTTCCTGCAATTATCAACTTGTCATTTCCATTGATATCGTTTGTCAGAATTGCCTTTACACCTGATACTTTTCGAAATCAGAAGATAAATTCTGAGCAGCTATTGAAATTCAACGTTCGTCATTGTCGGATATGTATATCGCAGTTGGGGAACTATTGACAATAAGAGGGAATGCGTCAGATCTTTGTGTTGTTAGTGTGATGCCGGGATGATCAAGTGCATTCACTACAAATACCGATAAGGAAATTATTGCAGAAAGCAATAGCGTTTTCTGTTTCATTGGTGTAAGATTTAAATATAGTTCGATTTTCCACTTGCAAAGTTAATAATTTATTGCTAATTTTGCAATATAATCAGCAACGTCATGAAAAGAACATTACTTCAGATAATTATATTTTTCTCATGCTTTCCATTGGCAGCTAAAGAGCAAAGTATCAGCATTCTCATTGCCCGGCTTGACTCTATGATTGCAAATGAAGACAGCTATGTCAGGACAAAACTTCAAATGATCCACGACATCAAGGTCATGCGATCCAAGGTTGGAAGTCAGGAAGAGCTTTATTGGAACAACAGGCTTCTCTACGATGAATACTTCGTTTTCGATGCCGACTCTGCAATGCGCTATGCCATAGCTAACCTTGAAATTGCAAAACATACTGGCAACAAACAGTGGGAATACGAGTGGCGTATCAACAAATCATTCACCCTTTCGGTGATGGGACTCCTCAATGATGCGAAGGAAGAATTGTCACCTATAAATATTGACGAATTGTCTGACCAAAACAAAATCAAATATTATGGTCAACTTGCATATCTTTACTCCCATATCAGCCAACTCTCCGACCATCGCATCATAGGCGGCGATGACTATGACAGGATTAGCCACAGTTATGAGGATTCCATTTCCAGTGTAATAACCCGTGACAATCCCGAATATCTATGGTATGCAGCCTCCGCTAAAGTTGATAAAAAGGAAATTCCAGAAGGACTTGTTGCTACCCTAAAGACAGCTGTAGATACCTGCGCTCTGAATTCCCGAACCGATGCCATGAACAGCTATATCCTATCGCGGCTCTACGACAGACTTGGCGACAAGGAAAACCGAATGCGCTATCTTATACTATCTGGCATGGCAGATGTATCAATTGCCAACCGAGATATCGCATCTATCAATGAACTTGCCCAGATTCTTCTTGAAGATGGGGATATAGACCGGGCATACACCTACGTCAACTTCAGCCAGAATCAGGCCCTGCGTCTCCCCAACAGAATAAGGGCAGCTGCTCTTGCAAATACCGTTGCCGAGGTGCATCGGCTTCACGAGAAAAAACTGCGGGCATCCCAGCATAATCTCACCATGGCTCTGATAGTTCTTTTCATTATCCTTATTTGTCTTGTCTTGCTTATTGTAATGTACAAGAGAAGGACCAGACAACTGCGTAAGTCGCGGGAAGAACTTAAAGACGCCAACAAGGTGCTAACCAAAAATATGGAGGAAATCACCCAATCCAAAACCGAACGCGACCAACTGATTGCCAATCTGCAGGCAGCGAACTCCCACAATGAGGAGATTTCAATGACACTGCGCGAGGCCAATTATGTGAAGGAGGAGTGCATAGGCGCTTCCTTTGCACTTTGTTCTTCCTATATTGACCGGTTTGAGAAATACCGCAAGGATATCCTGAAGCTTGTAAAGGCTGAGAAATGGAAAGAACTGCAGCAGGAAGTGATTTCGGCTTCCTATTCAAACCGCGAACTGAAGGATTTCTATCGCAACATTGACACCCTCTTCCTTAATATTTATCCTGATTTTGTCAGCGACTTCAATAAATTGCTTCGCCCCGATGAGCAAATAAGCGTGCCAGCGGGCGAACTAAACACCGAACTCCGCATCTATGCCCTCGTTCGACTCGGAATTTCCGACTCAGTCAAGATAGCGGCATTGCTCCATTGCTCCACCCAGACTGTCTATAACTATCGTCTGCGCATCCGCAACAAAGCCATAATTCCTAAGGAAGGTTTTGCCGAAGCCGTCAAATCGCTTGGAAAATTCCAGCCATAATTGACCTCGCATGCAGATTTACATTTTTTGTATAAAGAATTTTTACATTTTTTGTAATCACATTTTTTGTAAAGTTGATTTTTTATTGTAATTTTGCATATTATTAATAAAAAACGACCCCGATGGAGACACCGTTTGTATTCGGACGCATCGCAACCGACGAAAACTTCACCGACAGAGAGCTTGAGACGCGGCAATTGACCACCCATTTCAAATCTCTGATTAATACTATAATCATCTCACCTCGACGGTGGGGGAAAAGCTCGCTCGTGCAGCGTGCTTCCGAAATTGCATTAAAGGAAGACCCCTCCTTAAGAATATGCCACATCGATTTATTCAATGTCAGGTCTGAAGAAGAGTTCTATACTCAGCTTGCCTCCTCAGTGATTAAAGCCACATCTTCCAAATGGGATGATGCTCTCGATGATGCAAGAATTTTCCTTTCGCGACTTGTCCCTAAAATCTCCATAGGTGCAGCCCCGGGAAGTGAGATTTCCATAGATTTCGACTGGAATGAAATAAAAAAATCTCCTGACGACATACTCGACCTTGCTGAAAAGATTGCCACTCAAAAGAATCTGAAAATCGCAGTTTGCATTGATGAGTTCCAGAATATTGCAGAGTTTGCCAACCCTGATGCATTTCAGAAAAAACTGCGCACACATTGGCAACGTCACCAGCATGTGGCATATTGCCTATATGGTAGCAAACGCCACATGATGCTTCAGGTTTTCACCGAATCTTCCAACCCCTTCTATAAATTCGGCAATCTGATGTTTCTCGATAAGATACCAGCCGATTGCCTTATGAAATTTTTCAAGAGCAGATTTGCAGACACTGGAAAAAGCATTTCCGACTCAGCGGCAGCATTGATTGCCAAACTCATCGACTGCCACCCCTATTATGCACAACAGCTGGCTCAGTTGTCTTGGCTGAGGACGCAAGAGTATTGTGACGACAACATAGTTGATGATGCATTCACAGCTCTCGAGGGTCAACTAAGTTTACTTTTTGTCAATATTACAGAATCACTTACCAACCAGCAGTTGAACTATCTGAAAGCTCTTCTGGCAGAGGAGGGATCCATCACCTCTACCAAAACAATGAAGAAATACAATATAAGTTCTGCAACTGCTGCAATCCGATCAAAGGAGGCTCTTATAAAAGCCGACATACTTGACAACATCTCCGGCACTCCCCACTTCCAGGATCCCGTTTATTGCCACTGGCTGAAGCACACCTACTTCCGCTTGTGATACCCTTCCAATCTTGTCATCGCCATGTAGCGGGTCAGGTCTAATTTCCGGTCGGAAGTTGTGCTTACAACCCGCACCTTTCCGGGATATTTTTTGATGCGTGCAAGTTTGTCGCGCCAAGTGTCGTAGGTGCTTTTAATTTTGCCATTGATAAGGTGGCCAAAGCCTCGCGGTCCGGAATTAGACAGAGAGTTGTTGCAAAGGTTGGTGAACGAGACTCCATCAGTCTCCGGAGACTCCACGGAGTTTTCTATCCTGATGTTGTGGATTATGACATCATAGATTCCCAAAGCCTTGGCATCGTGGCTCTTCACAGTGTCGGCCACTTTATAAGCAGCGAATCCATCCACTGTGCCATTATGACTCATATAGGCTGATTGCTCCGGCGCATCGTAGGGTGTCTCACACTGATAGAAGACCATTAGTCCGTTTTCACCATTCCAAAGAGTCTGATACTCCTGGAAATGCTCATTGAAAAGTCCATACACTTTTACATCATCGCCATTCACCACAAGACCGTTTTTCGCTGTGTTGACATTCCAGCCAACACTTCCTCTCACCCCACAACAAAAACTGCAATAAAAATTCTTACTTAAATTAATTTTTATAGCATTGATATACTTTGGGTTGAAATTATTTTGACTTACATATCATCATTACCACATTAGCAGAAGTCGGAAACTGTCGCTAATTTTGCATCCGTGAAAGAAAATCCTTTCCACATCATGAACATTGTTAACAAATCAATACCATGAATAAAGTGATAATAACAACTATCCTTACATTACTTGCCCCGACACTCTGGTCCTGCTCCGACAGCAACGACACACCCGATCCTGTCACAACAGAAGTGTCCATATCTGTAAACCCTACATCCCTCTC
>CAYMBR010000059.1:0-14073 GCA_964388725.1 uncultured Sangeribacter sp. | reverse complement strand
GCCACCTTAGCTGAAGAGCCGAAGTCCACTGGATTTCGGCTCTTTTCGTTTTCGTCGTTTTCGTCGTTTTCAGCGTTTTCGTCGTTGTCAACGTTTTCAGGGTAGTTGCTTTCTTTTTTCCACTCTTTCCGAAACAATATACGATATATAATGTTTAGCATATAGACACCCATAACGAAACAGAATGAAAAGCAAACTTTATACAGGCACCGGCGATACAGGACAGACTTCTTTGGTAGGTGGTAATCGCGTAAGTAAAACTTGCATCAGACTCGAATCCTACGGCACTCTCGATGAACTTTCAAGTTTCCTTGGCGTTCTGGTCTCTTGCGTTGACTGCACTGCAAAGATAAGGGAGCAAATTCTTGATATACAGAATAAGCTCTTTGACATTGGCTCTTATCTGGCCACAGCCGTAGAATCAGACACGCAGCCACTTTGCTCGGCAACCGGTGTGGGGGATATATCGCAGATTGAATCTTGGATTGATGAACTGGATTCTGACACTCCAAGGATAAAGGCTTTTGTCATCCCCGGTGGGGCTCCGGCCGCCTCTCATTGCCATGTGGCGCGCACAGTCTGCCGTAGGGCAGAACGAATTATACTCCGGCTTGCCGAAGAAGAATTTGTGGATCCCATGATGATAAAATGGGTCAACCGCCTCAGCGACTATCTCTTCATTGCTGCCAGACACCTCAATCATGTTTCCGGTGTTGAGGAGATCACATGGAGGAGGGGAAAATAGAGGTTTATTGGAACAGATCCAGAGGTTCCTGCAACTGCTAAATAGTAAATGTGAATATAAACTGAAAAACATATAGAAAATGTATTGGACACTTGAACTTGCGTCGAAACTTGAAGACGCACCATGGCCCGCAACCAAGGATGAGCTTATCGACTACGCCCAGCGCAGCGGTGCCCCTCTCGAAGTGATCGAGAACCTCAACGAAATTGAGGATGAAGGCGAAACCTACGAATCCATCGAAGAAATCTGGCCCGACTACCCCTCCAAGGAAGACTTCTTCTTCAACGAAGACGAATATTAATAGGCTATGACGCAGATTACTATCAATATTGAAGATAAATCTATACTCCCTCATCTGAGGAAGATTCTTAATGCGCTCCAGGGTGTGTCAATAGCTACACCCGAAAAAAAGCGTAAAAAGTCAGGCATCGAAGAAGCATACGAAGATGTCCGGGCTGGACGCGTCACACATTATGATAATGTTGACGAAATGTTCAAGGCTTTTGGAATATGAGCTATTCAGTAGACACTACTCGTAAGTTCGATAAGGCTCTTAAAAAGTGTATCAAACGAGGTCTTGACATGTCCAAGTTCAAGGATTGTGTCAGAATTTTGTCTGAGAATGGAAAGCTGCCTGTACAATATCGCCCACATAAACTTTCCGGGAAATTTAAAGATGCTTGGGAGTGTCATATAGAGCCAGATTGGCTTTTGGTCTGGGAGCAGAATGATACAGAACTAACCCTGCTGATGATTGAAACCGGAACCCACTCTGACATCTTCGGCTAACATATATCCGATCCGACGATATGCCGGCTCATGCCAAGGCTTCAATCATCGGTCTATCAATCACCATACCAATCACAAACGGACGGTTGAATCTCGGCACATGGCAGGGAATTTATCTCTGCGAGTTCCGTGACTATGGCGGCGCAAGAAAGATAGTGGCAACTATAACCGGAGAATAATCTAAAGCAAGTATGGAAGAAACACCGAAATTGAACGAACACAACAAGCAGGAATATCCACCGATGCACACTGCAGAGCATCTTCTCAATGGTGAGATGGCCCGCGGATATGGCAAGGGTCGTGCCTTCAGCGCACATATCGAGCGCAAGAAGTCGAAGCTGGACTATCATTTTGACAAGGCTTTGACCGAGGAGGAAATCAAATCTCTTGAAGATTACATCAACTCTATCATTAAGGAGGATGTTGAAGTGACTGAGGAGTTTATCACTCAAGCTGAGGCAATGGAGAGATTCGATATGAGTCGTCTGCCGGAAGATGCATCCAATAGGGTTCGTGTCGTTCATGTCGGCAATTATGACCAATGTCTTTGTGCCGGGACTCATGTGAAACACACTGGCGAAATCGGCACATTCCGTATAACAAGCATCCGCTATGCCGATTGGGTCCAGCGAATAGTATTCAAACTTGACTCACTCAAAGCTGCCAATCCCAACTATATGATTGACAGTTTTCCCGAATTACTCAATCTTGGATAATTCCAATGAATATAGAAGTTTATGGAACTAATGAATAAGCCTGTTGTGTTTCTTGACTTTGACGGAGTTTTGAATACAGAACAATATCAAGCAGAATTGGCTATCAGTGGTAAGGCCTGTAGAGATAAATGGGGACCGCTGTTTGATCCGAGAGCCGTATCAAACTTGAAGAATATTATTGATGAGACTAATGCCTCTATTATCGTAACTTCAACATGGCGATATATTCATGGTCTTGATGGGTTGAAAGAAATGTGGGAAGCACGTTCACTCCCTGGGAAAATCATGGGAATTTTACCTTGTGACTCTCTGATGCTTTCGCGAGGAGAAGTAATTACCGAATATGTTTCTGCTTACGCCATCCCATCATATATTATTATCGATGACATAGATGAATTTGGTATTGAGCAAAAACCATATTTTATAAAAGTTAATCCTGTTGTAGGAATATCAAAGGCAAATGTTAAAAAAGCAATAGAGTCATTGAAACGCATTAAATGAGAACCCACAAAGCAACTCAAGCCTTGTGGAATATATACCTCCGATTGAGATAGTCAACCCATTTATCTATATCAGGCACTCCTCGAAGATGAGTTCTCATCAAAGGGAATAACTCTTCAAACGTAAAATGCTTCAATGTCTCCTTGCCCTCATCGGTGAGCATTGATTCATATTTCCGCCATAGCCCCTCTGAAAAGTGCCCATTGTCAGCAGGATACACAGTTATACTGAAAAATTCATCAAGATGATTCTCATCATCTTTTGGCAGCAGTGTCATTGAGGCTCCCAGCAGATGATTTCTCCATATTTGACGATAGCGATTCATCACAACGTGCTCCGTTCCACGCTTTATCTCAGCAAAAGGAATGTCACGGATGGCATTATCCTTGAACCATCCTGATTCAACACTTGGCTTCTTGTAATTATCGGCCAAGTGTATCCCTTTCTCATCATGGGTCTCTCTATACTCTTTTGTGAGATTGCCTTCCTTATCAAGCCTTTTAAGTGGGTATTCTTTCTCCGTATACTTTACCTCTATTCCAAGACCTCCTTTACCTCCGTCTATGGTGCGGTAAGGAATATATACGTCAAATGCAGTGCCATCTGCCAATGTCTTAGGATTGAATTCAATTATTGGCTCACCGACAATTCCTATTTTATTCTCGCCCAAAAGAGCATTCAGCAATGCGGCAGTTCCCGGCAAATCATACTTCATAGGGAAGAAAACGTTATAGGGTATATGCTCACTACGCAGAAGGTTTTCAACCATCTGTCCTATAGGGGTTGTCTCACCTATGCTGTCTATTACAGAAGTAATTTCCTCGCGGAAACCGCTGAAAAAGATGCGATAATTATTGTTCTCGTCTTTGCGATCATCCCTTATAAGAGAACTCATAACAGGAATTTCATAATGTTTCCCATTCCTGTCAAATTCACGTATCGGATAGCGGTCAGCTGCTACATTAATTTCGGAATCATTCTTAAAGTTGATTTGATGCTGACGTGCTGCGTCTTTAAAATCTGAATGTTTCATTTGATTATTTGTAGTGATTATATTGTCCGTAGGGATCCTCATAGGAGTATGGATCCCAATTATATTCGGTATTGATTTCGTCTGGACGCTTGTAGTATGATGTTGAATTGTTTACTCCCCAATCTGTCAAGTATCCCCACGCCATGAAGATAATCCAACCAATAAGGATGAAGAAAAGCTCCTCATTTTTTATCTTCGGTTAAAGAGTAAGATTGGCAAAAGGCAATCGCCCGTATTCATTCACATACTCGGTCAGCATATCTACTTCCACACCCCTTGGGTCAATCATGGGAGTTTCTTTCCATGCTATAAGCAGATCACTGGCATCTGCGAGTTGCCATAAATAGCGTCCTCCCCAATGTCCTACGTTGGCACCTGCTCCAAACCGGAGAAACTGTTCCAGGCGTTTTCTAAGATTTGTAGCCTTTCCGATATACATCGTGGCGCTTCCTTTCACGATATTGTTTTGAAGTTCTGCAATCGCCACGTTCGGATTTTTACCTTTAAAGTGTCCGCCTGTTCCTTCTTCAAGAAACTGAGGCAAATCATCTGATGCTCGGACCACAACATATACTCCTCCATTATCGGGAATCATGCCTGATGTCAGTCTTAGGTCCGCGACTTTTACGAACCCATTGAATCCTTCTTTTTTGTATTTTGTTATCTCATTCATAATATTGAAATGGTTATTTGTTTCTTTCTATTGCTTTTTGATAAATTCCCTTTATCCTTTGGCGTAGGGACACCGGCTTTATCACAGTCACTGAATTGCTCCTTGACAACAAAGCCATTACGAAATCATTCGTGATGCGAAGGCTGACCTTTATTCTGAATTCAAATTCATTGTCGGCAAGTATTTCTTGTGAATGATGCAGTGGCATCGCCTTCAGGAAATTTCCATCAAGTGGAGAATAAGACAATTCGATCTCTTCAACCGGAATTGCCGGGTCATCCCATATCCCATAACTGTCTTTGAACAATGCAGATGTATCAATGCTTTCATTTCTTTTGAAATGACTTTCAGTTTGACGCAAGTTTTCAATACGGTCTATGCCATAGCATTTCAACCGGTTTTTCTCATCAAGAGCCACAAGATACCATAATCCTAACGACTCTTTCAAGAAATGAGGCTTGACCTGCTTTGATATGATTTTGTCATTATGCCTCACGAGGACATACTCAAATCTCACTTCCTGACGATTCTTGATGGCATCTATCAGCAAAGGCATATTCTCGCTGCCTCTTGGACGATGGTGTTCCGGCAATAGATAACCACCAATGCCAGTATCCCTGCTTACCGAAGTCAACAAATCGAAATTCAGCAGCAACTGTTCATAGTCGCACGTCGGATAATAGTATGTCTCATATATATAATATCAGCTCGTCGGCAGGAACAAATTTCTTTGTCCCCGTTAGTCTGTTTATGATGAGTATATAGCGTATCAAACGCCCCATATTCTGATTCATGATGCAAAAGTTAATCAATTAAAGCGACAAGATGTGTCGTTTTGGTTGAAAAAACGAAAAAATTTATTATTTTGTATCCTCATATTAAAGTTACTCAAAAGTTTCCATATCTCAAAATAAAACCGTATCTTTGCATTATAAAAAAGAAGAATCATGGATTCAATTTCAGTAAAAGGATACAAATCTTTCAAAGACATTACAGTGCATCTGAAACCAATCAATATTCTGATTGGTTCAAATGGGGCTGGTAAGAGCAACTTCCTTTCCTTATTTGCATTGTTAGGCAATGCATACGGAGGCCTTCTTGCAAGAAGTGTGGCACTTTCCGGCGGAGTAGATAAGTTTTTCTACAAAGGGAGGAAAGAGACCGACCGAATCTCCATAGATGTAAGGGAAGGTAAAAATTCATACGTTTTAGATTTGATGGAATCTGATGGTTCTTTGATTGTAGAAAATGAAAAATTAGGCTATTCGTCTAATTCAGATGGTCGATATACTTTTCACATTATTTCAAATTATAAACCAGAAACTAGTCTAAGAGAATATAATGGTGCCACAAGAGGTGACTATATTAAGCAATATATGTCACAGATTAAGAAGTTCCATTTTCACGACACTGGTCGGACTTCCCCATTTACCGGGGAATCCAATATCGTGAACGACTCCTATATGCTGTATTCTCAGGGTAGCAATTTGGCCGCATTCCTTTATGGAATTATGAATAGCCACCCAATGGTATATAAGCGAATAGTGCATGTGATTCAGTCAGTTGCCCCTTTCTTCAATGACTTTTATCTGAAGCCGAATGAGAATGGGGGCATCAGGCTTCAATGGAGAGACAAGTTCTCCGAGGTAATATATGGCCCCAACGATCTCTCAGATGGCACGATGAGATTTATCGCATTGACAGTCCTTTTTATGCAACCGGAACTTCCAAAGATCATTGTGATTGACGAACCTGAGTTGGGATTACATCCAGTGGCGATAGAGAAATTGGCAGGTCTGATAAAGGCAGCCGCCAATCGTGGCACGCAGATAATTGCTGCAACTCAGAATGCCGAACTCATCAGTAATTTCCAGCCTTCAGATATTCTTACAGTCGACCAGCGGGATGGTCAATCTCAAATTAAGCGCCTAAATGCCGATGAACTCGGTCAGTGGTTGAATGATTATACCTTGGGCGATTTGTGGAAACAAAGAATCATGAAAGGAGGTCAGCCAATATGAAAAGATTGATAATCGTTTGCGAAGGGCCAACAGAAAGTGAATTCTGTAAGGAAGTACTTGCTCCCGCATTACTCAAATCGCATATTTATGTGGATGCTCCCCTTGTGAAGAAATCGAACGGTGGAATAGTTCCATGGCCAAATATAAAGCGCCAGATTGAAATGCACCTCCATGAAGGGGATGCCTATGTCTCGCTTCTTGTAGATTACTATGGAATCAAGGACAGTTATAAATTTCCTGGATGGGTGGAGAGTAAGGCAATCTCTTCCGTGGCTGAGAGATGGCAATTCCTGTGCGACAAAATGAAAGCAGACATAGCACATGAAATGGCCTCGCGTTTCATCCCATACATACAGATTCATGAATTCGAGAGCCTTTTATTCAGTGATATAACTATATTCAAAAACAATTTTGATAAAAAGGAGATGGACTATTCCATTCTGCAAGATGCTATCCGCGAATTTGCTAATCCAGAGGAGATAAACTCTCGTCCAACTCTTGCACCGTCAAAACGTTTGATAAATGCAATTCCGGCATACGACAAAGTTTTGTTTGGCAATTACATTGCAAGTGAGACTGGCTTGTCTAAAATAATGGATAGGTGTCCGTTGTTCCGTAGATGGATTACATATTTAAAATCCATCTAAATAATACGAACAAAGCTTGGTCATTAGAAACTCATTTGCAATCATGAGGGAAAAGTTCGATGTTTGGGATGAGGAAAAACGCGCCCGTGAACATGAAGAGAGAAACCGGCCGTCGTTTGTAGAATTTGTCTCAGACCTACGCCGTGGCATATATGGGGAACTGCCCGAAGATTACGATGGTCTCGCCCTTACTGGCGATCCAGGCTACTATGGCGAAGAGGATAGTAAAGAATAAGTGAGATGGTACAAAAGATGCAATAATAAAACTTGTACTTCAACTTGCTTCCAACGCCGGTAAAGCCGGGTTCAAACGAGCAGATGTTTTTGAAATGTTGGAGCAAAGTCTGGCTGGGAATATGAGTCATACTCAAAAATTAAACCATATCTCAAATATGTTGAGAGCGATGCAAATATCGGGTTATTTAGCTAAAACGGGAAGTGGACGTTCATGGTTAGTCACAGATTTAGGAATAAAAAACTCGAGAAGTAAACTACGCGTAATTACGCGTAATTTACATGTAATTCACGCGTAATTTATACATCATATTGAATATATGATATATAAAGACAGCCGCCCCAATTTATATATACTCCAAATTAAGATATGACAGACATTGAATCACTTAAGACTCTAATTGCTGAATCCGATGAAGCGCGACTTCGTGAGCTCGTCATTGCTTGGATAGACGAAGATAAGGCATTTGCTCAGTTTATGGCATCGAAGTTGAACCAGAAGTCTACTTCAGTAGGATTTGATTACGATGCCGAACTGCAACAGGCTATATATAGAGAAGCATACGCTGTTTCTTCTCATCACAACAACACCAATATCCTAAACTGGAGTAACATATACTATTATCACGTCAAGCCGTGGACCGACAAAGCAGATGATCTCTCCACCCCGGAACTCATGAAATTGGTTGAGGCCATTATTGTAAGAATAGCTATGGTTCTGTCAGACGAGGATTTTGAAGGAGATGACTGGAATGGAGACGACTATTCCATGGAGATTGGGATGATTATGGATGCGCTGGGTAATACAGCCGGGGTCCTTCTCACAAGAGAAGATTTTACGGAGGAACACCTTGAATGGTTGAAAAATCTGATAGCAGAGGCTGTTAAGGAAGACGTGACCGGTGGTTATGTAGGAAACCCATACGAACTTATAAAAGAATTGATTGACATGCGAGAGGATGCACAGGAAGTAACCATTGGCATGTTTGACGCAATGATCAATGTCAATCTTGACCATAAAGGCGGAGAATGGATGTGCCGGAAGATTGACTTCGTCGAGCGCATTGGATTGACTGAAGAGGCATGGCAACTTGCCGATGAAAATATCAAATATCCTCAGGTAGCCATAAAATTATATTTGACTCTTACAAATGAAGAAAATTGGTCGGAAGCCCTACGGCTACTTGACAGAATAATAAAAGTAAGCAATGATGCTGAATATAGGAGTTTCGCGTATGGAAACACCACAAATTGGATGGAGATTAAGCAGAAACTGCTTAGCGAACATGGATCGAGAGAAGATCAAATAGAAAATTTACGTCAACTATTTTTATCCAGCACATACGACAAGGAAACTTATTATTCGGAATTGAAGGAATTGGTTGACTCCGAAGAATGGAAGGATTTCTATACGAAACTTTTCAAAGAGATAAGCGATTTCGAAATTCTTTATAACCTCGCGCCGTTTTTAGCCAGTGAAGGAGAGGTTGATTGGTTATTCACTCTGCTTCAAGATTACTGGAAGAACACTCCTGAAGGTTATGATATGCTTCTGAAAAATGCCCGGTATCTTCTTCCTGAATTTGAATCTGAATTGAAGAATATGCTTTCTCAATCCTTCAAGGAGTATGCGGCTTCAAGATTCGAAAGCGGAAAAAGAGTTAAGGCAAGCACATATCAATATTTCCGCCAAGATTTGCTGAAATTGGTTGATTTAGGTTTTTCTGATATACTCAGCGACCTCATCCGCCATTTTCGTGATGAGTTCGGGACAAGGCCATCATTCATGGCTGAACTCCGACGGATAAAGATTTAATTGACTTTAGATGATAAATGTGTAGATATCGTATGGATTTTTTAGAAAAAGATTTGATAATCGAGCAACTGCATCGTATTGAGCAGGAATGTGATGTGAAGATATTGCTGGCGGTCGAATCGGGGAGCCGGGCGTGGGGATTCGCATCGCCTGATAGCGACTTTGATGTCAGGTTCATCTATGTGCACAAGCCGCAATGGTATTTCTCAGTGGGCAAACAATCCGACACAATCGAATATATGTCGGGCGACCGACTTCTTGATTTTTCCGGGTGGGAACTTCGTAAGACTCTCCAATTGCTCTCCAAGACCAATCCCAATCTCTCCGACTGGTTGCTGACTGATCAGATTTATCTCTGCGACGAGGATTTCCTGAAAATAATCCGTGATGCACAGGCAAAATTCTACAATCCCATCCATGCGATGTATCATTTCTTCAACATCGCCAAGCGGCATGACGAGGGATACCTCCGTCGAAATGGTTGCACACTAAAGAGATTCCTCTATTTTCTCAGAGGACTCTTGGCATGCGAATATATTGAGAAGCATCAGCAACACCTGCCTGTCGATTTCCGCGAGCTGGTGGATGCAACGGTTGAAGATGAGAATCTGAAAGCTGCGATACATTCGCTTTTGGCTCTGAAAACCAAGAGCAAGGAGTCTGACGCAAACATTGTTGACGAAGCATTGCAAGACTACGCATACAACCTCTACATCAAGCGAGAAAAGAATCTTGCAGATTTCCGTCCCACACCCAATGAACGGTCATTATCCGAACTCGATGCAATCCTATATCGCTACGCTTCTGGAAATAGCAATCTATAACTCAAATATTTCCACATCTCAAAATAAAACCGTATATTTGCATCATAAGTCATAAATATTTGAAATAAAAAGCAAAGATATAGCAATGGAAGAAACACCGATACTAAACGAACATAACAAACAGGAATATCCACCGATGCACACTGCAGAGCATCTTCTCAATGGTGAGATGGCCCGCGGATATGGCAAGGGTCGTGCCTTCAGCGCACATATCGAGCGCAAGAAGTCGAAGCT
Source organism: uncultured Sangeribacter sp. (assembly GCA_964388725.1). Taxonomy (GTDB): domain Bacteria; phylum Bacteroidota; class Bacteroidia; order Bacteroidales; family Muribaculaceae; genus Lepagella. The sequence goes on along the minus strand of CAYMBR010000059.1, from coordinate 3,840 downwards.
GGACTATCATTTTGACAAGGCTTTGACCGAGGAGGAAATCAAATCTCTTGAAGATTACATCAACTCTATCATTAAGGAGGATGTTGAAGTGACTGAGGAGTTTATCACTCAAGCTGAGGCAATGGAGAGATTCGATATGAGTCGTCTGCCGGAAGATGCATCCAATAGGGTTCGTGTCGTTCATGTCGGCAATTATGACCAATGTCTTTGTGCCGGGACTCATGTGAAACACACTGGCGAAATCGGCACATTCCGTATAACAAGCATCCGCTATGCCGATTGGGTCCAGCGAATAGTATTCAAACTTGACTCACTCAAAGCTGCCAATCCCAACTATATGATTGACAGTTTTCCCGAATTACTTAATCTTGGAAGACAGTTATGAACTTGGGAATAGCTTTCGGGATTGCAGCTTTGTTTCTGCTGTTGCCTGATTCTTATATAGCATTCGGCGTATTGTCTGATAGCGCATGGTGGTGCAAGGCCTTGGTATTTTTGCCAACAGTATTGTACCTATTGGTAGTGTTACTGATATTTATGAGAGGAAATCCCAGCCAGATTATGATGAACCTTGTGCTGTGGCTGACGCTGTGTGTTTTCTTCCCGACAGTGGTATTCACTATTATATCATTGTTGGGGAAGCTCGTGGGATTATTCTGGGGCCCGGCTCCGATTTTGTTCAACAGGATTGGCTTAGGTCTTTCCATACTATGGCTGCTGATGGCGATATTCGGGATTCTTGTGGGATGGCGACATGTCACCGTGGAACGTGTAACGCTTGATTTCCCCAGTCTGCCGCAGGCGTTCAACGGATACAAAATCGTGCAATTATCCGACCTGCACATAGGCACATATCAGTCATCGCCATCAACAGTCGCCGATATTGTCAAGAAGGTAAATGCGCTTAATCCCGACCTCATAGTTTTTACCGGAGACATTGTCAACACAAATCCTGATGAGATTATTCCTTTTGTTGATGTCCTGAAGAAACTGAAGGCTAAAGATGGTGTGCTTTCGGTATTGGGGAACCATGACTATTGCCTATACAGAAAATACATTGCTCCCGACTCTCCTCAAAAAGCGACTCAGCGAGTCGTTGATCTCGAAAAGGAAATGGGATGGGGAGTCTTGCTAAACGAGTCAGTGCAGATTGTACATGACGGTGATTCGATAGCCGTGGCCGGTGTGGAGAACAAGGGGGGCAAGCACTTTACCGACAGAGGCGATTTGAAAAAGGCCATGGCAGGATTGAAAGCTGACGAATTCAAGATACTGCTTTCTCATGACCCGTCACACTGGAGAAGTGAGGTGATTCCCGAAAGCGACATCGAACTGACGCTTTCTGGCCATACCCATGCCATGCAATTCAAGATTGGCAATTTCTCCCCGGCCATGTGGACATATAAAGAATGGGGCGGAGTTTACCGTGAAGGTAATCAGACATTGGTGGTAAGCACCGGAACAGGAGGAAACGTGGCTTTCCGTTTCGGTGTATATCCTCAGATACTTGAGATTACCTTGTCAACCTCCAGAGATTAATTCTCTTTATGACAAAAGCGAGAAGTATTCGCCGCATGGAGTGGCAGAATAATTATTTCTCAATATACTTGCAATCTGCCTGCTGTCTTATGGTTTCTTGCCATTGACAGAAGCAATTTTGGATTGCTTGACTACCACTATATCGTATTCAGGCGTATATCCTAAGATATTGCCACTAATGACCACCTTATCCCCTTTGCTCACATGTCTCAGCTTCAGATAGTCCGTGAAAGGGAGCACACATAGTATTCGTGTTTTGCCACCCTTCGTCTCAGAAACTTCGACTGACGGAAGTCCATACACATCCGGACCAACTTTTACGGCGTATCCTGAAACGTTCACTTTGGGCCTTTCTGATATATTGACAGAACCGTGCTTCTTACCGCCGGCTCGCATTTCATTGCCCGCAGATTTAGTTGCCTCGTACAATTCGAGAGCGGTCATATTTTCTTTAAAATCCATCTTTTTTTGATTATTGGATTGGGCATATATTCCGCTCAAAGCCGTGCATATGGCGACTACGAGAAGCAGAACCCTATAATTTGTTAATTTCTTCATAATTATATGACATTCAAAATAGGAAAAAGTTTAGCATAGATAAAATATTTGCGTGAATCCTACAGATGGCTGGCTTATACTCGGCAGTTGGCAGAGGGTGCCATTTCGCAAGACCTTCCCGGGGTAAAGACTGAGGTTGGTAACTTATGCGGTTTTTCGTTCCTCAATCAGTGAGGTGTAATTGCGGATGTTGGCACAAAGGTCGTGGGCGGTAAAAATGTTTGGATCTATCTACTTTCTCATTCGATGTAGCCTTCCTGGTCGTAGGCGCGGCGGTGGCGGTGGATGATGGCGATAAGACGGGCAAGGTCCAGATCAGTGGTTGAAAGGCTGGCATAACGGGAATACTGCTCATCGTATCGTTGTCTGGAGCCATGGCTGATGCGCGTTTCAATGTCGTCTGGAATCAGAAATGTACCTCTGTCGCCGACGGCAGGCCGAAACTGCGAGAGGAATATGTCTATCCCGGCAAGGTCAAAATCTCCGAAATGCATATATCTGTTGGAAATTATGCGCAACCATTCCGTCAAGTCGGAGGAGAAGGAATATCTCGCTACAAATAAAACTACTGTCTCTTCTGCTTTCATAAATGATTCAATCAGTTCTTTCTGCCTGCGAATCATCAGGAAATTTTCCATATTCTCTACCCCGACAATCAAGGCGCAAGTGGGCGGTATGAAAGTTTTCCAGTCTGCGATATAGGTTGCACTCCCCATAGGCGGATTGATGGATATGAGGTTTCCATTGAGCTGACATTCCACATCCTCGTATGAGTTTACGAGAAATCCCGGACAACTCCTGGCGGCCCGAGTCTTTGAATTGCCGGAAACTCCAGCCTGCAACGCCCTCGACCCGTGGCCGTCCGCTATTTCCCCGGCAATATCGAGATTGCAGAGTGCCTCATTAAATCTTGGCAATGCCATCTTGAGGGCATCCGGATTTGGAGCGCGTAGCAGACAGCGGGTGCCATGGTGCGCTATGGTCAACAGTCCTTCGCTCACCAAGGGATCTGACAGCGACCTTGACAATGAGGAAAAGGCCACCGTCTCGCCTTCGATGAGTCTCTGCAGGGTTTCAATCAGTCGAAGGGTAAGTCTCATTGCAGTTCAGCTTCGCGGGTGGAAAGAATTGGTTGCACGATTGTGTTTGCCTCCTTGTCTTTAGATAGCAGATAGAGGCGGCGATATGAAAGCGGACGGTGTGATTTCGGCGAGGAGTTCACTATGTAGATATCGCGCTCGTTGGCGAAGTTCAGAATCCCCTGGATGTTTTCATCTGCCAGACGTCCGATTTCGTCCATCATGCAATGCAGGCGGAAATCACCGGCCTGCCCCACACGCTTTTTGAAGACGCTTATCAGAAGAATGTTCATGATGGCCTTCACCAGCGTGTCGGTGCCTTCCGACCCCACAGCCTTTATGTTTTCAGTCCAGCCAGTCGAATTGTCATTTTCCTCAATCTTGAATTTGAGAGAGAACGTCTGCTCAAGAGGCAACTTGCTGATATCAGGAGCATGGGTCAGTGCCTCTGTCAGCGACTTGAGGTATTTTATCGATTCGCGGGTGATATCTTCATGTTCTTCCCTGGAGAAAAGATTAAGCTCGCCGATGTCATACTGATGAGCATTCCAGAAATCAGTGATATTCTGCAGCTGCATGATGATTGGCATATTGCTCCGTTCTAGACGCAGCTCAATGCTGCGGATCACTCCGGCGAATGTCTTGCGCGAGAAATCATAGTTTA
>CAYMBR010000058.1:0-14558 GCA_964388725.1 uncultured Sangeribacter sp. | reverse complement strand
AAAAAATAAAAGCAATCTATCAGCTCGGCCGCCAATCAGCCCTCCGCCACCTCAAATCCATCCAAAATTTCACACTAAACCCTTAAAATCTCAATTTTAGGTTAAAAAACAATCAGCCCCCCACCAAAGACTGTGATATTTCTTACTGTGCCTCGCATGTAGTGCGAGGGCGCGTCAACAGAAAGTTGAATCATAGCGCAAAGTCATCGCCGAAGAGATCCTCGCCGGAATCAGCTTCCGGCTCCGCTGCTATGTCTATGGACTCTTCCTCCGATGTCACCACACTGTCCTGACTCGGCAAAAACGGATTCCCTGATGGCCGCTTCGCATCGCGCTCCGCTGTCATCTTTGCCATTATCTTCTCGGCAAGTTCATCCGCAAGTCCCTGATTCTCCTTCAGCACTTGCTTCACTGCGTCGCGCCCCTGCCCAAGCTTGTTGCCGTTGTAGCTGAACCATGCTCCAGACTTCTGGATCACGCCATGCTCTACTCCAAGGTCCACAATCTCGCCAGTACGGGATATTCCCTCGCCAAACATCAGCTCAAACTCTGCCTTCATGAAAGGAGGAGCAACCTTATTCTTCACAACCTTAACCTTCGCTACTCGTCCGATGGCCTGCTCGCCTTCCTTTATGAAGCCGCTCGCACGGATCTCAAGACGCACAGAACTATAGAATTTCAGCGCATTTCCGCCTGTGGTCGTTTCTGGATTGCCAAACATCAGACCTATCTTCTCGCGTATCTGGTTGATGAAGATGCAGCAGGTGCGCGTCTTCGCGATTGTGCCGGTCAGCTTACGCATCGCCTGGCTCATCAACCGCGCATGAAGACCAACGTTCTTGTCGCCCATATCTCCCTCAATTTCTGCCTTCGGGGTAAGGGCCGCAACTGAGTCTACAACCAGCACGTCGATCGCACCGGAATTGATCAACTGCTCCGCTATATCGAGCGCCTGCTCGCCATTGTCGGGCTGCGCAATCCACAGATTGTTGACATCAACACCAAGTTTTTCAGCATAAAAACGGTCGAAGGCATGCTCGGCATCGACAATCGCGCAAATGCCTCCCTGCTTCTGGGCTTCCGCTATCACGTGGATGGCAAGCGTAGTCTTACCGGATGATTCCGGCCCATAGATCTCGGTGATCCTTCCGCGGGGAAGACCTCCCACGCCAAGAGCGTAGTCGAGACCTATACTGCCAGTCGGTATTACCTCCACATCCTGCACCGCATCATCGCCAAGTCGCATGATGGTGCCGCTTCCGAAATCCTTTTCCAGATGGGCCATTGCCACATCAAGTGCCTTGCGCTTTGCATCCATGTCGGCTATGCGCACACCGACCGGCTTCTTCACTACTTTCTTTGCCATTGCTATATCTATTTTTAATTTTTTATTTTAATTTTTAATTCTCGAGATGTATCGAGTTAAATCGAGATTTCTCGTGATGCCTCGGTTTTAACATTATGATTCCATCTGATGACTTTCACATTGCAAAAGTAGTGCTTTTTATTCTCCCCTCCAAAATCTAAATCTTAATAAATATTAAAATTTGAGGGGTGACTGCAAATATCTTGCAGTCACCCCTCATTTCTCAATTATTCTCAATTCTCATCGCTATGTCCGCCACAAACTCCTCAAAACTGCTGACCACATCGAGCAGCGATGTCATCGCTGCCTTGTTTTGCTGCGAGAATAGCGTCCCACTCACATTTTTGGTCTCCAACTTTCCCTGAAGTGTGGGCGACACTCCGCTGATGTCTTCCATCATCTGCATCTCTATGTTGAGGAGTTCGGTAATGCCTATATTGGCTGCATTGCCGCTTACCTGGGTGGGCAGTGGAACCCCAGGCTGAGCACGGTAGGGTATGACTCCGTTGAATCTTGACCACTCGTCGGCAACTTCCTGCAAGTTCATGCCTCGTGGCAATGACTCATCCGGAAAAAGAAGTACTCCCTTCGCACTCGATTTCATTATGAAATCATAAAGTGTGATCAGATGATTCACGTAGTGCTGCTGGTCGATTACGTCGCTTATGTAGGAATGAACCTCCCCGTCAAGAAAGGGATATGCCTTCCACACGTAGGGATGCGACGACCTTGACTCTTCTTCACGCAACAAGACCCCATCGAAAGAAAACCATGCGCATTTCCATTTGGAACTTGGCATACAGAAAAGATTTCCCTCGAAATCATCTTCTATCTCACTTAATGGCTTCATACTTAGGTTGGCTCCCTGGGCATCATGCAAAAAAGCCGTCATCTCAGAGTCTTTATACCATACCTCTATCACCTTGCATGGCTGGTTTGTCGTGCAGTGAAGACCAAAGATGGACTCGATACGCTTCACATCGGCCATGTTTCTGCACAATTTGCCAACTATGTTTTGGTAGCTTATATTGTGAACCTCCCCTATCAGATCTATGTCGGATCCTCGTGGATCAAAACCATCGGAATGAAAGAAAAAATTGTCAGGTGTCACCGGCAATATCCTTATCTCACATTTCCCTCCCGGTTTCACATTCCCTACCCGAACCACTGTGAGTCCCGATAGCAGAAATTCCTCAAGCATCCGGGGAAGAAGCTGCTCCATTCGGTTCCAACGGAACACCGACTTCCTTCTATTATTTATTTCTTTTAATCTTATATTATGATGGCATATATCCTCTTTCGTAGCCATCGGAACTTTATAGTCTGATCTATACACTCCGACCACATTCCGGATGATGCGCCGGAGTATGTTGTTTTTAAGCGGCTTTTGTCCCTGCTCCCAGATATATTCCTTCTCGCGCATCTTCCTTCCATCCACCTCTATTATGTCGTCCCACTGGTCGCCGAATACATATCGTTTGCATCTTGACCTTTCCCCGCGGAAGCCTTCCATTGAATTCCAGGCACCAAGTGCCCTTGCATAAATATTATCCATACTTGGTTTTTTCCGCAAAGTTAACGCCAAGCTTTTCTTTCCGCCCCTTATCCCCATCAAAAAAAGTGGGGATGCCTTTCGTAGCGTCCCCGACGTCACGTCATATTTTGCTCGTCATATTTTGGAGGTGACAATGCTGAGGATTTCCTCCTCACGCTCCGCGGCCAGTTCTTCCAGCTCGGCAGCTTCTGCAAGAAGTGCATCTGCAGCTTCGCTATCCTTTAGTCCCACCGCATTTATGCGCACATTGAGGCCGGCTCCACGCACTGCGGCGCGTGCCGCCAATGCTCCTACACCAGCATCTGTCACAGATGCTGGATTGCCATTGCTGGCCATTTTTTCCACAAGGTCAAATACCTCGTATGCTTTCTTCATGGTGCGAAGAGGAACCTGGGTAGCATAGAGGGTCGCCTCTTCAAGTGCCTTGGCTCTTGCTGCCTTCTCTTCATCTGTCTTTTTCGGCATCCCAAACACCGCCATGATGCGGTTGAAGGCTGCCGTGTCCTCATCCACAAGGTGCAACAACTCCTCCATCAGTGCCTGACCCCCTTCTGCAACATCGGAAAATTCTTCCCAACGGTCATCGTAGGCTGCCTTGTGTGCACTCAGATTGGCCACCATCGTGCCAAGGGCTGCCCCAAGAACTCCCATATAGGCGGAAATGCTGCCACCTCCGGGAGCAGGCGATTCAGATGCAGTCTCCTCGGCAAGGCCTCGCGCAGTAAGATCCACCAATTTCTTTGCTGAATTGTCCTCAATGAGGTATTCGATAACTTTCTGCTTCGGATCAAACGGCGTGAGTTGGTCGAGACCCATCGACTTGATTGCTATCCGGATAATCTCCTCGTCGGGAATGCCGCTGCTGCGCTGCTGCTTGTGGAGGAAATACTTGCCGGCATCGATAAGAGTCCGTTTCGGCACAAGTCCAACTATTTCCGTACCTGTGACACGCACACCTCTCGCATCTGCCTTGCGGCATACCTCGTCAAAGGCCACATGAAGAGGCACCTGCGCTATATCTGTGATATTCATCGAAACCTGTGCAATCCCATATTCATCGATATACCATCCGATCGCCTTTGTCCCCTTAAGGCTGCCCGGAATCATGATTGGTTTGCCATTTTCATCCTTAATGGGTTTGCCTGTCACTTTCCCTCCCTCGCGCTTCGGACGCCCCTTCTCGCGCACGTCAAATGCGATGGCATTCGCCCGGCGTGTCGAAGTTGTGTTGAGATTGAAGTTGACGGCAATAAGGAAATCTCGGGCTCCGATGGTAGTTGCACCGGTCTGCGCCACTCCCTCATCGTATGGGCGATTGCCGAAATCCGGTCCCTTCTCATCCGACCCCATTTTGACCGGAAGTGCCTCATACTCTCCCTCACGGCATACGGCAAGATTTTTCCTTTCTGGCTTATAGGCTGCCGCCTCATAGCAATATGTCGGTATGTTGAGTTCTTTGGCAACTCTTTCTGCAAGTTTCCTCGCCAGTTCGGCACACTGCTCGAGAGTTATGCCACTCACCGGGATAAGTGGACAAACGTCGGTGGCCCCCATGCGTGGATGTGCACCATGATGGGTGCGCATGTCGATCACCTCCGACGCTTTCTTGATTCCTTGGAAAGCGGCCTCCACAACAGCATCAGGTGCACCTACAAAAGTGACTACTGTGCGGTTGGTGGCCTCGCCCGGATCCACATCGAGCAGGCTTATTCCTTCGACTCTCTGTATGGCATCGGTTATTTCCTTGATCTTTGCTTTGTCGCGTCCCTCACTGAAGTTGGGCACGCATTCTATTATCTGCTTCATGACATTAGTTTTTTTATATGTCAGAGTCCTCAAAGTTTCCTGATTTCTCAGATTATTCACTTTTCACTTTTCATTTCGATTCGTTTCGCGAAGCGAATCGCTCTCTGTCGCGATGTGTCTTTTTTTGCATCGCTTTTTCGAAAGCCTTGGTCAGATCGACTCCCGTCTGATTGGCAAGGCAACCGACCACCCAAAGCACATCGGCAAGTTCCTCCTCTATCCCCTTGTCAAGGTCGCCATCCTTTGCAACTTGCGGACCGTAGGTCCGCACCATCACCCTGGCCAACTCCCCAACCTCCTCCGAAAGCACGACCATATTCGCAAGTGGCGGGAAATATCCCTTGCCAATCTCGCGAATCCATCTGTCGATGCGCTTCTGCATCTCCTCCAAAGTTAGTGTTTTTCCCGAACTCTTTTCCACCGATAAAATAAACTTATAAACCCATAAACCTATAAACCTATAAACTCTTAAATCAGCTGCAGCAGGCGTAGCTCATCACGGATCTCATTGCCCGAAAGAGTCCGCCGGCGTGATATTACCCGCGCAAATTCGTTGATGGCGGGATGCAGTCGCGGATTCGAAAATATGCGGCGAGAGTGGGAGAGCGCTCGGTTGAAAAGGGCATCAACCTCGTCCTCCTCAAGCCCACAGCTATCCTGTCCCTCACGGATTATCTCATTGTGAAGGACACCTAATAGCTCCACCGGTATGTCGCGGTGCATCCTGACGAGAGAACGCGACATAAGGTTGCTGATCACCATGGATGTGGTGATATGGAAATTCTGAACTAAGTTGCCCCACGTGCTTTTGGGAGATATCGAGGGACTACCCGAAAAATAATATTCATTGGAAAACTCCACCATCGTGTCGCCTCCGTCGAGACTTATCTCTGCCACTCGGTCAAACGCATCAAGGGCCGCCAATGAGATGGCCATTCCGGCCAGCCCGTACGCGCGGTCATCCTCGTTGCTATAGACAAGGCTTATATTGTTTTCTTCTTTATTTGCTTTCATACTACCTTAACAAAGATTTTACGTTTTATGTTTAAGGTTTTGATAGGGATGAAATTTATCTTGAAGACTTATCTTATTGAATCATGACCCCTATTAGAATCTTCTAAAAAGTAACCTGGAAGCATCCGGCGGCGGTTATTCCCTCTGTGGGGAGATCCGGCAGGATGTATTCATGGCGGTTGAGGAGATTGTTGAGTTCGACTCCCACTGATAGATTTTCATTAATTTGATAATTTGCCAAAAAGTTCAGTCTGCTTATGTTGCCATCAAGCAGATATCGTTTTGCCCTCAGATTATAGTCAAGGGTGAGCGACAGGGCGTCAATGGGTTTTGAAGTGACGGCTAAATTTGCCGTAATTGCCGGACGGTCGAACCCATTCAATATTCCGGAATTGCCATGCTGCGGTTGCCAATTGAAGCGTCCGCTGAGACCGAAATATTTTGAGAATTCGTAGCCAGCGTTGACTCTGATGCTGAAACCGTGGATGCGAGTATTGGTCTCCTCCATTTCGGCACTCACAAGACCATTCAGATAAGCCTGATATAATCCTCCAAATGTTTCATTGATAGTGGTGCGCCATATCCCCTCGATGCCCAATGTCCATTTGCCGCCGGGGTTCACCTGAAATGCAAGGGCCGCATCTATAGGCGAGTAAGCTGCCTCGTGGCATCCAGACAGTGGGTTGCCGTAGTAATCCATCTGATGCATCCAAGCAAGGGTGCGCAGATGCGTGCCACCTTCAATCCTTGCCGAAAAAGAGCCTATTCCACTTCTTATGCCGAATCTGACATCTGGCGCAATTCTGAAGCGGGAACTTTCAGCGGATATAAATGCCAGCTCAGCGCCGACACGGAGCGACATGTTGCCTCGGTTATACTCATACGCCGGAGTCAGTTTTATTTGGTTCACGTCATTTCCGATGGTATTAAGCACTCCGGAGTATTGCAGGCCGGCCTTCAGACTATTTCCTCCTGTGAAAGAATATCCAATGTTGCCACCGACATTGACCACAGTCTCCTTCAATCCTTTTTCATCCTCAACTATTATGGGAGTAAGTATGGAAGAAAGGAAATCTGCTCTGCTGGAGTAGGCTTTGTCATATCCAAAATAGCGAACATCTGCATCCACACGATAGGAGAGCGGCGTGGAGGTATCTCCTTTCCATCCGATACGTGCATATATGTCATTTAGTGTTTGTGTGGGAGCCTCTATTTGTTGATTATCAGCAATACCAAAGTTAGTTCCGTAATAATTGAAGTATCCATAATGATATTGCACATCGGCGGAAAGGGAGCCCGCGTCGGCAAACCTGTGGCTGAAATCGGCTCCGATGGTCTCATCATAGCGGAATCGCTTGTCGGCTGAATTGTCAATCCCCTTGTCTGCGTCCGGCTTCCAGGCCTGCCATAGCGATGTGGAGTTGTGCTGGAGCCATACGTTCAGTTTTGTATCCTCTTTGCTGATTGCGGCGACTCCGGCAGAGAGTGATGAGTTGAGCCAACTCCCAAGGCTCAGACTGATGTAGCCGCGCGATGTGTTGAAATTTTTGCGGGTTCTCCACCCCGTGGCCGGCATGCTCAGCGCATCGGTCGCGAAATTGGCTATCACTCCGCTCCGTTCGTAGTCAAGGTCCGACTCCGGCACCGCGAGTGCCACTATCGTGGGTGTCGCCGAAAGTCGGTCGGCGGATATCACCTCCGGCGTGTATCGCCCCTCCACTGTCAGAGACTCCTCAAGGCTCTGCGCTCTCAATCCTCCGCATAAAAGCACCGAAACGCATATAGCCATTATATATCTCATATATATCATCTTATAATCTGTTTTCTATTGCGTCCTTTATGTCTTGTTCTCCTCCGGGATAGTTCTCTTTCAGACTCTTGAGATATTCCTTTGCAAGATATTCATTCCCCTCCGCTTTGTAGGCATCGGAAAGGGCTATGAATCCCCTTGCAAGCCAGTAGGAGTGTATCGAGCCGGCATCTGTGAATTTCTCAAGCACTGCAAGTGCTTCTTTTGTATCACCTTTCTCAAGATACCATTCCCCCAACTCTACGGCAGCTTTCGCTCCAGAAAGATTATCTGGTGTCGAGGCAAGTTTTTCAAGAGCCTCAATCCCAGCCTTGGTGTCGCTCCCCCGCAAAAGCCCGGATGCCTCATAAAATTTTGCATCCTCAGCATCCTCCGGTGTGACTCCTCCCATGGCCATCAGCCGACGTGCATATTCGGTGCGCTGCTTTGCATCCGATGTGTTGCGCATCACTCCCGCTGTGGCTTCCGGAGAAAAGTCAAGGCCGCCTCTTGTCTCAAGTGCAAGATATGATTCCAAGGCTCCGGCCTTGTCGCCGCCGTCCTCGAGTAGTTGGGCTTTCAGATATAGGGCTGCCGGCACCTGGGCCGCATCCTCTCTCTCCGATAGAAGTCGGTTGAGGTAGGTGAGTGCCTTGTCATAGTCTCCCGAATTGTCGGCCGCTTCTGCAAGATCCATCAGCGCATTCGCAAGGTATCTGCCGTCGGGATACTGCTCTACGTATTTCTCCAGCTTTTGTGTCGCTGAGGCATTGTCGGCGTAAGCCGTCTCGGCTGACTCAAAGGTGATGGCATCCATCTCGTCCGGATCAATCTGTGGTGCTCCCTTGATTCCCGACAAAAATTGGGCATATTCCATCAGAGTGCCATTGGCGGCTGCAATGCGGCGCATGTCTTCGTTGGCCACTGAGGCCTCCTCACTCGTCGGCCACGTGCCGATGATCTCTTTATACGCCGCTTCCGCTTTGTCGGTGTCGCCCTGTTTCATATACGACAGGGCCAGCGCAAGCACCCCGGCGCGGCTTTGGTTGTTTTGCGGATATTCACGGCTCAGTCGCTCGAAATAAGGGGTAGCCTTGTCCGGACGGTCGAGGGCGGCAAGTGTCTGGCCGGCCTCAAGTAGCACCTCGGGTGTCCACCTGGACCCCTGGCGGTCGATGAGGAAGGAATCAAGCTCCTTCATCTTTCGGTCTGTGCCTTCGGTGACTCCTGCCACCACTGCATGGCGGAATGCGGCGTAATCAACATCTCCCATATTGCCATTGACCGCTCTCTGATAGATGGATGCTGCTTGCTGATATTGTTTTAGATATAGCAGGCAGTCGGCCTCCCGGATAAGGGCATTCCCCCTGATGTCGGTAGCCGCCATGCTGTTTTCCGCTATGGATTTGAAATTTTTCTCCGCCTCTTTCCATTGCCGGCTCTGGAATTGAGAATAGGCGAGTCCATAACGCGCCAATATTGCGTTGGAAGCCTCCAGTTTCCCTCTCAGTGCCGTGCTATAGGCTAATTCAGCTCCTGCATAGTCGCCACTCAGATAAAGGGCATCGCCCAACCATAAACTCGACTCAGCTGCAAGAGATGCATCCACATTGCCCATCGACGCTGCCTCCCGCAAATGTGTGGCCGCTGAAGAGAGTTGTCCTGTCGAGATCTCACTGCATCCAAGTTTATAGAGTATTTTCTGTTTTGTCGTGAGTGTGCCGGTTGTGGGATTTTTCACCCGGTTGATGGCCTCTAATGCCTTCGCATAGTCATTTTCATGGAAAAAGGCCGATGCAAGGCTTTCCTCCACCTCTGAGGCATAGACAGATGCCGGATAGCGCTTCAGAAAATCCTCGTGCATTGCGATGCTGCTGGCAAACGGCACATTGCCTCCCTTTGAGTTTGATGCTATGTAGTTGTAGAGGGCTGTTTCTGCCACATTGCGGTCAAATGCCATGTCGGCCGCTTTCTTGAATGCCATGGCTGACGCATTCATGTCCCCCTCCATTTCGGCTATTTGGCCTAAGTAGAGATAAGATCCCTGGGCAAGAATATTGTTGCGGTCGGTCAGGGTCTGAAATCGCTTTTTGGCCTGTCCATACTCGCCGTCGGCATATTCCGTCGCGGCAAGCGCATATATCGCGTCGTCGTTGGGGCAATCAGTAGCCTTGACAAATTCTTCAAGATGCCTTCTCGCCGCAGCAAGATCTCCCTTCTTGAAATGACTGAGACCCGCAACCCGGTGAAGTTCCGGAAGCAGTTCCGCCACCGGACGTTTTGATATCAGAGTGTTGGCATGTCCTATGACGTTGTCATATTGTCCGCGAAGATACTCAATCTGGGTCATATAGTAGAGAGGCTCAATTCCCTCGGCTTCTTCGACTGATTCGGCTATCGCCTTGAATGAATCGTAAGATTTGTCGTAGTCTCCCTTGAGATACTGGAGATAGGCTGTATAATAGTCTGCTGCGTATGAATAACCCCGCTCTCCCCTCAACGAGGCGAAAAGGGGAGCCGCCTTTTCCGCAACTCCGCAGTTGAGATAGGCGAGTGCCTCGCGATAGGTGTATAGGTTTCGCTGATCGTTGCCAAGCTTTGAAATGGCAGTCTTTCCGTAATAGTCAATGGCTTGGTGCCAGTCTTTCTGATACCAGTACCAGTCGCCCACTGTCAGCAAAGCCTGGGTGGACTGATCCGATGTGGGGTATTCCTTTGCAACTCGCAGAAGAACTTCCACGCATCTCGGATCTTTTCGCTCAAATAGAGCCACTCCCTCAAGTGCAAGCGATTGTGCTTCATGCGCCATGCATTGTGCATTGCGCATCGTGCATTGTGCATCGACATCAGCCAATTGATCGAGAGCCCCAAGCGGATTGCCGGTCTTTAGCATTTCGGACGCCCGGAAAATATATCCCGCGGCAAGAGGGTCGCTGTAGGAGACGCTCCCCAGTGCCTGTCCGTAGGCTGAACATGGTAGTGTGGCCATTGCCGATGAAGCAACAGCACAGAGTGTAATTATTCTATATTTAGTAGCGAGAATGCGTTCCTGTTTCATAAAAATGAATATTTCCTACAAAAATAATTCATTTCCCCGAAACTGCAAAATATTTACCCAAGTTTAAGGCCCTTTTTCTACCTAAAAATAACATATTGCTTGGATGCCTGGCTATCACTCTTTTTCAATATAACTCCTATAATCAAATTAGCAACATTATTAGGTTGGCATTGCAAACTCACAAATCTGGAAGTCAAATTCCCACAAATCTGGAAGTCAAACACTCACAAACTTGGAAGTTTAAAATTCATTGTCAAAAAGAAGAATTTCTCAAATTAATATTCGGAGAAGAAGGAGGGCTTGATAAGCAGACCGATACGGACTCTGTTGTGAAACTGATTGTAGGCGAACAAGCCCTCCCCATAGCCATTGTACCAGTCAAGATATAGATACTGGTTTGTTTTTTTTATGAAGCGGAATCCAATCTGGACGTTGGTGTTCCAATTGGAATTCCACCCTTGTCTCTTGACGAAAGTGGCGGCAAAGGTCCAGCGGCGATTGGTGCTGTTAAACTCAAATCCCATCTGGAAAATGCCGCTGTATTTGAGAATATCCCGGTTGTTTTGCCCGTCCACAATCGGCACCCAATATTTGGCATGCACCGACAGGTTGTCGGTGACGTATGCGTTGGCGGCCAGCGACACCTTGTTCCACGAACGCGACTGGATGCTGTCGCGCCCGTTGCTCTCATGCTCTAAAATCAGAGTCATCTTGCCAACATATCGGCCTTTGACAAAAAATGGTTTTGCCCAACCGATGCCAGGATTGAAATTAAGGTCACTCATTGGCATAGAGTTTTGAAACACCTCCCAGAATACTTTCTCGGTGAAAAAAAGATAGAGGTAAGTACCCCATGGCAAAACGGCATTTGTCAGCCGCTGCTTTATTGACAACTGAAACTTTACTCCGGAGTTGGTGGAATTAGGGCGGTGGAATGGATCTGTGCCCACCGCAAAATAATTGTCTTTGTAAAGCCCGAAATAGGGACCGAGGTCCATGTCGTGCTTGATGGAATCGGTGTTCTCAATCTCTCCCTCTCGCAGTAGAATCTGTGCCTGGGAGGGAATGGCACTCAGGGCCATCATCGCGATGACCATGAAGCAAGCTATTGTTGAAGTGCGGGTTAATTTCATCTAAGTTCAGTCATTCCGTAGGATACAGTCTTTGGCTGACAGCCAATTTCTTTTGCAAAATTAATAACAAATTTTGATATAATCACACTGACAGCAATAAAAAATGGCTTCAATTTGTTTACATTATGAATATCTACAGTTTTTTAAGGTAAATTCGCCATGAATAATGATATAAATTCCACTCAACACCCCAACCTGCAGATGGAAAGGCTCAAAGAGCTTTCCACAGCTAAGGTATGGAAGATCCTGCTGAAGTATAGTCTTCCGGCAGTCACGGGCACGGTGGTGATGGCGCTATACAATATTATTGACTCAATAGTGATCGGGCATGCCATCGACGACCCCAATGTAGTGGCCGGTATCGCCGTGACTTTCCCCGTGCAGAATCTCGGCACTGCCTTCGGTATGCTCATTGGTGCCGGCGCCGCTACCAGAATTTCAATCGTATTGGGTCAGAACGACCATCACCGTGCTGCTCTTATTTTGGGCAACTCCGTGCAGCTCACGTTATTGATAGGTGTCGTATATACCACCCTTTTTGCAATATTCCTCACTCCGCTATTAAGACTGTTCGGAGCTTCGGATGCCTCGCTTCCCTACGCAAGGGAGTTCCTGATGTGGGTGCTTCCGGGCATGGTGCTGATGAATCTGACATTCAGCTACAACAACGTGATGCGCGCCACGGGATATCCGGCCAAGGCGATGTGGACCAACATGATAGGCGCCGGTCTCAACTCCATTCTCGCGCCGCTCTTCCTTTTCGGTTTCAAATGGGGCATCAAGGGCGCTGCTATTGCCACCGACATCTCTATGGTGGTGACGGCATTCTTCGTCATGTCGCATTTCTTCAAGAAGTCAAGTACCCTTCACTTTGAGAAAGGAACCTACAAATTCAACTGGAAGATTATCTCCTCAATCGTTTATATCGGTATGTCGCCGTTTCTCATCAACGTGGCGGGCAGCTGCATCAATGCAATCATCAACAATTCGTTGGTTCACTATGGTGGCGATGATGCCATTGCGGCTGTAGTGGTGTTCAACCGATATGTCACCGTCTTCACTATGGTGGTGATCGGCATCTGCCAGGGTATGCAGCCAATACTCGGCTACAACTATGGCGCTGCAAAATACAACCGGCTTTTCCGGACACTCAGACTCGCAATACTGGTGAGCATGAGTTTCACAACTCTCGGTAGCATAATCGGGGCGACTAATGCCCAATTTATTGCAAAACTTTTCATGCAGGACCCGGACCAGATAGCGTGTGCGGTAAACTGTATGCATATCACTACCATCGGTTTCTGGATAGTGGGTTTCCAGATTGTGGCCACCAACTATTTCCAGTCGCTCGGCATGGCGGCGAAGTCCATCTTCCTGTCGTTGACTCGCCAGATCATTTTCATGGTGCCCATGCTCCTGATATTTCCCCCAATGTTCGGACTCGACGGAGTATGGATGTGTTTCCCGATAGGCGACTTCCTCTCCTCCATAGTGGCCACCTTCATGCTCGTCTGGCAAATCCGACACATCAAGCGGTGATCCGTTTGATAGGCGTCCTCATCGTTTTCAACGTTTTCGTCGTTTTCACCGATCCCCCTCATCCCTAAACTCTCATCCCTAAACTCTCATCCCTAACCCCAATAATGACTGACCGACACTATCATCAGATACTTGACTATTTTCGTGGCGTAGTAAAAGGCACGAAATGGGAGGGTCATCTCTATGCTGTCGGCGGTTGCGTCAGGGATGAGGTGCTTGGCAGCGAGATTCATGATGTGGATATTGCGGTGGATATACCCAACGGTGGCATTCTATTCACCCGCTGGCTTCAGCGCAGGCATCAGCTTGCCGGAATGCCGATACTTTTTCATAAGTTCGGAACTGCAAAGCTAACGCTTCGCCGTTTCCCGGATGATGAGATAGAGCTTGTGCAGACCCGTGCCGAACAATACACCGACAAGACAAGCCGTTGCCCGGACGTGGTGAGCGGCAATATTGAGGAAGATTGTTTTCGCCGTGATTTTACCGTCAATACCCTCTACCGCAACATCAGCACCGGTGAGATTCTCGACATGACGGGCCATGCCGTGGAAGACATCAAGGAGGGAATCCTTCGCACCCCGATGGACCCTTATGAGACTTTCGACGATGATCCGGTCAGAATCTTGCGCTGCCTACGGTTCTCAGCACGTTTCGGCTGGAAGATTGATGATGCCACATTGGAGGCATTGAAAGCCTGTATGCCCCGCCTGGCCATAGTCTCGAAAGAGAGATGGGCGGCCGAGTTTCAGAAAATGCTTTTCGGTCGCAACATCCGCCAATCGTTGGGACGGCTTGCGCAATATGATGGATTCAAATATATGAATCCATTTATCAGGGAAATGTCCACGAAATATCCTTATGGTGGAGATGAGTCTATACTCGAAATGGGCATTGAGGCCGCTGCAAGGCTTGAGGAGGAGGGTTCGGATGATCCGGCGCAAAGGTTGGCTGCCTTCTTCGGCAATGCCGGTATGATCAGAGCCGGGGTTCGTGATAAGAACGGCGCGTTGCGCTATCCACGACATGAGGTGACGGGAGCTGCCATGGCAGCCAAGTATATGCGCCAGATGAAGATCGACAGGAAAATTGCCGATGAGGCAGTGGAGATTATACGCGAAAGGGGTGAACAGCGGCGCATCAGCGAACGCCAGAGCAGGATAGAAGCATCCCGACGACGCAATCAGGAGCAGCACGAGGCGAAGTTGGCTCGCAAGAAAGAACGTGCCGAACGCCACAATCAGCTCATAGCCGCCCAGCAGGCTGCCTCCAAGCGCAACCGCCGCCGCAACAAGAAA
>CAYMBR010000057.1:0-14708 GCA_964388725.1 uncultured Sangeribacter sp. | reverse complement strand
CCATTCCCGAATATAGCATTTCTGAGGTTGATGCATTCGCTCATTATGCCTATCTTAAGGTCACCACAACAAATTCGGAAGGCCTTTCTGTTGTAATGGATAATATTGAACTTAGACTCAATGGCAGTGGTGCAAGTTGCACCAAAACTACAGAAAATGGTTATGGTGTCCTTACTGTCACGGGTCTTTCCTCTTCTTCAACGTCCGGCACATCTTACACCGTAACGTCTTCCATTACCAATGGAGATATCTGGAATGATGCTAAATTCTCAGGCAATTTAAATTCATTTACAACTGAAGTGCAAACGGCGATTCCCAATGGAGATTTTTCTAAAACAGAGCAAACTATTAGTCAAGATCTTCAAGTAGGCGGACAATATGACGTGAATATGTCGCTTACAGGCAGTCATCATTATTACACAATAAGTTCATCATATTCAAGAGAATTACCTGCAGAGTGGGCTACTATAAATGAAAAAACAGCTTATGGAAATTCTAGTAATATGAATACGTGGTTTGTTGTGCCATCGTCTTGGGTTGAGTCAGAACAGGGATATATGCGAAATGTAGGTTATAATCACAATGGTACTACTCCATCTGCAAGCGGTGGATATGGTAACAGGACTTATTATTGTGAAAATTCGCCATCTAATGATCAACTAGTACATGCTGCAGGAGAATTGTTTTTAGGTGAATATTCGTATAAAGGGGAAGATAATCGTAATGAAGGCATTTATTTTGCAAGTAGGCCTAATTGTATATCCTTTTATTATAAATATTCGTTGGAATCTGTAGAAAAGCAAGCAGATCAAGGATATGCTTATATTGAGATTCTTGATTCCAACGAAAAGACAATAGCTTCAAATAAATATATTATAAGCATAGATCCTGGTGATGGTACTAAAACAATCAATCTGAATTATGATAAATTTGGATCTAAAGCAGTAAAATTGAAGATTTCTTTCAAAAGTTCTAATCAAGATGTGCCGCCAATTCATATTCCTACTGATGCTGAATTAGATGAAGGCACAACTCTTGGTAATAAGACAATAAGTGCAAATAGTTATCATGCTGTTGCAACTGGTTCAGAGTTTTTAATTGACAATGTCACTGCACACTATGAATCTGCACCATCCGTATCATCAGCTCCCAGGCGCAATTGCACCAAAAAGAGAAAATAAGTCATGAAAAAATATATATTGCAAATATTATCGGCTGCCGCAATCCTCGGGTTGGCAAGTTGCGAGAAAGACGCTACCTTCATCTTCAATGAGGGAGAGGGACTTCTTGATTGCGAGGGCATGACCGTGGATTACGTCAACAGTACCCGTGCTTCCGTTGATCCGGATGACTTCACCGTTTATTTCATTAACCAAAGCGGTGTCAGTGTAAAAAGCTATAAATATTCCGAACTTCCGTCGTTGGTTTCATTGCCCGCAGGTGAATATACCGTAATGGCTGACTATGGCGAAAATCCGGATGGTGAGTTCGAATCCGATACTAACTTCGGTTATTACAAGGGCGCAACCTCTTCTTCTTTTGAGATTGTGGCTTCCACTGTCAGTCAACTTCCGGAAACCACTATCGAATGCTCCTTAAATAATATTCGCATAAGGGTAAATGTAGATGACTATTGCTTCGCGGCTCTGACCGATGTTAGTGTTGATGTCAGTGTAGGCACCACAACCCTCAATTTTGACCAGACTACCAACAACAAGAATGCTTATTTCAAGTATATTGAGGACAGTAATTCCATCACCGCCACTTTATATGGTAAATTGGATGGTGAAGAAGTCTCTAATACAGTCTCATATACCCCTGGAGAAGGTAAGACTTTTGTAGTAAGTTTCACTGCCAATCAACCGGACAACAACGATCCGGGCTCGGTCGGCACCGGTTCTTCCGATGATTCCGACAATAGCGAGCTGATCACAATAGATTCTTCAATCACTCTTGACGATTCCATTACTCAAGATGTAAATATAGAGGATATTGACACACCGCTTGGTGTCTTGGACGATGACGAAGATTCCAGCAATAGTTGAACGTTTTGATGATTATTCCGACAATGAAAAAATATATTTCAGGCATATCAACGGTTATGGCAGGACTTGCCTTTGCAACCGGTCTCTGCGCTTGCTCCGCTGAAAATCCTTTTGAAGACGAAGGTGTGGGCACTGTCTATCTGCGCCCGATAGTAAACAGTATCACGACCCGTGCCGAAAATGATGCTGAATATGACTACTATGCAAATGGTGAAGTCAAGATCACATGCATTGAGGGTTCCGAGGGTCATACGGGTGTAGTATATAAGGAAACCGGTTTTTCAAATGTTTCGGGTGTCCTGACACTCAGAGCCGGCAAATATGTGGCCGAGGCGTGGACCGGCGACTCTCTGGCAGCTTCTTTCACTCAGAAATACTATCGCGGATATCAGGCTTTTGATGTTAACAAGTGTAATATCACCAATGTGGTGCTCAATTGCAAGATTCAGAATGTGGTGGTATCTATAGATGTCAATGATGCTGGTTTGCAGGCAGTGCTTGCAAAAACAAAGGATTTCGCTGTGACGGTCGATAATAATGGTCACGATGGCGGTTCCCTATCTTTCAACGCCGACAATTTTGCAGAGGCAAGAGGTTATTTCATGATGTCAGGCTCTGACAGTGACCTGCAATATACTATCTCCGGCACAAAATCCGACGGCACTGCCATCGCTAATAACCAGCGAAAGATTGAGAATGTAAAAAGAGGATATCATTACATACTTAAATTCTCGTATACAGAAAAGACAGATGATGATACCGTTGGCTCCATCGATACTTCTGCCATCAATGTCACTGTGGTGGAAGAAGATACCGCCAATACTGAGGAATCGGAGAGTAGCCTCTTCCCGACCGATCCGGCAATCTCTGGTGTAGGTTTCGACTTGGCTTTAACTCAAGATTTCTCTGATGATGCCGACATCCCCGACAATCTCGCTGTCATGATCTGCACCATCGGATATGGACTAAATGCTGCAACTCTCAAAGGATATTCTGCTGATGAGATAGATCTACTCTCCGATAATACACTACCAGCAGGCATCGAGTGGCTCGCACCGGATTATAATTCCACCACCAACGTCTCTACTGCCTTCATCCTCTTCTCGAGGGAGTATATCCTTTCTCTCGAAGGTCCTCATTCATTTGTAATCAGTGCCACTGATATAAATTCCAAGACCTCAACAGCGACTTTGTCAATCTCTCGTCCTCAATCAGATTCTTCTGATTTGACGGAATGAAAAACAATCGTAACACCTATATAAATATATAAAATGACTAATCTTAGATTCGGAATTCCCCTCCTCGCCGCCACAGCCCTCGCTCTTGTTGGCTGTGCCGACGAATCCCCCTGGGGAAATTCCTCTAATCAAAAAGGCTCTATCGACATCTCTCTCCTTGCCGATGCAAGCCTTAAATCATCGGCTCCGGTTCTGGTCAGCGATGACGCCGACACTCGTGCCGACGATGACCCTTACAATCTTGCGACTTACACCACAGTCCCTACTGCAGAGGATTTCTCTATCCAACTGATAAAGTCAGACGGTTCCTACAATAAAACTTTCACATCACTCGAGGCATTCCGCGAGGAAGCGAAAAACCAGTTTGTGGCCGGTGCATACACCCTCACCGCCTTCTATGGCGAAAAAGGCAAGATAGCGTTCAATAATCCTTACTATGAGACAAGCGCGTCTTTCACGGTGCTTGCCAATGACACACACAAACTCGATCTTTACGCTGGACTTGGGAATTCGATGGTTAAAATCAATTTTACCGACGAATTTAAAAGCTATATGTCTGATTATTATGTCGGGTTGCGCACCGAGGGGCAAACGGATGAGTTCAAATATACCGCCGGCGAACCGCGCCCCGTATTCATCGATCCGTATAATACGTCGCTTACCGTCCACTATACCACAAGGGAAACTCGCGTGTCCGGGGCCAAAAGCATCGGGCAGTTTGTGCCCCTCGCCAAGACTCTCCACAATCTGACTCTTGATGTCAGGGTCGTGGATGGTGTCACCGGTCTGGCTGTCGCTTTTGATGAAGGACTCACCGATGAGGACATTTTCATCGACCTTTCCAATGGGTTTAACGACATGATGCAGGCTCCGGAAATCACTTGCAGCGGTTTCTCCAATGGCGACACAGTGGATCTGCTTGAAGGATATGCAAGCACGGATGACTTGTCGATGAATGTCGTGGCTGATGCCGGAATAAAGTCTGCGGTACTTACTATTAATTCCACCAATACCCAACCCGCATGGGGCAATTCAATCGACCTTTGCAACGCAACCGCTCTGCAGCAGTCGCAACTCGCGGATGCCGGAATAAAAGCCTACGGTTTCTTCTCCAATCCCGGAAATGCCGCTTCGCTCAATCTGACGAACTATGGCGCTTCAATAGCCAACGGAACATATACGGTGTCTCTCGTGATCACCGACAATAATAATAATGTGACGGAACCTGCCAAGGTGGTCTTCGAATCGGGCCAGATTCAGTTTGGCAATGTCAATGGCACAGTGCCCTATGCATCAGTCAATGCGTCCCTTTCGCTTGATTTCAATGGTCTTGACCCAATGGACATCGTTTTCGAATCGGCCGATATAGATGGCAATGATCAGGTAGCTACAATCGAAAGCTTTAGCGAAACCCCTTCGACTCGCTCTTTCGATTCCAAAAATTATACATATTCCTTGCGACTCCCCACAATAGCTACCAAGCGTCAAATAGAGGTTAAAGCAAGCAACCGCAACAGTGGCAAGTCGTATGGTTCTTATTATCTGGCCGTTACTTCAATCCCTGATTATTCAATATCTCAGACCGATGCCTTTGCACACTATGCATATCTTAAGGTAGGTGTTTCGGATGCCGCCATGCTCCCAATCGTGACGGAAAATCTTCGTCTTCAAAATTCCAATTTGTTTATCTATTCCCGCGATCTTGCCAATGGTGTTATAATGGTGACCGGAGCAAAGGATTCCAACGGCAATGTGACGGATCTTTATGCGGGGGGCACCTACACTACCAAATATTCAATTTTCGCCGGGGATTATTCCGACAACCTCAGCCATTCCTTCTCGATGGAATCAGACCTCTCCATCCCCAATGGCGATTTCTCTGCTACTGGGACTTCTGTCAGCAGCGGCACCATTAACGTAGGTGGAGAATATAGGGTTACAGTTGGATTTATATCTGATACATATCAAAATTATTCGTCTTATTCATATGCTCCGCCTTCAGGATGGGCAACTGTCAACACCCTTACCGCTTATACCGGTTCAAATCCTCGCAACTCATGGTTTGAGGTGCCATCGTCTTGGGTAGAGGACGGACAGGCTGTTATGAGAAATGTGGGGTATAACCATAATGGTACTGTCCCAAGTACTTCAGGTGGGCAGATGAATACCAATTATTATTGCACAAATACTCCATCTGAATCTGATTTGATAAATGCAGCAGGTGAGGTGTTCTTGGGTTCATATCTGTTCGATGGTTCTGAAAGCAGAACCGATGGAACTGCATTTGCAAGTCGCCCGTCAAGTATTTCCTTTGATTACACATACACTCTGAAAAATGGAGTTGTGGACAATGGATATGCTTATGTGGAGGTACTGGATGCCAATGGCAATATCATAGGTCATGCGGATCCATTCGATATTCCGGAAGCCGGAACGGTTGAAAGCAAGACCATTAATATCACCTATGATAAGTTCGGCGCATCTGCCGCTGTTTTGAAACTTGGATTCAAGAGCTCTAATCAGTCGAATCCTCCTATCCATATTCCTACTGGTAGTGATTTGGACGAGGGTGTAACCGTTATTGTATCTGAAAGCAACAGAACAATTTCAGACAATTCCTACCATGCTCTCGCTACTGGGTCGGTCCTGACAATCGACAATGTGACAGCAAACTATGATATCCCCGGCATACAGAAGTCGGCGAATGCCCCTAAACGCAATGCCTCTAAAAAAAGTAAATAACCATGAAACGATATATTTTTAATTTCCTCGCTTCTGCTGCAGCTGTCATTGCCCTGACAAGTTGCGAAAAAGAAGGTTTCTTCAACGTCAATGATGGTGTCGGTCAATTCGACTGCTCCTCCCTTAATGTGGACTACATCAACAGCGGTAGCCAAACGCGAGCCACGGGTGTCAGCGTCAAGGACTTCTCCGTCAATTTCGTCAACCAGGGCAACGAGATTGTTAAATCCTATATATATTCGGATATGCCGGAAGTTGTAGCGCTTCCTGTCGGCGACTACACCATTGAGGCATCATATGGCGATAACCCTATCGCCGAGTGGAATGCACCCTATTATCTCGGGCAGTCGGCCACTTCTTTCTCCATTAAGGCCGGTCAAGTCACAAGCGATGTGGATCCTGTCGAGTGCCGGCTTAGCAACATCGCCATCCGTGTCAACATCAACGACCTCGGGCTTGGAATACTCGGCGATGATGTGCAGGTGGTGGTCAGTGCCGGACAAGGCTCTCTTAAATTCACAAACAGCACCAATGATAAGGTCGGTTATTTCCGCTTCGTCGATGGTAGCCGGACTATTGCGGCTACCTTTTCCGGCACGGTCGATGGCGTATATGTAGATGCCGTAACCCGGCTCTATGATGATGCTGCCTCTGGCAATTCCTACCAGATTAATTTCACGGTCACAAGGCCTGATGAAATCCAGCCCGGTGACATCCAGATAGGCGATGACGACAGCGACGGTATAAATGTCGATGCCACTATCTCCATAAAAGATGAGAATTATGTTATAGATCCTGAAGAATCAGAAGAAACCGGCGTACTTGTCGATGACATGCGTCCGGTTGAAGATCCGGCTACTCCTTCCAATCCCGGGAACGACAATTCCGGTTCTTCGGATGACCCCACTTCCGGCGATGAACCTTCTTCTGGTGATGACCCGGCTTCTCCGGTCGTAGGCCCGCAGGTCACCAATATGTCTGAAGGTCTCATCCTCAATGGCAGTGTCGATATGGATACCCTCGCCGATTGTATGTTTGATGTCGAAAGTGCTACAGGAATTACCGGTTTCAATATTCATATCGAGTCAGGTTCGTTAACTCCAGAAGAACTCGATGGAATTGGTCTTGCAGCCGACTTTGACCTTGTGAATCCGGGAGCTTTCAGCGAAGCACTTTCAGGTCTTGGATTCCCCGTTGGTGAGGAAGTGGAAGGTGCTAATTCATGCCATTTCGATATAACCACTTTTCTGGGTCTCCTCGGTGCTTTAGGCCCTGATGAACATAAATTCCACCTCACTGTGACTGATGCCGAGGGTACTCTCGAATGCTATATAGGTTTGATCAAGTATTAACACAACTCTAACTCTGTATTTAAAATGAAAAAGTTTCTTTCATATCTGCCGAATGGAGTTGTGGCCGCTTCCCTGGCGTTGTCGCTCTCGGCTTGCGTGGCCGACAGCCCTTTCGACACAGATGGGATGGGTACTGTGCAACTCCACACTGTGGTCAACTCCCTTACCACCCGCTCCGCAGATGATGCCGGCGCTTCTGACTATCAGCAGTATCTGCGCGACAACTGCGTAGTATATGTCTCCGATGCCTCCGGCCTTGTCTATAAGGAAGTAGGTCTCGACAATGTCTCACCTTCCTTGTCGCTCAAAACCGGCAACTATGTTGCGGAGGCCTGGTCGGGCGACTCCGTCACCGCTTCCTACGACAAGATGTTCTTCCGCGGATATCAGCCCTTCGATGTGTCGAAAGGTGCTGTAACCAATGTTGTGGTAAATTGCCAGATCAGAAATGTGGTGGTTTCTGTCAATACCGCCACAATCGATTCTTCGCTTATTCAGGATTATGAGGTGGTCATAGGAAATTCGCGTGGCTCTCTGCCACTTGATAAGTCTAATGCCGATTCAGATAAGGTGTATCTCATGATGCCGGATGGCGACAACACTGTGGATTATTCCGTCACTATAAAAAGAACCGACGGCGAGACATTCACCCAAACAGGCAAAATTGAGAATGCTGAGTTTGCACACCATTATATTCTTAATTTCTCTTACGATTCTCTAAGTGTAACAGGCAATAGCTCAGGTTATGTGGTGTTTGAAATCAACGTGGTAGATGAGGACATTTCCTCTTCTTCGGTGGTTTTGCCTTCTGCGCCTTCAATCAGCGGTGTGGACTTTGTTGCCGAATCTCAACTCATCTATACTGATGAAAATGACATTCCGGAAGAACTCGTGCTTGAGATCTGCGGCTTTGGCAATGGTCTTGGTGGCATTGCAATCGATTCAAGCTCTGACTTTTCTTTCGGTGAGTCGGCCTCATCATATCAGAAGAATCTGGTGCTTGATGTCAACGTCCTAAAGGCTGGCGGTGATTATCCCGACAATTATCAGCATGCCGGCATCTCCTGGACCAATCCCAAATATAATGCGACTACGGATGTCACCACTGCCCATCTGTCTTTTTCAAAGGATTTCATCAAAAATCTTGAGGCAAGAGATTCGCAACATGTCATCAATGTAAAGGCCACCGATTCCTATGGAAGATCTACCATTCTGCCACTTTGCATCGCTCGAAGCGAAAACGCAATTGTCTATGCAGATCCAATTGTGATGATGGCCGTCGACACCAATGCAAATCCTATGGCTGTGACTGCAACCAAGGCTTCTATCCCTTATGTTCTCGGAGAAGATTCCAATTATGATGGCATCCCGGGAGTGGAATACCGTGTTTTGGGATCAGATGGCGAATGGTCGTTTGTTGCTGTCTCTTCTTCGGCGGCTTCAGCACCTCGTTTCTCTTCTACAAGGGCTTCCGATTCCAATACAATTACTATCACCGGTCTCACGGATGGCACAACCTACCAGTATCGTGGTGCGTGCGGTGATTTTCATAGCGACGAGATCTACTCTTTCACCACCGAATCTAAATTCAGCCTGCTTGAAGCTTCTTTTGAAGATTGGTCAACTTACTCTGCAAGCACCATGCTCGGCACGAAGACCGTCTCTCTGCCAAGCGCCACAGGCGATAAACTGACGGCTTTCTGGGGCTCTGGTAATGAAGGGGCGGCGACTGCCAATTTGACTCTTACCGACAAATCCACCGATATGGTGCATTCAGGCACTTATTCGGCAAAGCTGGAGTCGAATGCAGCTATGGGAATTATTGCCGCCGGCAACCTTTTCATAGGATACTATGATAAGACTGATGGCACCAACGGGGTGCTTCAGCTCGGACGAGAATATAATGGCTCGCATCCCACCAAAGTACGCGTATATGCAAATTATCGACCCGCAAGTGGTGTCACTGTTAAGTCGGGCAATGAAGGCTATATAGACGATATGGTGAGTGGCGGTACCGATCAGGGGCAGATTTATATAGCTTTGGTAGAGGGTACCTACGAGGTTCGCACCAACCCGGACGATCAGCGCCTCTTCGATAAGGACGACTCGCAGGTGTTGGCCTATGGACAAGTCACGTGGAAAGATAATTTCGGTCCCGACGGAGGGTTGCAAATGCTCGAAATTCCTTTCGAATATAATGAAAGGGCAAAGACCACTCGGCCGACACATGTGGTTATTGTATGTTCCGCATCGAAATTCGGTGACTATTTCAGTGGGGCGAAAGGTTCGGCTATGTATGTCGACGATTTTGAACTCGTCTATGAGTAATTTCTAAGTTGACGACCGACCTAAAATTTGTTGCAACAAATGGCAGATCGGAGGCATTTGGCGTTGTCACTTTCAGATAGGCGAATGTCGCGAATGCATCAACCTCCGTAATTGAATAGGAGGGCACTGCTACCGGTATCTGAAATTCTTTCGGTAAAAGAGACACCCGAAGAAGAGCTCAAACGCTTCCGTAAGGAGAATGCCAAGCTGCGCAAAGAGAACGATGCGCTTCTCAAAGCAAAAGACGAGGACAAGACCAAGATCAAGGAGATCAAGAAGGAGCTGAGCAGGGAACGTAAAAAAAAGACGTGCCGAAAGTGAGGTTGTCCGAAGAACAATGGAAGTCGCTTTCGAGCCTGTTGCCGGATATAGATAGTCTCTTCAAATAATCATGCTCTGTGTCCTGATTTATGCACGCACAAGCTGTGGACTCCGTACAGTGGTCGAGATTCTCGGAATCTTTGAAGAAGTTTTTCTTATTTGTTTGTTTTTTTTATATATGCGTGTTGCCAAGCACTCTCCCTCGGTAATAAATGCCGACAGACTTGAGTATATTTAAATTAATTGGTCATATTGGGATATTTTTACGCTTAAAATGTCAATTATTTTGGGATATATTGGAATATTTGTAATTTCGCGATTATTTAATAAAAAAACAAAGCAAAAATATATAAACTATGAAAAAATTTTACTTTTTGGCTGCCGTTTCAGCGGTGACTTTCTCCGGGGCGGCTCAGCAAATCCAAAATTCAGACTTCGAGGGCGGCTGGAGCGATTGCACCCCTTGGACTTTCTATCAAGATGATGATAATTTCGGTCAGCAATCCCAGGTTGTGACCGGCGTGAACCCCAATGGATGGGTAATCTCGAATGTAAGTGGTATGGCAGGTTTGGGGGCTACTGCTGTTGGTGAGGCTGTGGCTGGTTATGAGTCTGATAATGCTGTGAAACTAACCAACACTCCGAATCCTTTCATGGCGGTTCAGATTGTGCCGGCATATCTGACTCTCGGCACTACTTGGTCAACCGCCAATCCTTCTTTAGATGCCTCGTTTAATATCGTCATCAACAATGCCGACGGCGGTGTCTTCGGCGGTGTGCCGTTTCCCGGTCGCCCTTCTGGCATCGAATTTATGTATAAGCGCATTCCAAGTGAAGAAGTGGCTGACGAACCGGCTTCTGTTGTGGCTTATCTTTGGAAAGGGCACTGGACTCAGAAAGATGTTCCGGCTGTCGTCTATATGGATGGCGAACCTTATTGCTCTGAAATGATTGATCGCGACCGCTGCGTGCTCGGCATGGATCTTTCCGGCTTGCAGGGTGGTGAGGTTACTGCGAGCGAGGATGCCGAACTTATTGCTGTAATCAATTCAAAAATCACCACTGTCAGCGACGACTGGATGAAGTTTTCTGCTGATTTCGACTATAAGAGCGATGCTTCTCCGGAGTATATCAACATCATCTTCTCTGCCGGTGATTATTTCGCTCCTGCCAATGAAGTCGTTAAGGATAACTCGATTATTGTGGACAATGTGAAACTCGTTTACGCTGAATCCGCTGATGCTGATGTCTATTCCGGAAAACTCTCGATTGAGATGGGGGGGACTCCGCTTACCGGTGAACCAATGGATGCCGAACTCTATGTGGCTTATACTGAAGGTGGTGCTTGCACAATCACATTGCCCAACTTCAACCTCAATGGAATGGCTCTTGGTGATATCGTCGTTACTGATGTGGCTGTTTCTGTTGATGGTGGCGTGGCTTCTTATACTGGTCAGGCGCCTGGTATGGAATTGATGGATGGTGCGTTTAAGGCTGATGTTGACATTAATGGCACTATCAATGGCGAAGGCGAGGCTTCTTTCTTAATAAATGTGATGTGGGAAGGTATTCCTATTGTATGCACATTTAACGGTAATGGCAATCCGGCCCCCGGCACTTCTGCTGTCAACGTAAATGTCGCTGATGATGCTGAAACCGAATATTATAACCTCAATGGGGTGCGTGTGCTTAATCCCGCCGGTGGAATTTTTATTAAGCGTCAGGGCAACAATGTGACCAAGGTGGTTGTTAAATAGTTGTAGGCTGTTTTTAAGTTGAACATCTTCTGTAGATATTATGAGATCTATTCATAAGTATTAAATTTTAACAGGGCATCCATCCCGGATAAGGAATGGATGCCTTTTATTCAATTTTTATGAAAAATATTTATTCTTTGGGAATCTTTCTCGTTGCTTGTCTGGCAATGTCTTCTTGTATCAGAGATGAGGCCCCGAATGCGGAATGTGACATCGTAAGCGTCCGTTTCGACAACAACGAGGTATTAAACCGCTTGCCGGTGATTTCTAACGACAGGATATTGATTGTGGTCAACAGCGGTGTTAACATTTTTGACCTTGCTCCCTATTTCACTCTCACCCCCGGGGCTACTATTGAACCTGCGAGCGGTACTCCCCGCAATTTCAACTCTCCTCAGGAGTATGTGGTGACTTCGGAAGATGGTAAGTGGCATAAATCTTATACTGTGGAGGTGCAGCGTCCGGGTAACATAAATCTCCGTTACAATTTCGAACACGTTCGACAGGTGTCGGCGTTGTCGGGTAAGGCTTCCTACGACGTTTTCTATGAAATAGGCAACGATGGCAAGGAGTCTCTGACTTGGGCGAGCGCTAACCCGGCTTTTGCTTTGACTCTTCAGGGCACATCGCCCGAAACTTTCCCTACTTATCAGGCTATTGACTCTGAAATGGGTAAATGTTTGGCTCTGGTAACTCGTTCTACGGGCACTTTCGGTCAGAACATGAAAAAACCTTTGGCTGCGGGTAACCTGTTTTTGGGTGAGTTTGATATGGCTAATGCTCTTGCAAAACCGCTGGAAGCCACTCACTTCGGAACTCCATTTCTCAGTGTCCCGTTGTCGATAAGCGGTGACTATAAATATTTTCCAGGCGAACAGTATTGTAAAATGGGCGACGATGGAAAACTTGTTCCGGTTGAGGGCATGACCGACGAGTTCAACATTTACGCTGTTTTCTTTGAAGTGACTCCCGACCGCCAGTGGTTGGATGGAACTAATGTTTTGGCTGCCGATAACTCTGATATTGTTGCTGTGGCTGAAATAGAGAGTCGCGATGCTTCTTCCGTTTGGAAGAATTTCAACATTCCGTTTAAGTATCGTGAAGGTAAGGTGGTGGATCGGGATAAACTAGAGGCCGGCCGATATAGCATCGCAATCGTCATGTCTTCAAGTACGGAAGGTGACTTTTTTGAGGGGGCTGTCGGTAGTACTCTCTTCGTTGATAATCTTGTTCTCAATTGTGAATGATTTTAGCATTGATGGTTGTCTGTTGTAAAGATTCTTAGTCTCATGAAAAAATACATATTTAGCATTTTAGTCTCGCTTTTATATATCAATGTGTATTCTCAAGATGATAACGGAAAGTTCGGTTTCTTCAGCCGTCAGCTTTTCGACATTGAGGCTGTCGCCGGTGTCAATATTGGTGGAGCTTCTCCTATTCCTCTTCCTGTGGAAATAAGAAAGATTGAATCGTTCAGTCCAAACCTCAACCTTCAACTCGGAGTTAATTTTGCAAAGTATTTCAGATCCGATAGGAAGTGGGGGATGCAGGTGGGGCTTCATCTGGAGACCAAGGGTATGACTACAAAGGCTCGTGTGAAAAACTATGGAATGGAGATTATTCAGGACGGGAAAAGTCTTGCCGGTCGTTGGACCGGTAAAGTCAAGACTCACTATCATTCCCAGCAGTTGGTGATTCCCATACAGGGAGTGTGGTCCTGTAGCAGTAAGGTCAAGTTGAATCTCGGCCCTTATCTGGCTTATGCTTTCAAAAATGAGTTCGATGGTTATGTCACAGACGGTTACCTCCGCGAAGGTAATCCCACAGGAGATAAGGTGCTGTTCGATACGGATTCACGGGCAACATACGACTTTGATGATGACCTCCGTGATTTTCACTGGGGTTGGATGGTCGGTGTGGATTGGAATGTATATTATCGGTTTAGCGTCCATGCCAATTTGATGTGGGGATGCAACGGTATTTTCAAGAGCGATTTCAAGACCATCACATTCTCTATGTATCCAATTTACCTTAATGTGGGTTTCGGCTATCGTTTTTGAGATTTAGCTTTCAAATGTTGTTGATTGTTCGTGCTTCTTTTAATCCGCCATTGTTGGCGTAGGTTTTGTCTTTATTTTCCGTTTTCGTGATAAAAGCGTAATGTTTGGAATTGTCGTTAACAAAACGAAAGAAAAATTAACATTTATTGATTCCAGTGACAGTCAACAGGATGGAAGCGTGTTTGTGGGAAAAGACAAAAAAAAGAGCCGGGAAAATTTGCGCGGTCCGGGAAAAGGCAGTAATTTTGCATCCGCAATCGGGAAGCGGGGGCGGCACAGAAATGAAAGCCGGTGCCCGTGACGACGGTTGCGGGACTGAAAGAGAACAATGACATGATGCCACAAGACAAGCAGCGACGGCCCCTTCCGGGGGCCGTGAAATGCAGAGACAAGGGAACATGAGTTCGCAGTTAATTTTTAATTTTTAATTTTTAATTACGAAGTCCGGGGTTTCCGTCGAAACAATTCCATCCGGACAGGGTGTCCGGGACAAACGAAAAAAACTGAAAAGAAGATATAGAGATATATTTCAACAACGGAGAGTTTGATCCTGGCTCAGGATGAACGCTAGCGGCAGGCTTAACACATGCAAGTCGGACGGCAGCGGGGGGAGAGCTTGCTCTTCCCGCCGGCGAGTGGCGCACGGGTGAGTAACACGTATGCAACCTGCCCCCGCCAGGGGTACAACCCGCCGAAAGGCGGGCTAATACCGCGTATATTGCCGGGAGGCATCTTCCGGCGAGGAAAGACACATCGGGCGGGGATGGGCATGCGGCGCATTAGCTTGTTGGCGGGGTAACGGCCCACCAAGGCGACGATGCGTAGGGGTTCTGAGAGGAAGGCCCCCCACACTGGTACTGAGACA
>CAYMBR010000056.1:0-15006 GCA_964388725.1 uncultured Sangeribacter sp. | reverse complement strand
ATAAAATATTCTCCCGAAGGAGGATATCAGTATAATCAAATGAAAAATTCAGAATTTTAGGGGATATTTTTAGCGGAATACACATCAAATTAGACAAAAACGACCTTTCGAGCCCCACCTAATTTCCGAAATTTCCAATGACTTAGTGTGAACATTTTTCATATTTTAGAGTGCGGTCTTAGGTCTTTCTTTCGAATAAAAGATGTTTTTCAACATGTTTTTGAAAAAATTTGCTAAAATATTTGTTGGAATATAGCAAAAATGTTATATTTGCATCGGATTAATACAGACTTATTATGAAGATAGCAAAATTTTGCGCCGAACTTGCGGCGAAGGGTTGCTTTATTTTCAGGCATGGAAGTCGGCATGACGTATGGAAGAATCCTGCCACAGGGCAGACATTTGCAATTCCACGCCATGGTTCGAAGGAACTGTCAAGAGGTCTCGAAATCCAAGCCAGAAAAACGCTGGGGGTTTAATTCCCCAGCCCTTTCCGGCTCTTAATAATATAAAACGTGTATGGATATGAAATTGGAAGTTATCATCGAACGTTCATCAGATGGATTGTTTGCAGCCTATGCTGAAGAAATGATAGGCAAACACGGATTGGCCGGATACGGCGATTCAGTTGCGGAGGCACTGGAAGACTTTCAAGTGTCGGTGGGAGAAATGAACGACATGAGAAAGGACGAGGGACTTCCTCCGGTGGAAGTCGAAGTCATACCAAAGTATGACATTGAATCTTTCTTCGACAGATTCCCATACCTCAATGTGTCGAGAGTCGCAGATATAGCCGGTATAAATCCATCACTCATGCGCCAGTATGCGTCTGGGGTGACTAAAGCTGGAGAGAAACAGTATGTCAAGATTCGCAATGCAGTCACTTCAATAGCCAGGGAATTGTCGCTCGCTACATTTTGAATATTGTGCGTTTTGATATTAGTAAATGAGGGGCGAACGGTGCGCCCCTCCTTGATTGCATGGTCAAATCTCATCGGATGTCCGGTAATATTTCTATTATTTGCAAACAATGATAGAAATATTTCCTATTTTAACATTATTTTCTTAGATAATGGCTCATTCCCCTCCGGCTGAGCGGAGCGAAAGGGGAAGGGGCCAGGGGAGGGGAGGGGAGTTTTTGTACAGAGTGAGATGTCTAAGACGGGATCCGGGGGGACGCGCCGCGGCGCCTCCCTACCCTGAGATGGGGCGGCAGAGGGAAATTATGGCGTGGGAATTGTTATATAGAAAGTGAGAATTATTCAATTGCTATTGAAGTAAGAAATATTCGGTTGACATAAATTCAATTGCTAAAGATATGAGTGAGATGAAAAAGACGCCGGTGCTTTTGACAACCGGGTATTTGGGGAGCGGAAAGACGACGCTGCTCAATAAGATACTTAACAACAGGAGGGGGATAAGATTTGCCGTAATTGTCAATGATATAGGTGAGGTCAACATCGACGCAGACCTCATAGCCAAAGGGGGAGTGGTTGGTAATTCCGATGATTCACTTGTGGCTTTGCAAAACGGATGCATCTGCTGCACTCTTCAGATGGATCTCATCAATCAGATTGAAGACCTTCTTGCCGGTGACCGCTTCGACTATATTGTGATAGAGGCGAGCGGCATCTGCGAGCCGGAACCGATAGCTCAGACAATCTGTTCGATACCTACCATGAAGCCCGCAGCTGTCAGAAATGGTATTCCGGTGCTCGATTGTATTGTGACTGTGGTCGATGCGCTCCGGATGCAGAGTGAATTTGGAGCCGGGGAATCCCTGACTGTGAAAGAGTATGGTGAGGATGATCTTGAAAACCTCGTGGTGCAGCAGATAGAATTCTGCAATATTGTGCTCCTCAATAAGATATCGGAAGTTTCAAAGAAGGATGCCGATATGATACGCGCATCTATCCGAGCCATCCAGCCGAAAGCAAAAATCATTGAGTGTGACTATTGCGACATAAATTTCGATGAGATTCTCGACACTCATCTGTTTGATTTCGGAGCTACAGCAACTTCCGCCACATGGATTCAGGAGATTGAAAAGCCACTTGATGAAATTCACCATCATGATGGCGAGGGAGAGGCTGAGGAATATGGAATATCAACGTTTGTATATTACCGTCGCAAACCCTTTGACCTCAATAAGTTTGACTTCTTTTGCCACCGCAACTGGCCGAAGAGTGTGATCCGATGCAAGGGTCTTTGCTACTTTAGCAGCGACCCCGACATGAGTTGCCTCTTTGAGCAGGCAGGAGTGCAGAAACGTCTGACGGAGTGCGGGCAATGGTATGCCACAGCGCCGGAAGATGAACTTGAGCGGTTCTTCGAGAAAGAGCCGGGTCTGAAGCGTGATTGGGATCCGGAGTATGGCGACCGAATGATCAAGTTGGTCTTCATCGGCAAGGACATGGACCGGGCCGCGATTACATCGGCACTTGATTTTTGCCTTGAATGATGGATAGCTAAGGGGGACGCTGTTAGTAGCGTCCCTACCTTTTTTGTGTACCCCAATTTGCTTAGAGGAATTGCTTGATGACATTCAAGAGTTCATCTTCAGCGATGGGTTTTGAGATATAGCCATTAAAGCCACTCGACATGATTTTCTCCTTATCCTGCGACTGGGCGTAGGCAGTGACTGCTATAATAGGCACTTTCTTGGAGAGAAGACGTATTTCAGAGGTGGCCTCATATCCATTCTTAAAGGGGAGGTTGATGTCCATAAGCACAAGGTCGGGAGTGCTTTTGGCAAAAGATCTTATAGCCTCTTCTCCATTCCAAGCGTGGATTAAGTCGTATCGATTGTCAATCAGGGCTTCGATGAGCATATAGTTGCTGGAGTTGTCTTCGACCACCAGGATTTTCTTCCGTTCCCGTTTGTAGCTGCTGATGTTGACATTGGGATTGGGATTTTTCTTAGGCTCAGCAGCGGAAGATTCATCGGTCGCATTCGGGGTCTGCTCTTCTTCCAAGGCGGCTGAAGAGTTTACTTTGCGTTTTAGGTCGGCAAGGCGTTCCTCGTCAGATTTCTTGTCGGAAGTGTTTCCTGTCTTTGTCTCCTCCTCATTGAGTACAAAAGGAATTGTAAACGAGAAAACGGAACCTTTGCCACGTCCGGCAGACTCAGCTTTTATTGAGCCGCCCAACTTATCTACAATAGTTTGGCTGATTGACAGCCCAAGGCCGGTGCCCTGGATGAAAGAGTTGAGCTTTGTAAACCTGCTGAAAAGTTTAGATTTGTCAGCTTCCGACAGTCCAAACCCGGTGTCTTTGACATATATGCGAAGCATTTCACCTTCCAGTTTATAACCGACCTCAATGTGGCCTCTTTCGGTAAACTTCACTGCGTTGTTGACAAGATTGGAAAGTACCTGGGTTAGTCGGTAAGGGTCTGAAGTCACCAGACACTTTTCCATGATAAGGGTAGTGTCGATTCTGACATCAGGCTTGGTGCTGATGTCGGCACTTCGGCATACTGATTTTATGATAGCATTGATGTCGACGGTCTGCATATTGAAGACCAGTTTGTTGGAATCGGCCTTGGAAATGTCAAGTATATCGCCTATTAGCTTGAGCAGCAGTTGATTGTTGGTTTCTATGATGTCGATAAACTGTTGCATCTTCTTGCGGTCGGTGGTGCGGCAAAGCAGATGTGAGAAACCAACGATGGCATTGAGCGGAGTGCGAATCTCATGGCTCATGTTTGCGAGAAAAGCAGTCTTCATGTTGTCGGCCTCAATCGCTTTTTGGGCAGTGTCGCGGAGCACATTCTCAATTTTAATCTTGTCGCTGATGTCAATGACGAAAATGTTTGCGAGGAAATGTGTCTCGTTGCTTTGTTTGTCGGGGCTTATGATAAATTCATAGTAAGTTTCTGTGTCGGGGACTCTGACGATGATACCCTTCGGCTGCATATCGGTGGTTACAGAGTCGATTGTCTCTTGCCAGCGGGTTCTGGTGTTGTCTGTGAAATGTGTGCGCAGATTATGTTCTTTGATAATCTCACGAAGAGCCTTGTTTTGCCGGGAATATTCCACCTTCTTAACCTTTCCGCTCTTGTCGAGCGACACAATGACCTGCATGAAGCCCAGAGGCATGGCGTTGGCAAGCTCATCATAGTTAAGACGCAAGGCAGGGCGTTTCTTTGTGCATGCCAATATGATCAGTCCGATAATGACGAGGACAGCCAGAATAATACCTCCATAGTAGTAATTTTTATATTTGTTCCGGTCGGTTTGGATGCGGTTGAAATAAATGGTATCTTTGGGGCAGATGCTTTCCGACACTCCGAGGTTAACCATACGTGCATAGTCGATATATGGGGCGCAGTTTTCTATTTTTTTGATGGGGATTTCACTGAGGTTCTTTCCCGAAACCATATCAATAAGCTTCTCCATCGTCTGGCTATTCATTTCATCGGGAGAAGGGAAGTAGCCGCCCAAAATACCATAGTCCATAAATGAATGTTTAAGTCCGAACACCGGACGCTTGGCTCCTTTTATCAGATAGGAGTCGCCGGCTGTATAAAGAGGAGTGCCGTTGATTCCGGGAATAGAATAGCTCCAGGTGGAAAGCAGCAGACCGGTTGATAGGTCAGTATCATTTAGATATGGTATCATCTCACCATTTTCGTTAGCCAAGAGCCATTCGAAAGACACTTCCGGATGCCCGAGCTTCAGATATTCCTTGATTAGGAAGCTAAGTTGCCGGTTGGCATAAGTTCCGTCGCCCATAAATACAAAGTGATTAATCTGGGGATACATTTCGAACATCATATCCACAGTCTCTCTATATTTATTTGGCGAGACTACGGCAGTAAAGTTGTAGTCTTTCTGGAGCTCCTCGAAAGGGTGCAATTTTGGAGGAGTCTGGTTGCAGTCGTTGACGGTAGTGGTGAAATAGTGTTCAAGCGGGCCATATTTGTCGCTTTGAAGGATGAGAAGCATTGGAATGTTTCCCCACCGCTCTTTGATTTGGTCGCGAAGATTGAAAGCGAAGGCCCCGATCATCACAAGATAATCCGGTTTTTCGTCGGCAAAAAAGTCAAAAAGTCTTTCTTGCAAAGCGAAGAAATCTTCCTCGTTAAGAATGACACCGTCATTAAGGTGAGCCACCTTCACGGGTCCGAAATCATCGTGCATGGTCATCTCGGAGATGATCATGTTGATAAATTGGCGAGGCCAGGGGGTATTCTCGTTGTAAGAGTTTATGATAGCCAATTGCTTCATCTTTGGCAAGGAAGTCTCAGTCTTGGCTTTGCCTGGAGATAAGTCTTCAGATGCATGTTCCCGTGCATTGACGTGGAAACATTCAAGAAAGACGATGAGAAGCAGGATGGGGAGGTGTTTTAGGTTGTTAAGCATAGGTTTAGGTTTTAGGCTTTTCTCATCACGTAGTTGATTTCTTCTTTAAGTTTGGAAAGGTTGATGGGCTTCGAGACGTAGCCGTTGAATCCGCTTTCGAGCATGCGCTCCTTGTCGGTGGCGAAAGCGTATGCAGTGACGGCAATGATTGGAACGTCGGGATTCATGCGCTTGATTTCAGCGGTGGCTTCATATCCATCCATTTTGGGCATGTTGATGTCCATCAGGATTACGTCGGGAGTGCTCTGTTGGAAAAGGTCGACTGCCTCCTCACCATTCCAAGCGTGTACGATGTCGTAATTTCCGGCAAGCATGTTTTCGTAAAGGATGAAGTTACTCTCGTTGTCTTCGGCGATAAGCACCTTTAGTTTGTCGGCATTGTTGTCGGCGGAGGCAGAATTTGAGGGCTGGCTCATGCCCATGGAAGCATTCCTGTCGGCAGGTGTCTGGACCGGAGAAGCTGGAGCGGCGGCCGGCTGAGCGAAGTTTTGGTGTGGATATTGCTGCCTGTTTCCATGGTTGGGATTATGAGTGGAGCTATCCTGCGGAGGATATTGCTGTGGGTATCCTTGCGGAGGGTATTGCTGTCCATAACCCTGGGGAGGATACTGCCGGGGGTATCCTTGAGGAGGATACTGCTGTCCATAACCCTGTGGAGGATACTGCTGGGGGTATCCCTGCGGAGGGTACTGCTGTCCATATCCCTGCGGAGGATATTGCTGAGGGTATCCCTGCGGAGGGTATTGCTGTCCATAACCCTGGGGAG
This sequence comes from uncultured Sangeribacter sp., assembly GCA_964388725.1. Classification (GTDB taxonomy): domain Bacteria; phylum Bacteroidota; class Bacteroidia; order Bacteroidales; family Muribaculaceae; genus Lepagella. Next base: position 8,874 of record CAYMBR010000056.1, on the reverse strand, counting down.
GATACTGCTGGGCGTATCCCTGGGGAGGATATTGCTGATGGTAGCCCTGCGGTGGATATTGTTGACCATATTCTTGCGGTGGATACTGCTGGCCGTAGCCTTGCGGAGGGTACTGCCGGGCGTAGCCCTGTTGCGGATATTGTTGGCCGTAAGGTTGGGCGGCATATCGCGGATCGATATTGTTGTCTTGCTGTGCGTTGTATTGCGGGTTTTCTTGCTGTTGCATATCTTCTGAAGATTCTTGGTTGTCGTTAATGATTATTTCGTCGTTGGCTGTATATTCGTCAGCCTGAGGGTCTGATTGTAAGTCGGATTGATCACTTGGAAGCTCGCTTTCTGAGTATTCCGGTTCGGGATATTCAGGAATCATCGACATCGGCTGAGGGGAATTTGAGTAGGATGTCTGGAGCTGGTGTTGTTCCTGGTAAGCGATAATCTCTTTTTGGAGTTCCTCATGATGTGCTTGTTCGCCAGCCATTTCAAAGGCTCTGCGTTTGGAGATGTTGATGACATCGGGATAAAGTTTGTCGCTATCTTCACTTTCAGGCATTTCAGCATGTCTCCAGGGGATTTCACACCAGAAAGTTGAGCCGTGTCCCTCCCCTTCGGAATATACTCCGATAGAGCCACCGAGATATTCAATGATTGCCTTGCAAATTGGAAGGCCAAGACCGGTACCGTTGGCAAAACTGTTGAGCTTTACAAATCGCTCAAACACTATCTTTTGATTTTCTTCAGAGATGCCGTATCCGGTGTCGGTGCAGAAGAAATATAGCATTTCATCTCTCACCTCGTATCCGAATGATATGCTACCCTGCTTAGTGAATTTGCAGGCGTTGGTAAGTAAATTGCTGATTACTTGGGTAAGGCGTACCGGGTCGGTGTCGAGAGCACATTGTTCGGCACCGAAATAGCAAAAGAGTCCTACACCCGGTTGAACCCGGTTGAACACCGATTCTCCAATCGAGAGCATGAGAGAATTGATATTTACGGGTCGGAAATTGAATTCCATGGTTCCGGCTTCAGTCTTCGAGAGGTCGAGGATGTCGCTGATGATCTGAAGGAGCATATCATTGTTGCTCTTGATGATGTTGATATACTTTTCTTTCTGGGCGTCATCATTGGTTTGGGCGAGTAGGTCGGCGAATCCGCAAATTGCATTGAGGGGAGTGCGGATTTCGTGGCTCATATTGGCAAGGAACGCAGATTTGAGTCTGTCGGCTTCTTTGGCAGCTTCGCGGGCCTCCACGAGGATACGCATTTGTTCGATTCTTTCTGTGATTCTTACAAAAGAGCCGATGAGGATAATTCCTTTTCCGTCGGCATCATATTGCTCAACACTTGCATTGACCTCTATCCATTCATCGTCTTTCTCATCACCTTCTCCGGTAGGGATAATGAGATGTAGCTCCATGTGCATGAATTGTTTTGATCCGTCGATAAGCGCACGAAGGTTGTCTTTTAGAGTGGAGAGGTTTTCGGGGTCGATGATAGAATAGACTTCAGATTCTTTCATATAGACATCTTTCTCGGAAGATGGATAGAGAGTTCGGCATATTTTCCTCATGTCATCGTTGTTTTTAAACTCGACTTCCTTAAGGGCCGGATTCCATCTCCATGGCACGACATGAGCGAGGTTGAGAGTCATTTCGAGCATACCGGTGGTTTGCTTAAGCTCATTCTGGGCCTTGACACGCTTTGTGATGTTGAAGCAGAAAATTTCAACAGTACTATCATCATAGCCCTTATGGATATTCACATCATAGTATGAATCTGTTTTTTCGAAATGCTCGGTGTACACGACGCCTGGATTTTCCGGGCTGAGTTTGGCGATTGCCTTAAGGAGTTTGTCTTCATGGAAGAGGGGCTCGCAGCGGCATTCCCCGGCGTGGAATTCCCAAAATTTAATAGCTTTTTCATTTCCCGGAATTGTATCTACCTGCACGGGGTGTCCGTCGTCATCATATCCTACCTTTCCTATAAAGTAGTTGACGGGAAGATTGTTGATTTTGACTTCGCGCCGCTTCATGAAAATTTCGGCTTTTCCTTTGAAAAGCAGATAATACATGAGCAGCTGTATGCCGGAGATGAAGAGGAGAAGAATAAGAGCGAAAGTAAGGGGATATTCCTGCACGATAGATTTAGGCTTGTTGATGAATTTTGTGTTGGCAGGAGTGACAGTCCCTTCGAGGCCTTTGCGTTTTAGTTGCGGGTAATTGACGCAAGGCAGTCCGGATGTTTTGAGTTCGAAAGGAATCTTTCGCATGTCTTCGCCATTTATCATCTTGTCGATGACGGTCTTGCTTTTGCCTACGATTTCATTGCGGTGGGGGAGTACTCCGCCGGCGACGCCGGTTTTCAAGAAATTTTCTTTGACAGTGAAAACAGGCTGCTCCGATTTGGCGATAAGGTTTACATCGCCGGTGGTGACAGTTGGCTGTCCATTCTCGTCATATTCAGTGTGCGACCAGTTTCCCAAGAGAATACCGTTTTTCATGTCTCTTTTGGAAAGGAGCTGGCGCAGTTTTCCGCTGTTGGCTCCATTTGAATTGATCCACTTGAATTTAATTTTAGGGCTAACTTTTGCAACATAATCCTTGACGTTGTCGCGGAGCTCGAGGCTTGTGGAGTAGTCGTTAGATGCAAAATAGAAAGTTTTGATGTTGGGTTGCATCTTGACCATCATGTCGATAGTCTCTTTGTAGAGGTCAGGAATTTTGATGAAAGTGAAATTATATCTGTCGCGGATGTCGCTTAGTTCCACAAAAGGAGCATCGTTGGTTTCCGCGCCGGCATACTCATATTCTTTAGGCATGACAGAAGTTTGTCCGCCGAGATAGAGCATAGGGATGTCTGGCCAGCGAGCGTATATCTCGTCGCGGGCTGTGAAAGCGGGACGCCCCACAAGTATGACGCCGGTAGGGGGTATGTTGCCGAAGAAGTCAAGGCTTGACTTTATCGCCTCGTTGTAGGTGGAGTCGTTTGTAATCAGAGAAGCATTCATGTGTCTGACGTTGCAAGAAGCACCTTTGACGTTTACGGCATAGTAAGCAAGGCTGTTGATATATTCCTGCACCCAAGGGGAGCTCTCGTCATAAGAGTTCAAAATCAGCAGGTGCTTCTTTGAGAAATCGGTTGCCGACAAATCCGGAGAAAAATTCAATAAGCAAGCCATCATAGTCAAGACAGCAAGCAAATGTCGGAAAGGATTGTAAGTTTTCATTCTTATATGAGGATTTGATAGGTTACATATTTTCTGCTCTCGCGATATCAGATGTTTTCCTTGGGTTCCACGGATCGCTATAGGATGTTCGGAAGAAAAGTTCCTCGGTATGTCCGATAAGTCTTACCAGTCGCAGGAACCATCCCATGTAGAAGGTGTAGAGAAGTAGGAACGCAATTAGGTGAAACTCTTCCCGGGGCCTTTCCGAGATGCATTGCATCACGAAGAAAGCGCAAATGGAGAAAGCGGACCGGATGATGAATCCTACGATGAATATTTCTATCAGCCGGTCGGTGTTTGCAAGGACCAGTTGGAATATATAGAAGAGCCAGACATAGTTGAAGACACAGTCGAAAAGGATATTGTCGAGGTTGGAGATCATGTTGGAGAAAGAGAAATTCTTGTTGCTCCAAAAGATATCCCGGTGCTTGCGCACTCGGAAACGAATCAGTGACTTCGCCCATCTTTTACGTTGCTTGAAAAGAGCGCTCCATTTTTCAGGAACGTTGGTCATGCAGATGGCATCTTCGGCAAACCAAACCTTATGACCGGCTTTTCTGAATTTTTGAGTGATGTCTCCGTCAAGCCCCGGGCCGATATCCCAGCCGCCTACTTCGCGAAGAGTTTCGGCATCGAAGGCGCCGAAGGCGCCCGAAATGATATGATAGATACCGAGGCGGCTTGTGACCATACGACCAACCTGTATTGAGCGTTTGTATTCCAAGGCCTGCATAGAAGTGCAGAGAGTGCTGTCGGAGTTTCTGACTTTCACGCAGCCACCGACGGCTTTGATTTTGCGGTCCATATAGAAAGGCAAAAGCACCTTTTCGATAGCATCGCGGTCGAGAGAGCTGTCGCAGTCGAGGTGAACGATGTATTTACCGGTGGCGTGGTAAACGCCGGCGTTAGCGGCGCTTGCTTTTCCACCGCGTTCTACCATACGGAAGAATTTATGGATGTATCCACGTTTCAGGAGGTCGCGGGCAATTTGCGGAGTAGTGTCGTCGCTGCCATCGTCGACGATTATGATTTCGTAGTTTTGGTAGGTCTGCTCACTAAGCGATTTCACCAGCTTATAGAGATGTTTGCCTTCGTTCTTGCCAGGGGCCAGAATAGTGACGAGGGGTTTTTCGAGATAAAGCTGGTATCTTGCGGCGTTTCTTTTTTTTCGGCGGCTGTTGAAAGTGGCTCCGTGGTATAAAGCGACGAGGAAGTCAGTGAGATAATACCTTGGGAATTCGATGAAGAAAAGAAACCAGAAAGTGGCAAGCATCCCCTTGCCAAAAAAATTGACAGAGAGGATGTCCATTATTCCGTCGATGAATTCAAAGGTATAGTAAAGCATTTTTTCAATTCACAATTCACGATTCACAATGCACAATAAAGTCGATGCAGGGGAATCATTCATTTTAATAATCATTCATTTTATACTTGTTTCACTGTCGGCGGTCTTCGAGCCGCTCTATGAAGGTTTCCACGTCATCACCATAAGCGTAAGTGTAGTTTCCAATGAGGTCAAACTGGAATCCCTTGTGAAGGCGTCCATAGTCTTGGAATTGCTCACGGAGCTCATATTCCATCTGTGCCTGGATAGGTGCGATGTCGCCAGGGCTTACGCGACGCAGAAAATAGAAATAATTTCCCCAAAGGGTACTTTTGTAATTATAGAAACGACTCATGGTCTGCACAATGGGAGGCACGGCATAAAGAGCCTCAAACTCGTCGGCAGTTGGGTCGAAGACGTAGAATCTGACCACGATTATTACATCGTCCGTTTCCTCTTCCTCTGTGCTGAAAAGGCGAATATGCTCCTGGAAATCGCGCATGGATGAATACCCGTAGAATCCGACCTGGCTTACGGTTTGTTTGTAGTCAGTCGAAGCAAACGACCGAATTCCTTCCGGCGTGAATTCAAATTCCTCGATATTTGTTTCTCGGAGTTCATCGGTGTTGTGGGTTCTGTGGCATGACGTGCAATAGACATTCATGTTAGGATACATAAAGGAGTTGCCGCATTCATTGCAGGTATATACGGAAGAAGGTTTGTCGTAATCGACACCGATATGCCTGAGGAAATGCTTGCATTTGGGGCAACGCAACTCGTCGTCCCAGTGGTAGGCGGATTCCGGGGATACATTGGCGCATCTGAAATGATGTATGACGGCTTCCTCATGCAGGTTGCTGCTGTCGCATTTAGGGCATCTTTCGAGGAAAAGGAGGTGGCTGCTAGAGCAAGTAGGACAGACGTGAATTTTATGAATGAAACGAGTCCGCTTGATATATCCCAACCTAAGCATCTGCTCATGGAAGAAATGTCGTTCCTGCATCATCATCTGCGACTGAGTTTCATTCCAGAGGGTGTGGTAATATACAGACATATAACCCGAGCTAAGACCGGGAGTTGGTTCGGAGGAGAAAGTGAACTGACGTCGAGAGATGGCGTATCGGCAAAGTCGGAAAATTTCTTCAGCATGAGTCACAATGGGGGCGGTGCCGAGGAGGAAATTGAGGCTTCGCAGGTTGTTGTAGATTTCCTCGATTCCCTGCGCCATTGAGTGGTCGAGAGGGTGAGTCGCGTATCCGTCAACAGTCACGTCGGCATTTCCGAGCCAACCTTTGAAACGTTCGGTGACGTAGCAAGGTTTGTATCGGCATTTTTCCGACCAAAGCGGCGACGCATACCTGATGGCAAGCATGTTTCGGTCCATGATTGGCGACATGACATTGATATACATGGCATCGAAGTCCTCAAATGCCAGGTCCGGTTCGAGGTCTACGTCCACAACGTCGTTGATGATTAGAATTCTGCGTCGGTTGTGGTTTGCGACTATTTCATATTTTTTATCTTGCAGTTCGCTCATTATCTTCCATATTTGATGGCGTCGGAATTGACAGCACCATCATAGTCATTAGTAGATTCCTTGGGCAGATTTGTGGCGTCGTAATAAGGGTCTCCTTTAGTGCCGTTGGAAGTTCCGTCATCTTTAAGGATCAAACCTTTGCCCACTTCATATAGCATCACGCGGTGAACTTCCGGTTCGTCCTCCCAGGGGAGAAGGTTTCTGATCTTAACCTTAACCGGGAGTCCGGCGGTGGCGCTCCAGAAAGGAATAATCTGTCCTTCGTCGATATATAATATGGCAATCAGCGCCTTGTTGGCCTTTGCAAAGTAGCTGCGAAGAGCCTCGGGGACATCTTCGGAACGTACGCCGGTCATGACAACGTGAGCCTGGAAACTGAGTTCATCATTGACATAAACTTTTGCGGGCATATTATCCTTGATCTTAGATGTAAGGTCGACCGGGACGTAAGCCACGACGCAAAGGTTATTGTCTTTCAGGTCAAGGTGCTGCATATCTATGATTTCCTCCTTCTCAAAGAAAATCATTCCGATAGGGGCCTGGACGTTTGAGATGAACCCGTCTTTGTTGGATATGTTGTATCTGATGGAGTAGATGTCGCTTTTTGAGTAAGGGTTTTCATAAATTTGGGAGCCTCCCTTACGGCTACGGTTAGGTCCTCTGGGCCCGAACTCCACCTCATGGAGCAGTTTTGCGACTTCGGCGAGTTGACGTCGCAGAGCATTGAGGAGGGCCTCCGCCTCGCGTAGGTCTCTTTCGAGGTCGAGTTTGTGTGAATTGTCGGAGAGTCCGAAAGATATGTTGTGGTTTTCTACGGCAATCTGTTTGCGGAGTTCCGCGATGCGCACCTGAAGCACCTGGATTCTTTGAATAAGGTCGTTGTATTGTAGTTTCAGGTTTCTGCCGTTTTGGAGCACGGAAGGTTCGTCGTTGGGGTTTATTTCAAGAATAAGCCACTCAAGGACATAGTAGGAATAAAGCGTGTCGCCGACATGCACGACATCGCCGGGTTTGACGTAAACGCTGTCGAGGTAAATGTCGTAAGGGGCTCTCACTTTGTTGGTGTCGATATGTATATAAGCGTCGTATTCGGTATAAAAAGTTTTGTTGATTGCATACAGGGTGGCGATGGAGCAGATGATGAAAATGATTATTCCGGCAATAATTTGTTGCCGGTTCACCTTCTTCTTCCTTTGCTTGAGGACCGCTTCTATGTTGTCTTTCTCGTCGAGCGAGCGATAGGTGAAATTTCTCATTTTGTTAAGTCGGAGAGGCTGGTAATGCTGCAGAAATCAGTGACACTTTCACCGGTAAGGAATTTGGCGAGTCCGGCGATTTGTTGGTCACGGCTATATTGGAATTCCAGAAGACGTTCGAGGCAGAGTAGGTATGCGTTGTATTCCTTCATTCGTGCGAGGCGGTTGAATTCACCCATCCGGTTTTGGTAGGCGTTTTTCCTCATGTCGAGGTATTGTTTGAGCTGAAGGCTGCGCTGGTATTCGCCAATGATGGAATTGTTGAGTCGCTCCACCTCGATAGCCACATAGTTGACTTCATCGGCGATCTGACGCATTCTGAGATACTGTTCGGCGCCTATTGCTTCGCTTTGGGCGCGGAGAGCATTTCGCTGTTTTGCGGCGGTGTTGTTGATAGGAATTTTGAAATAAATACCGGCATCGAGATTACTTGAGTTAGGGAGATATTCTCTTGTGTAGTAAGAGTAACGGATGAAAGGGGAAGCATCGACATCACTCCAGTAGCTGGTGTTTTTTGCTCTCTGTTGGGCAAGGTCGATTCTTCGGCGAGCGATTTTGAAGTCTGCTTGGTTTTCTTCTACATAAGAGAGGAATTTAGCGGTGTCGAGATTTATAATAAAAGCGTCGGGATTTGAGAGATCCACAGGAGAAAGCCCTTTTACCGTGAGGGCGGCAAGTTTTCTTTCGGCTTCAGCTTTTTCGCTGAGAGTAAGCAACATGTCGTCGCTGCTGATATTCTGCACATCGAGGAGAAACAAATACGCGTCGGCGAGCATATTCAGGTTTAGCACTCTTTGAGAGAGGATTCGACACATTGCGCTGTCCTGTCGGGCGCGGTAAAATTCACGTTGGCGGGCATATTCGGTGCCCCTTGTCTCTTTGGCGTATGCGAGGCGGTCGATGTCGGCCTGAATGGCGATTTCCTTGATTTTGCCTTTTTGCTTGAAGAGGCCGCTATTAAAGAAATTCCATCTTACTTCAGCCTGGAATTTGGCTTTGTATCGGGAAACGGCATCTTCGTCGTCGGTGATTCCGAGGTCGTTGTCGAGTCGGTAGTATGTTTGGCCTGTTACTTGCAGCCCTGTGGCACTTTTGATGACTTGAGCTTGAGCGTTGACGGATTTACGCATTGCGTCATCGTAGAGTGAGTCGGCGATAAGGGTGTCGCCATATTTTTTTGTGGATTCCAGGAAGATATCTCTGTTGGAGGGAGTTTTGGAGTAGGGGGTGAAGATCAGGGAGTCTAGTTCAGAGAAGCGATTGTCAAACCCCATGAGAATGGAATCAGACTTGGCAAAGAGGGCCGATTGGGCGTTTGCCAGGACTGATATTATGGTCATTAAAGATAGTAAAATATGTCTTATGGATGACATTACAGAGTGTTTCGTGAATATTCAACCACAAAAGTACTATTTTTTCACTTGATATGCAAATATTTTAAATATTTTTTGGATAATAATCACAAGGCTTTTGGGAATATGGAGTTATTGAGTGCAGCAGAATATTCATGTACTCAAGTTTCGGTTTAAAAAAA
>CAYMBR010000055.1:0-15177 GCA_964388725.1 uncultured Sangeribacter sp. | reverse complement strand
CAACTGAAGTTGCAGATTCCATACCAGGCGAGCCTGTGGCAGCTGAAGCTGCAGATTCCATACCAAGCGAGCCTGTGGCAGCTGAAGCTGCAGACTCCATTCCAAGCGAAAACAAAGAACAAAGAACCGAGGACAAAGAACCGAGAAAAGACCGGGATAACCGACAACCGGCAACCGACAACCATGAAACTGAGGATGAGGAGGAGGTGGAGCCGGTGCCTACTTTTAAGTTTTCGGTGAGCGGTCCTGACAAGAGTATTACGGTGCCAATAAGGATAGAGGTGCCGGTGCCGTTGGTGTCGCTCGAAACAGCCGCATTCCACCTTGAGGTAAAGGAAGATACCGTCTGGAATCCACTGTCTAAGCCATTCCGGCTTGAGAAAGCCGACACGCTTTCGGAGCGGAGATTCAAGATTGAATATCCATGGGAAAGGGGGGTAAGTTATAGGTTGACAATCGACTCGATTGCCGGCACGGACATCTATGGTGTGATGAGCGAAAAATTCACCCAGGAGTTCAAGACGAAATCTGAAGATGAGGTGTCGAACCTGAAAGTCACCCTATCGGGTCTTGACAACTCAATACCGGCGTTTGTGCAGCTGCTGGAGAGCGACAAACCGAAGTATATGGCCCCGGTGAAGGATGGAATTGCTGAGTTTAAGGGGATTGACGGCGGCAAATACTACATGCGCCTCTATGAGGACTTCAACGGGGATGGGAAGTTTACGACGGGTAGCTACAGGATGCAGAGGGTGTATGGGGAGCCGGAGGCGTTGTCGGAGGGAATAGAAGAGAGGGCTGCAACTGAAGTTGCAGATTCCATACCAAGCGAGCCTGTGGCAGCTGAAGTTGCAGACTCCATACCAAGCGAGCCTGTGGCAACTGAAGTAGCAGATTTCATACCAAGCGAGCCTGTGGCAGCTGAAGTTGCAGATTTCATACCAAGCGAGCCTGTGGCAACTGAAGTTGCAGACTCCATACCAAGCGAGAACAAGGAACAAATAACCGACAACCTACAACCGATGACCGACACCCCCACAGGGGGAAAGGCGATGGGGGACAGGGAGTTGGTGAGACAATTTGTGGAGATGGGGTATTCGCTGACCCCGATAGAGACGGACTCCGTAGGGACCGACATACTTATAGCCATACAGCCGGACTTAGTGTATTACTATCCTAAACAGGTCAATGTGAAGAAGGCATGGGATGTGGAGCAAAGCTGGAATGTGTTTGAGACAGCGCTCGATCTCCAGAAACCGCTGAAGATAAAGAAGAACAAGCCGAAGCGCAGCAGCCAAGAGCAGACTCAGGAGGAAGAGGAGGAAGAGGATGATGACTTCTTCGGAAATACCTTCGGCACCTCAACCAACAAAAAGGCAGGTTCGCAGTTCAAGACAGTGAACTGACCGAGAGTCCCATCAGCGGAATTCAGGAGGAAGAATGCGGTTTACGTCGGCAGTATCGGCAGAAACGACAATCATCGTCGAGGATCCTTTCCAGAAAAGCGGGTGATGATATTGCTCATATTCAAGGCGCACCGGTATGCAGTCGAGCATCATGGCCTTCATGTGGGCGGCAAGCGAGTCGCCATCTACGCTGAAAGGGATTTCCCTGAAATATAGAGTATCCGTATCTCCGACCTCACGATAAGGAATCAGCACGCCCTCAAAAGTCTTGATGAAAGTGCCGTGGCGTTGCATGTCCTTGATGTAGCCATATCTGACGGCATCATCGACGTATGGGCGGAAAAACCACATCCACAGACCGACGATGGCCGCTACAAGGATTACTGCTGCTGCCAGCCACCACTTCCACAGGTTTTTACGCTTCGGCATGATATGCTCGAACTCCGACTGCTCATCGAGCCAGTAGTCTGGGTCCTCGGGGTCGAGTTTTTGATGCTTTTGCTTTGGTTCAGCAACGGGGTCTTCGTAATCGTCGTCGTTGTAGAAATCGTCGGGGTCGGAGTTTCCCCGGGCAGAGTCATCAGAAGTCTCGGAGTCATCAGAAAACCCGGAGTCATCAGAGAGTTCAGAGTCATCAGAAAACCCGGAGTCATCAGAAAACCCGGAGGCCTCGGAGAACTCAGGGCTATCAGAGCTGTCGGAGTTGAGGAGAAGGTCGTCTTCTTCTTCGAATTCGTTGTTGTCTATTGTTTCCATTGTTGGTCAGCGTTTTCGTGGTTGTCGGGTGGGGAGGTAGGCATAGATGGCGGTGAAGATTCCGAGGATAATTAGCATGAGGGTCTGAGCGCTCCATACGAGTATTGAGAAAGCGGCTCCCTGGACCTCCGTGACACCATAGATGGCGAGGCCGAACATGACGGCGATGTTCCAAGGCCCCAAGCCGCCATTGCTGGGCACCGCCATTCCCACGGAGGAGAGTACGAAAGCCACGAGGCAGGGCAAAAGTCCGAAGGCGAGTGCCGGGTCATGGCATAGGGCGCGGGTAAAGCCGAAGGCATACATGGCCACGTAGAGCTGAAGATAATAGCAGCCCCATAGGGCAACAGTCAGCAAAAGGAATCTCCACTTTCCACGCATGGAAGCCACCACAGCGAAGCCTTGCCAAGTCTCAGAGATCCATTTCCGGAGTTTTACAACGGCTTTGGAGTCGCGGAAATGATGAAACAGGAACCATACCACCAAAGCAATAACTACCAAAGTTCCCCAAAAGAGGGGAGACTCCAGGACCTTGAGAATATCCGCCCCGACGGGGTATTTTGCCATGAAGGAGGCAAGAGCCGGAGCGGCCAGGAGGAAAGTCAGCAGCAAAAGGGCGAGCACCATGACGGAGTCGGAAAGTCGGTCGGCCACCATAGAGCCCATCACGGTGGTGAAGGGAGCGCGGGAACGCCTGGAAATGAATCCGCAACGCCAGAACTCGCCAAGGCGGGGAATGAGGATGTTGAGGGCGTAGCAGCCGAAAATGCTGCACGCCACCTGCATCAGCGAGGTCTTTATATTAAGGGCATCAAACTGAATCCTCCAGCGCATGGCGCGGAATATATGGGAGAACACGCTGATTGCCATGCCAAGGAGAATCCACTCATAGCGGACTCCATGGCGAATGATGTCGACTGTCTGTCGGAAATCCACCTGACGGAAGAGCAACCAGACCAAAAGCGCGGTAAGGGCTATTGGGAGGATGTATTTCGTCGTTTTCAGCGTTTTCAGCGTTTTCGTCGTTTTCATCGTTTTCATCGAGGTCTAAGACATGAGGTCGCCATAGATTTCATAGGCAGAGCGGATTTGGGACTCGGTGGGGTATTGGTCCCAACGGGGCACGCCCACGGCCTCGAGGAGGGTGAAATTGATGCGAGAATCGAGATTTTTCTTGTCGTGGTGCATGAGAGAAATCAGCTCGTCGATGTCGGGGCATCCGACATTGAGACGCGGGTAATACTCGCGGAGCATTGAGGCGTAGGAGGCGGCCATATTGGAATTTGGCCTTGCGCCGCCACACCCCTCCGAATGCAAATTTTCTTCCCTGGCGAGAGAGGATAGGATGAGTTCCCAGAGCATTCCGTGGGCGACGGCAATGCCATGCGCCACGGGTTTGCCTCGCAGAAGAGCGAGCGACTCGAAGGCATGGCCGGCGGTGTGTCCGAAATTGAGTATCTTTCGTTCACCCTTCTCATGCGGGTCGCGTGTGGTGATGCCTGTCTTAATATCGATGCACCGATGCACCCAGGGCATTATCTCCCTTCGGTCGGCGAGAAACTTATCAACATCCAGAAGAGCCTCATACATCCGGGTGTCAGCGATAAGAGCGGTCTTAAGCATCTCGGCATAACCCGACAGAAACTCGATTTCGGGCAGGGTGTCGAGCACTTCGGGGATGATCACCACGTCGGCAGGCATGGAGAAAGCCCCGACCTCATTCTTTAGATTGTCGAGGTTGATGCCGGTCTTGCCACCGGTGGCAGCATCGACCATTCCGAGCAGCGAGGAAGGCACATTGACGCAACCGATTCCGCGTTTGAAAGTGGCAGCGGCGAAACCTCCGAGGTCGGTGACCATGCCTCCTCCAATGCAGAAAAGTGTAGACTTCCGGTTGGCACCCTGCGAAGAGAGCGCGCACCAGACAGCGGAGAGCGACTCAATATTCTTGTGGTCGTCGCCGGCGGGAATCACGATATGCGGCATCTTTCCAAGAGCCGGCAACTGCGATGCAAGTCGGTCAGCGACCAGGGAATCCGTATTAGAATCAGCCACCACAAAGGGCGACTGAGCCTTGAGAATATCTAAGGCGAGAGGTAGGAGGTCGGCGAAATCATGCATGGAGCGGAAGATGCCCCAGGCACCTTCCTTCACGAAGTTTTCGCGCGGAATGGGTCCGGTGCAGACCGCCATTGTGCGGATTCCGGCGGCGACACCGGCGCGGACGCCGAGGGGCGCATTCTCAATCACGATAGCCTCGTCGGGGTTGACACCGGCCTTCTTCAGCCCCATCAGATAGGGTTGTGGGTCGGGTTTTCCCCTGGTGACGTCGTGGGCAGTGACCATCATCCCGTCGGCGAAAACGCCGGGGAAATCCTTTCTGACATTGTCGATAAGGGAGGCCTGACCGCTTCCGGTGACGAGGACGCAGCGGATTCCCCTATCGGTTAATATCTTTAGCATATCGGATGCACCCGGCATTGGTTCGTTGCCACCGATAGATTTGAATATCTTGGTTTTATAGTCGTAGAGGGCGGTGCGTTTGTCGGGGTCGCAAGGGTGTCCGAACTCGCGCTGCCAGATAAGGTCGATGGTAGCGGCGCCGGTCATGCCCTCGTAGAGATAAAACTCATCGCGGGAGCAATGCAGGCCGTTTTCCTCCATCATCTGTTGCCATGCGAGGGTATGGTATTTCATGGAGTCGTAAAGGACCCCGTCCATGTCGATCAAAGCAGCTTTAATCATGTCAAAAAATTACAACACAGAAAAAATTCCAATAAGTATGCAAAATTACAATTTTTTTGGTAAATTTGCAATATGAAAACGAGAATACACATCATAATCGGCATCCTATGCCTATGTGCGGCCGTTGCAAAAGCGGCCACACCGCTTGAGGTGTCGGAAATGGCGATGGAGGGCTACCGCCTTTTTATGCGCGACTCGCTGCCCGACGACCGCGAGAGGGGGTATGCCATGATGCTTGATGCCGCCTGGGAGGGGGACGCGAAGGCCGCCAACAATGTTGGGTGGCTTATGGAGCGAGGGGAGTATGCAGAGCAAGATCTCGCCGGGGCTCTGAGATGGTATGAAAGGGCGGCCGACCAGAAATTGCCGGCGGCCGCGCTGAATTACGTCGGTCTGATCTTCCGGCATCCGGAAATTCTTGATGGGAAACAGCCTGACACGGAACGGATTGCGAACGCCGCGATGCTTGCCGGGAAGGCCCTTGCGATGGGACGCGGACTGCACTACGATTACCGCCAGGGGGAGGAACTGATAGTGAGGGCCGGGCTTCTTGGCAACCGGGAGGCCGCCGAGACGATAGCCCAGCAGCTTGAGATGTATCCCGACTCCTTCTCCTATCTGCCACTTGCGGAGATAGCGGAAGAATGCGATGCCCTGCTGCCGCCGGGAGAGAAAAACATAGGCGGCATGTCGGCCGCCGAGTTTGCCGACAAGATGCTGACCCCCGATTTTTGGTATGACAGAAGTGCTAACCCTAACCCTTGACCCTATATATGGCAAACGGAAACCAACTGGCAAAATACATGTGGATAGTAGACACTATCCTACGGCATGGAAAACTGACGAAGCAAGAACTCAACAAACTATGGATGCAGTCGAAACATTCAGATGGCAATCCATTGGCCGACCGCACGTTTTACCACTACCGGCGGGGCATAGAGCAGACCTTCGACATCGAGATAGCCTGCGATGCGGGAGGAGAATACTACATCAACACGCATGGAAGCGAGGAGGTGAGGCAGTTTACCAACTGGATACTCAACAGCAATGCGACAACAACCACTGTCCAGGAGCTTGGGACCACGTCGGGCAGGGTAGAGATGGAAGATGTGCCGTCGGCACGCGAATTTCTGCCAGTGGTGTCGGATGCGATGAGAAACAGTCGGAAAGTGGTCTTCACCTATGCCGGATTCACCAAATCGCGTCCGGAGGTAGGGATTCTGTTCTCGCCCTACTTTCTGAAAATCTACAAGCAAAGGTGGTATATGTTTGGCGAGAAAGACGGGGGCGGGATGCGCACCTACGCGCTTGACCGGGTCACGGAGATGGAAATCACGAGCGAATTATTCAAAATGCCGATCGACATCGACATGTCGGAATATTTCGGCAACATCATCGGGGTGACGACCTCTAAAGCCGACATCCGGGATGTGGAGATCCGCACTACGCCAACTCAGGCAAAATATTTGCGTGCACTTCCTCTCCACAGCACGCAGCAGGAGGAAGTGCACGACTTCTACTCAGTGTTCAGATATAAGCTGAAGCTTAACTATGAATTGGTAAGCGAGTTGCTTGCCATGGGACCGGAAGTGGTGGTGATGGCTCCCCGGGAGCTTCAGGTGATGGTCACCGAGCGTCTGCGGGAAACCTTATCCAACTACCGATAATAGTCTAAATCAGAAAGGGTATTGACCCTCTGAGGCACCTTCGAATACCCCTTCGAGCTGGAGATTTGTGATGACGGCACCGTTGGAGCGGTTGATGTCGCCGCCGGTCTCCCAGAAGAATGGCACCATGCCGGCGTTTTTCGACTCGCGGGTCACCACCTTGTTCCATAGTTTTACCGATGCGCGCCATTTCTCCACATCGATGCCTGAAGTGCTCTCGCGGTTGCAGCATACGGCATATTCGCCGATGATTCCGGGGATTCCCTTGTCGATGAAGCGGGTCTTCATGGCTTGCATCTGGGTTCTTACATAGTCTTCTTCACCCCAAGTGCTGTTGCGGTCGGAGCCGGACACATGGTTTTCCGCACCCCAATACCAGAAGGTCTTGCCCCAGCTTTCATCATTTTCCATCATGTTGAACTGATATGGGCCATAGAAATGTGTCTCAATCATCAATCGGTCGGCAATGATGTCGGTAGGGAGGTCGTATTGTCCTTCAAGGGTAACATCAATGTCTGTGTTGGGTCCTTGCATGACGAGCACGCGGGAAGCGTTGTTGCCGCCGGTGGCACGGACTGCATCAAGCATCGTCTGCTGATACTTCATGATGGCCTCGATACTGGCTTTCTTTTTGGTAGTGCCGCTGCCGACGTTCGGCTCGTTCATGGCAGCAAGAAGCAGACGCTCATCATATTTGTTGAGTTTATTGGCAATCTGAGTCCAATAATCGTGCTGTTTCTGGTTGACGGTTTCGTCGTAGCCGTTGGCACAAGACTCCTCAAGCCAACCGCCATCCCAATGGATATTTAGCACAGCATACATATTCTCGGCAATAATCCAGCCTACAACCTCGCTCACGCGGTCGAGCCATGCTTCGTTGATTGTGTTGGTGGATGCGTCTGATATGTGGCTGTCCCAGGCGCAGGGCACACGGACAGCGTTGAAGCCAATGGCTTTGAGGCCCTTGATGTAGTCTCGGTTCACCACGGGGCAGTTCCACGCCCCCTCATAGTCTGGGGTTTCCATTGTGTTGCCGATATTTACACCGGCATACATCTTGGCGGCCAATTGCATCGCTGTGCTACCCATTTGCACCTCACCATAGGGATTATCTTCCTCTTCATCTGATGGCACGACGGCAGGAGCAGCCTGCCTCACGGTGACCTCGGCACAGCCATTGTCGGCAGAGATTACGAAAGTGGTGGTCCGTTCATAATCGGTAGTGTTGGCGGGGGCAGAAAACTCGATTTGGAAAATGGTACCTCTTGAGCTGACTGCTAAAGGTTCGCCAACGGAGACCCAATCAACGAAGAGCGACGAATATGATCCCACTGTGGGTTTACTGCTGCACTGCACAGCTATTGTTTTGCTCTCGCCATCGCTGCTCAGGATTACTTCCGTGGCAGAGATGCGGAAATCATCGCCGAGTCCCGGTTCATCTTCGCTATCGCTGCATGAGTTCATACATCCGAGTGTCAGCACGGAAATAAGCAGCGGGAAGAAAGCGGTTTTGAAAAATTGATTCATGAGATTATTTATTGGTAAAAGGATCCGGTATTCAACCGGACCCTTTTATTGGATGATTTTTTATTGAATAAATGGTTGGCCGGAGTCCATCTTCACCTCGAATGTCACCTCGAGCGAACTTGAGAAGTTATAGTTGGGACCGTCGTCCTGGTTTAGACCCCAGGGATGGAAGAAGTAGCGGCGCAAAGTGTTGGGGTCGTCGCCTACACATCGCTGGATGGTCTCATCGCTGAATGAGATGGAATTTCCATCGACTTTTATGTCCTTGATAATCACGTCGGCATTGGGATAGTCGATAAGGATGTCGGGTATGTCCATATACATACCGCCGGGACCAGCTTCAGGCACAGTGCCCTCGACAGTGGCAGTATAAGTGCCGTCTTCAGTAAATATCACCGGATTGCTGCTTACGATCAGCGACCAGTCATTGCTGAAATAGCTGAGGGTGGCGGCATAGGCAGTCTTGGCATCCGAACCGGAGCCATCGCTTCCGGCAGTCGGGACGAAATGATATGCCATATACTCGTCCTTTTCAGTGCTGCGTGCACCAAGCCACATTCCGGTGACGTTGCCATAAACGTTTTTCTCTATTTGGAGAATGCGGAGGCCATTGTCGGCATCGACGGCGAAGCTTGCCCATCCGACGAGGGTGAACGACTTAATGGGCTCTGAGAATGTATAAATGCCGTTGTCGCTCAGCTCATAGCTGCATTCAATTGTAGAACCGTCGGGATAAGAGAACAGAGCGCTATAGTCGCTGCTATCGAGGGTCATTGAGAAGTCAGCATAGCTTGCCGGGTCGGGAGTTCCAAGCCAGTCGGGGTAATCTTCAAGATTGCGCCAACCGTTCATCATAGAGCCGTCAAGGTTGGCCCAGTCAAGAGGATTCCGGTCGGAGAACACCCACTTCACGGAGGTGATGACAGTCTGCGAGATGTCGTCGCGCCATCCGTCGGGAAGTTCAGGCTCGGGTTCGGATTCGTCGGCTACGTAGTTGTCGAAGTAATCTTTGGTGACATAGTTGAATGAAGTCAGACATTCGTTCAACCCGTCGGGAACAATCAACATTGCCGTGTCGGATAGATAGAGCAACTTGAAGTCGCGGGTGGAGCAACTTCCGGTGTTCAACGGATAAGTGTCGGAGAAAGAGATGGTGTGGTTATCCACGTCTAACATATACGTGCCGTTGGAGATAATGTTGCCGTTGGCATCGGTGATGGTGACGTTTGCACCGTTGATGAGGTCAAAGGTCATGTAGCCGTAGTTGGCGAGGCTGCACATCCAGGAGTTGCCCGCATAGTCGGCAGCCCAGTACCAGTTGGCCGCATCACCGCTTCCATCTTCAGGCACGTCGGATGGGTCGATTGCCATTGTGGCTGCATCCCATGGGTCAGAGTCGCGGAAGTTGGCATTGACAGTCTCGGTCTCAGAGGCGGCATGGAGGTGATCCCAGGTGTAGTTGCCGTTCCAATACCAGTGGGGACCTCCCCAATAGGTGGTCTTGGCACTTCCGTCGTCGAGCAATGCGAGGTCGATCTGCCAGGTCTTTGACTCCCCGACACCGCCGCTGATGCGTTTCCAGAGATAGTTGTCGACAAACTCAGCGCAGAACTCATCGATAGTGAAAGATGCGGCTTTGCTCCATACGTAGCCGCCACGGGTGTTGACACCCATCTGCACCTCGTAGGTGCCGTCGAAAGGAATTTTCAGTGTTCGCTCGGCCCCTACAGAGCGTCCCTGTGGAGTAACCCATGAAACTTGATAGGTTGCCGGCAAAAGGCTCTTGAGATAGATTATGTTGGGGTTTTCGCTGTCGTGGGTTATGGTGAATGCGATACCCTCCAACAGTTCTTCGCTGCTGATGCTTGGGTCTGGCAGACTGTAGCTATCGGGCGAACATCCGGTGCCCAATGCCAAGATTCCGGCAATCGCTGCGATGTATAATGACTTAAGTCGTTTCATATGAGAATTTTATTTAGGTTTAGAAGAGATTATAACCAACCCGGATTCTGCTTTAGCACTCCATTGGAGAGAGTGATCTGGGAATTCGGAATCTGGAGGAAACCCTCGGTTTGTTTGATTTTCGAACTGTCGTAGGTCACTTCGGCATCCAAGCCGCCATTTTTCACAGCGCCGGCACTTGCGCACACTGCCTCAGCCACTTTGTCGATGCCCTGGCGGAGGAGATCCCAGTAGCGGTGTCCTTCGAATGCGAGTTCGAGGGCACGCTCGTTCATGATGTTTTCCTGCGTAGCCTCTACCGATGAAAGACCTGAGCGGGAGCGGACCATGTCAAGGGCAGCCTGGGCTGAGAGTGAAGAAACGCCACCCAACTCGCTGACCATCAGAAGCACATCGGCATAGCGCATGATGACCCAGTTCTGGAAGTTCGAGATCTGAAAGTCTCCCGTGCCGTCGGGCTTTGACGCGCTGTTGCCATTGGGGAAGGCAATCGGGGAGTATTTCTTCACGCACATTCCGGTATATTCTCTCCAGTCTTTGACAGAGGTGGCATATTCGGAAGCAGACGTAACGCCTTCAGCCACAAGGTCGATGATTGAGGCATCGCGGCGCGGATCGTCGGCAGAGAACTTGTTGTAGTAAGCCGGTGTCACCGTGCAGGCACCCCAGCCTTTGCCGTAGGGAGAGAAATTTAGGCTACGCATACCCATCATCACCTGCCAGCGGTTGGAGTCGTTGTTGCCGTTGTAGTCTTGCGATGGGGTAAACTTCTGCTGGAGAAGCACCTCTCTGTTTGCCTCACCGGCGTAGGTGGATTTTTCGGCGTCCCAGCCGCTGCTGTCGGCGAGAGGAACCAACGATGAAGCCGGGAACAGATTCTTAACGGCATCCACCAGTTGGAAATTGCCTGAGGATACTATATTTTCAAGATAATTAACAATTTCAGCCTTTGTCATGTTGGTTGGTTCCTTGCCGTAATATCCGGTATAGAAGAGATATGCGCGTGCGGCCATAGCCTCGCAGGCATATTTGGTGATTCTTCCGTTGTCAGACACCGACAGGTTAGCGTCGCCGGGAATGTGCTCCACAGCATACTTCAGGTCGTCGAAGATTGCAGTGTAAACATCGGCAGGATCAGCCTGTTCGCGGTTCTCGTTGACCGGTTCGAGAAACAATGGGATGTGACCCCACATACGCACCATGTCGAAATAGAGCAGAGCACGGATGGCGCGGGTCTCTCCTATATAGAGGTCTTGGTTGCCGCTGTTTTCAAGCCATTCGATGTCGTCTTCATGGCTCAGGTATTCGTTGCAGCGGTACACAGCTGAGTAGTAGCTGCTCCAGTCGGTCTCGAAAAGGTTAAGGTCGCCCGGGGAAAGGGTGTTGTCGAAACGGTCCACAGCCTGATAGCCGTAGCCGTCGCCATTGCCAGTGCCACCATAGGTTTCATCGCTCAAGACTGTGGAGACCACATAGAAGCCATATCCGGGATTGGATGAAATCTGGCGCCAGCCGTCGTAGCAGCCCAAAAGGGCGCGCCAGGCATCGCTTTCAGTCTTATAGAAATTGCCGGTGGTCGATTCTGTCTTCGACGAAACGTCGAGGAAGCTTTCGGAGCATGAGGTGAGTCCCATTCCGGCAGCCACTGCGGCAAGTGCAAGTATGTTTATTTTTATCTTATTCATTTTGATAATGTTTTGCAGTTGTTTCATTCTTTAGAAGGCGAGGTTTACGCCGAAGAGGAATGTTCGGGATCGTGGGTAGAAACCAACGTCGATACCCGATACCCAAGAAGAAGTGCCATATCCGATTTCCGGATCCATGCCGTCATATTTGGTGAAAGTCAGCAGATTCTGGGCCTGGAAATAGAGGCGGCACTGGCTGCACCATTTCTGGTTGATGAGCGGCGCGAAGTCATATCCGAGAGTGACGTTTGAGATGCGGAAGAAATCGCCGTTCTGCAGGAAGAGGTCGGAAAACTGGTAGTTGATGTTCTGGTTTGTCACGCGTGGAATGGTATTGGAAGTGCCTTCGCCGGTCCATCGGTCGAGAATGGCTGTGGTGTAGTTGGCGTACTGGTCGCCCTGATTGCGATAAGACTGCACAATCTTGTTGCCGGCAACTCCGGTGCCCACGATGCCGAGGTCGAAGTTCTTCCAATAGAAATTGAGGTTGATGCCGTAGGTGAATTTCGGAATACCGTTGCCAAGATCGACCTTGTCATTTTCATCGACAATGCCGTTGTGGTCCTGATCCACAAAGATTACGTCACCCGGCTGAGGGTTTGACTGAAGAGTGCCGTTGCCGGATGCAATCCACTCATCGATTTCCTGCTGGTTTTGGAAAATGCCGGCAGTCTGATATCCCCAAAAATATCCGATGGAATGGCCGTTTTCTGCGCGATAGAACTCAAGGGAGTTGTGGTAGAGCATATTGGATTCTCCATGGATTATTCCATCTTCAGTAGGTATAGATCCGACCTTGTTCTTGTTCCAAGCGCCGTTGAGTCCGATGCTGTAGCCGAAGTCGTTTCCAACCACGTCGTGCCATGTCAGGTTGAGTTCGACACCGGTATTTTTCACCGAACCGCCATTGATGTAGGGAGCTCCTGCACCTGCGGTGGCAAGGATGGGGGCTGCGACAAGCCAGTCTTTGGTGTTCTTGATGTAATAGTCGAAGTTGATGCCAAAGCGGTTGCTGAAGAGGTAAGCGTCAAAACCGATGTTGGTCTGTTCGGAAGTTTCCCAGGTCACGTCCCAGTTTGCGAGGCGAGAGGGATATGCACCCCAGTTATTGCTCAGGATTGAGGCGTAGTCGCTGTAGGTTCCATTAGCTCCAAAATATTCACCGAAGAAATAGTGGGTATTGGTGTTCTTGATGGGTGCAAGATACTGGTAGTTGTCAATATTCTGGTTGCCGACGCGACCCCAGCTTGCGCGGATCTTCAGGAAATCGAGCCAAGAGCGCGAGCCTTCCATGAAATCCTCGCTTGAGAGATTCCAGCCGGCGGATACTGAGGGGAAGGTGCCGAATCGGTGTCCTTTTGCGAATCTTGAGGAGCCGTCGCGGCGCACCGTCACGTTGATCATGTATTTCTCTTTCCAGTTCCAGCCGATACGACCGAAGTAGCTGACAGTGCGGCTATCGTCGTTGGGGTAACCACTTGCGCTGAGGCCGTCGGAGGTGGTGGCGGCTGTGCCGTTGCTCACCCAGGCGTATGGCCAAGTGTCGAAGCCTTCCTTCAGGTCACGGTTGCCGGCACTCACGTATGAACCACTGTAGCGGGATGATTCCATACCGATTAGTACATTGAAACTGTGGTCCTTGATGTCGAAGTCGTAGCTTGCTGTGTTGGTCCAGGTGAGTGTGAGGCCATTGCTTGCAATCTGCGATACTGATGTGTGTTCTGAATAGGAATAGTCAGAGAAGCGGTAGATTGGAGTAAAGCCGCGGTAGTTGCTTGTGTAGTAAACAGCGCCGAAGAGCGTGCGGATTTTGAGGTTCTTGATTGGCTCTATCTGTGCATAGACATTGCCGGAGAAAGTTGCAGCCTTTGTCTGGTTGTTGGTGTTGACCATCATCGAGCCGTAGGGGTTGCCAGCGTGATAGTCCCAGTCGTTGCCGTCGGTGCAGTTGTATTCGCCATCTTCATTATATATAGGAATGATAGGGGCGGCTCCGAAAGCGCCGCGAAGGGTATTGGTGTATTGGTCGCCGACGGAGATTCCGGTGTTCTTGGTGTAGATGAAGCTTGCCTGTTCGCCCACTGTCAGGAAATTGCCGAGCAGCTTGTGGTCGGAGTTGATGCGGAAGTTGTAGCGCGAATAGTCGGAAACATCCTTTCCGCCGGCGATACCTTCCTGGTTGAGATAGCCGAGCGACATGGCGTAGGTGGAGGTTGCACTGCCGCCGGTGATTCCGATGGTATAACTTTGGGTCTTTGCGTTGTCCTTAAACATTGAGCTAACCCAGTCTGTGTCGATGAGTTCGCGCTCGCCGTTGGCATTGGTTCTCCATATTGAGCTCATGCTGTCCCAGTCGTAGGGAGCGGTGCCTTCATTGATGTTCTGCTCGTCCATGATCGTCATGTATTCCCGGGAATTGAGCATCTGCATCTTTCTCGGGGCAGACTGCCAACCGAAATATCCGTCGAAAGTCACCTTGGCGCGTCCTTCCTTGCCGGATTTTGTGGTGATGAGCACAACGCCGTTGGCCGCCTGCGCACCATATATAGCAGCGGAAGCTGCATCCTTCAGCACGTCGATGCTCTCGATGTCGGCAGGGTTGAGTGTGGAGATATCACCTCCGATTCCATCGATAAGATAGAGAGGTGAGGAGTTGCCGATTGTGCCAAGGCCGCGGATGTTGACTTTCATGCTTGTTCCCGGCTGTCCGGAGTTGCTCGAGATGTTCACGCCCGGTAGAAGACCCTGCATGGCCTGGAGCGGGCTGGTGGTGTTCATCTTGGCGATTTCCTCACCTTTCATCTGAGCGGTTGCGCCGGTGACGAGTTTCTTTTTCTGAACTCCATATCCGACCACAACTACTTCGTCGAGAAGACCGGAGTCTTCAATAAGAGCGATGTCGAGGTTAGGGCCAGTCACTTTTGCTTCTCTGGGGCCGTAGCCCACGTATGAAAATACGAGGGTTGCGCCATTGCTGGCCATAATCGAGTAGTTGCCATCGATGTCGGTTGCGGTGCCAGTAGCGGTTCCTTTGACCATTACAGTGACCCCAATAAGAGGTTCGCCGGTATCGCCAGACGTGACGTTACCAGTCACCTTAAGCGGCTGTGCCATCGCTCCGATTGATGCCGATAAAATAAGCATCAGAGTCATGATGGACTTGAGCGGAAGTGCCCATCTGCGGCACATTCTTCCTTTAGGTTGTCGCATTGAAATTTGATTTTAGGTTATTATTGATATGTTGTTTGAATCATTCCGGGGTGTTGCTTTCATCTCCGGCATGAACATTTTTCATGATGTAGAGTAATTTCAGATTTTTCGATGCAAAATTACAACAAATTTCCATGACATGCACTATTTTTACATACTTTTTTAGGTGGTACTTTTTTAGCATCTACTTTGCGTTTGTTGCAAATTAAGGTATAAAAT
>CAYMBR010000054.1:0-15843 GCA_964388725.1 uncultured Sangeribacter sp. | reverse complement strand
ATATAAAATGGTATCTCATGATGTTTAATGAGCCTCAGTCTTCCCCTCGTTGGCGTTAATGATTAGTATGAAAAAAGCGTAGGAATCTGTATCTGTTACCGTCCTACTGTCCGAGGCTTCTCGCATTGCCCATCAATAGTCGGACGGCAACGCAGAAGCCCACGCTAATATATGCAACAATTGTTTTCGGCTTCATCTTTCGCAAGATTCTTGCCGAATGCTTATATTACACATATCCACAGGCATCCATCGTTGCTCCATCCTTGACTATTGATTGAAATTTTGCGAGAATTTCGGACAGTCAAGAATCAGCGCGGATAAACGCTTTCAAATTATGTTTTTACCACATCCCGCCACGCTTTGTCCCCAGACCGGGGCTTCTGCTATGGCGGTCTGCATCTGCAAAGTTATGAAGAATTATTGAATTGTCAAAATTTTTAATGGAAATTTTCGTTAGAATTTGCATGTTTAATGAAGATTGATTAATTTAGCAAAAAATTTACTCAATATGGAAAATTTAGGCACGTTTATGAACATCCTAACGGATTTCGGATTCAAACGACTTTTTGGTTCCGAAGAATTCAAGCACGTCTTGATCCGTTTCCTCAATGTATTGTTTGAACCGGAAGGAGTAATAGTGACAAACGTGGTTTTTCATAACAAGGAAGTCCTTCCTCCAAATCCCGATGGGAAAAGAATCATATATGACGTCTATTGCACCACCCCCCAGCAGAAAGAACATTTTATTCTGGAAATGCAGCAGGAGCATCACATTCATCTGGAGAAAAGACTTGTCTACTACATAGCCAAGGGACTTGCCGGACAAGGGATTTCAGGCGACAAGTACGACTACAAACCAGTATATGGAATATTCTTCGTGGATTTCCAATTCAGACATATATCAAGGAAACTGCTGCATGATTTCCAGTTGAGGGAAAAGGACACAAGGGAGTTGTTCTCAAACATCTTGAGACTTTTGATTGTTTGTCTTGAAGAGGTCAAAGACTCCTGGGAAGAATGTGAGACAGAACTTGAAAAGATTACATACCTTATAAAAAACATGCATCATATGGACAAGGAATCGAAGGCATACAAGTGCAAGGAATACAGTGAGATGTTTGATGCGTCGGAAATCGGTAGCTTCGCTGCTGAGGATGTGGTAGCATACAGTAAGTCGGTGCGTGCCTATGAAGACCGTGAGCTATACCGAGAAAGCGGATATGACGATGGGTTTAAGGATGGCGAAGCTATCGGCATCGAGAAAGGTATCGAGAAAGGCATCGAGAAAGGCATCGAGAAAGGCATCGAGAAAGGTATCGAGAAAGGCATCGAGAAAGGCATCGTTCAAGAGAGGATTAATAGTATCTCAATGATGGCTTCGTTTGGAGTTTCCCAAAACGAAATTGCCAAGGCATACAATATGCCGGTATCTGAAATTCAAAAAATTCTTCAGAATCTCAATAATTAATAGAATCAAGCCAATCCGATGACCTAATTTTGAGGAAAGTCGACCTATTCTCTGCCCTTGGCGTTCGCCTGGAAAAACTGAAAATCGGGTTCATACGTTGTATGTTACGAAAAACACTGAATTTTATGAAAAGAATTGTATTGCTGCGGCATGGACAAAGCGAATGGAATCTGGAAAACAGATTCACCGGGTGGACCGATGTTGACCTACATTTGCCAAACGCTGCATCAACTGCAAATTTGGCAAACTGGCCAATTAGACAATATTGAAGGTGGCGAAACGTAGATAGAGTTTTTTGTCTCCAGCCTGTTTAAAACGGACGGTTATAACCCCCTCTCCCATCACAAAGTCAAGTTTAGTCACCACACCTTCGCCCAATTTGGCGTGCGAAATACGCGTGCCTACTGGAACTTCCTCCGGGGTGTGAGTGCCGGGTTGGCGGTTGCTGGTTGGCGGTTGCCGGTTGTCAGTCGTCGGTTGTCGGTTGCCGGTTGCCGGTTTTGACCATGAAGGTTTCGAACCGTATGACTTCGAACCGTATGATTTTGTACCAAAATCGGAGGACGTGGTGCGACGGTAGGTATTGTAGCGGTCCATCGGATTCGTGAAACTCGGAGTATCGGAAGAGTCTGCATAATCGGAAGAAGACTCTGTCTTCACATATTTCCTTCCTATTTCCGAGAGAAAACGCGACGGGCGCGACTGCACGGTCTGTCCGTTGCGGAAGCGTGTCTTGGCGTAGGTAAGCACGCAGGTTTCCTTTGCCCTTGTCATGGCCACATAGAGCAGCCTCCGCTCTTCCTCAACCTCATCTACAGAAGTCATCGACATGGCAGAAGGTAGCAATTCCTCCTCGACTCCCACCACATATATATGTTTGAACTCAAGACCTTTGGCGGCATGACAAGTCATTAGGGTCACCTTCTCCTTATTGTCATCTTCCTTGGTGTCCTGATCTGTGATCAGCATGACTTCCGAAAGAAATTCCTGCATACCGGCATTTTCTCCTTCTTCCCGGTGGCCATCGACAAAGTCTTTAAGACCTGCGAGAAGTTCCTTGAGGTTTTCCTGCTTGCTGATTGACTCAGGAGTATTGTCGTGATTAAGCACTGTCAGAATACTGCTGCGGTTGAAAATCAACCGACCGAGTTCGTAGGCATCAGCACCCTCCTGATTGTCTTTCACAAACTCTGCCAGCATGTCGCGGAAAGCCGCGAGTTTTTTGAGAGTACCGCCATTGACGGCCACTCCCCTTGAAGCCGGATCCTGAAGCACCTGCCATATACTTGATTGTGTGGAATATGCCGCATCGGTGAGTTTTTTCATTGTGGTCTCACCTATCCCACGGGCAGGATAATTGATGATACGGCGCAATGCCTCATCATCATCGGGATTAATGGCAACCCTGAAATAACAGATGGCACCCTTAATTTCTTTGCGCTGATAGAATGACAGACCGCCATATATACGATATGCAATGTTCCTTTTGCGCAAAGACTCCTCAAGCACACGGCTCTGGGCATTGGTGCGATAAAGCACCGCATAGTCCTCGAAGGAGTCGTGGCAACTGAGATGCGATTCTGCAATGAGATTTGAGATAAGATAGGCTTCCTCAAGGTCTGAGTAGGTAGATAGGATTCTGACCGGCTCACCCTCCTCATTCTTGCTGAAGACATTTTTCTTCATCTGCCGGGTATTCTTGTCGATAAGGCTACCGGCTGCATTAATGATGTTCTGGGTACTTCGGTAGTTTTGTTCGAGTTTGAAAATGCGCAGTTCGGGGTATCTCTGCTGCAGATTCAGAATATTCCCAATATTTGCGCCACGGAAGGAATAAATGCTCTGTGCATCATCGCCCACCACGCATAAATGCTTATGGAGAGCCGCAAGCTGGGAAATGATGAGATGTTGGGCGAAATTGGTGTCCTGATACTCATCGACAAGGATGTAGCGGAAAAACTCCTGATAGTGGCGGCGAATGTCGGGGAAATCGCGAAGAATCACGTTCATATAGACCAATATGTCGTCGAAATCCATGGCATCTGCACTCTTGCACCTTTCGACATACATTTTGTAGATGCACCCCGTCATCGGACGATGTGCTTTTTTGTCGGCATTGAAATTGTCGGAATCCTGAATATACTGATCAGGATCGGTAAGGGCATTCTTCGCATTGGAAATTACCGAGTGTATGGTGGAGGGTTTATAGGCCTTGTCGTCAAGACCCATATCTTTTATAATATTCTTTATAAGAGATTTGGAGTCGGCTGAATCGTAGATTGTGAAGGATGGTTTGAAACCAATTTCCTCAGCGTGGGCACGAATGATGCGGAGAAAAATGGAGTGGAAAGTACCCATTTTCAGTTTTGAGGCAACTTTCTCTCCCACCACACTTCGAATCCGCTCCTTCATCTCGCGGGCTGCCTTATTGGTGAAGGTAAGTGCGAGGATGCGCCAAGGCTCATAGCCGGCGCGAAGAAGATCCACAATCTTATAGGTAAGCACACGTGTTTTTCCTGACCCCGCGCCAGCGATTACAAGCGAGGGACCATCCTTATACACCACAGCCTCGCGCTGCTGGTCGTTGAGAAGATCAAGATAATTGTAGTTCGGTTCAGCCATACTTTGGTATTTCGGGTAGAAACGTATAGGAATCAGATTCATAGTGCATCTCGCAGCAGTAATGGTTCAATCCGTTGCTGACCACAAGATAGCGTGAGCGAAGCACCAGATTATAGCGTGCTATCTGGTCAAACACCTCCTGGTTGATTGCAACCGTGGGTGCTTTATATTCCACAATCATAAGTGGAGTGCCGTCGCTGCGAAACACGACGGTGTCGCAGCGACGGCGGGTATTGTTTAGTTTTATCGACACCTCATTGCTGACCAGCGACTTTGGATATTGAAGTTCGCCGGTGAGCCATGCGGTGAAATGCTGCCTCACGTATTCTTCCGGTGTCAACGCCACATACTTGGAGCGCAGAGAATCGAAGACTTTGAGAATACCATCTTCCTTACGAAAACGGAGTTCCACCGGAGGCAGATTTAGTAGGGGTTGTTCGTTCACTTAGTGTAGTTGGGGTCAAAAAGGGTGTTGAGCAGATCGGCAAGGCGATATCCTCCCTTGAGAAGCTGCTGTTCGATCAGCGGAGTCCATTCTGCCACATAGTCATAGCTAAGTTCCGAGCCTTCGGGTGTTGAGTCGTAAATCTTTGTCGCGTATGCAAAGCATTCCTTTCCCCAGTCGTCGGGATCAGCGGAAGCGATTATCTGCTTGGCTTCTTCAGGCGAGATACGGTCGATCTGGTTTGCCCACTCGGTGTGCGACCAGCTATGGCCGGACTCGAGGACACCGGAATCCCAAACACTGTGAAGATTGGAGTTCCTGCCGAAGAATTTCAGTTTTACGCTGTTGCCGCCAAGGTCAGAGAGATGTCCCATGTGCATCGGCTGATGAATGTCGCCGCAGAAGTGCACAAGAAGAATGAGGGCAAGTTTCTTATCCTCTTTCGATGCGTTTGGATTGGCGAGGATTGCATATTGCTCCTTGATGGCGGTGGTCACATCCCCGTTTTCGTTGCGTGGGAACACGTCATAGTCATTCCCGGCATCGATGTTGCGGTAGTGCCATGTCTTGGTATAGGCATATTCGGGTGTATGGCACGCATTGTCGGGCCAGTTTGCCCAATATACGAGCGATTTACCATCGTAGATTTCATCTACGGCCGCTTTGGCAGCCGGAGTGAGGTGTTGTTCGCCTATATAGGCCACCACGTCATGACCTTTGGAACCCCATCCGAAGGCGCATACTGACATCGAAAGCATGATGCCAAGTGAAAACAAAGATTTCTTCATATTGGTTAGAGTATTGTTATTCGGCTGTCTGCTCGTTAAGGAGGCGGATCATCTCGATTGCACTCTTAGGAATACGAGTGCCGGGACCGAAGATTGCCGATACACCAGCTTTGTAGAGGAAATCGTAGTCCTGGGCAGGAATTACGCCACCCGCTGTAACAAGGATATCCTCACGGCCGAGTTTCTTAAGTTCTTCAATCACCTGGGGCACAAGAGTCTTATGACCGGCGGCAAGTGAACTTACACCAAGGATGTGGACGTCGTTTTCCACAGCCTGACGGGCAGCCTCTGCCGGGGTCTGGAAGAGAGGACCCATGTCCACGTCAAATCCGCAGTCGGCATAGCCGGTGGCAACAACTTTTGCACCACGGTCGTGGCCGTCCTGACCCATCTTGGCAATCATGATACGCGGCTGGCGACCTTCACGCTTTGCGAAGTCTGCCACAGCCTTGCGGGCTTCCTCAAATTCGGGATCACCCTTTTCTTCAATGGAGTACACGCCTGAAATTGTTTTGATTATAGCTTTGTAACGTCCTACGACAGCCTCGCAGGCATCGGAAATCTCACCAAGAGAAGCACGCAAGCCGGCAGCCTTGACAGCGAGGTCGAGAAGGTTGCCCTTGCTCGGATCCTTCACAGCCTCTGTGATGTCGGCGAGTGCTTTCTGCACTGCAGCTTCGTCGCGGTTCTTGCGGAGTTGCTCAAGACGCTCACACTGCTCCTTGCGCACCTCGGTGTTGTCAATCTCAAGGATATCAATCGGATCCTCATGGTCAAGACGATACTTGTTGATACCGATGATCGACTGCTTGCCGGAGTCGATGCGGGCCTGAGTACGGGCTGCGGCCTCCTCAATCTTCATCTTCGGAAGACCAGTCTCGATAGCCTTCGCCATACCGCCAAGTTTTTCGATTTCCTGAATGTGATCCCATGCCTTGTGGGCAATCTCATTGGTCAGAGCCTCCACATAGTAGCTGCCCCCCCATGGGTCAACCTGCTTTGTGACATAGGTTTCCTCCTGGATATAGATCTGGGTGTTACGAGCGATACGTGCAGAGAAGTCGGTAGGAAGTGCGATTGCCTCGTCGAGGGCATTGGTGTGGAGCGACTGGGTGTGACCAAGAACGGCACCCATCGCCTCTACGCATGTACGGCCAACGTTGTTGAAGGGATCCTGCTCTGTGAGCGACCAACCGGATGTCTGGCTGTGGGTACGCAGGGCAAGTGATTTCGGGTTTTTCGGATTGAACTGTTTCACGATCTTTGCCCATAGCATACGCGCAGCACGCATCTTTGCGATTTCCATGAAGTAGTTCATCGAAATGCCCCAGAAGAAGCTCAGACGCGGAGCGAATGCATCGATATCCATGCCGGCGTTGACACCTGCGCGCAGGTATTCAAGACCATCGGCAAGAGTATAGGCAAGTTCGATGTCGGCAGTTGCGCCGGCCTCCTGCATGTGATAGCCGGAGATTGAGATTGAGTTGAACTTAGGCATATTCTTCGAAGTGTATTCGAAGATGTCGGCGATAATCTTCATGGAGAAGGCCGGCGGATAGATATAGGTGTTGCGCACCATAAACTCCTTGAGGATGTCGTTCTGGATTGTACCGGCCATCTCATCAAGTTTCACGCCCTGTTCAAGACCTGCATTGATATAGAATGCAAGCACCGGAAGCACAGCACCGTTCATCGTCATGGACACCGACATCTTGCCCAATGGAATGCCATCGAAAAGCACCTTCATGTCCTCGATGGAGCAGATTGACACGCCTGCCTTGCCGACGTCGCCTACCACACGCTCGTGGTCAGCATCATAGCCACGGTGGGTCGGGAGGTCGAATGCCACCGACAGACCCTTCTGACCGGAAGCGAGGTTACGGCGATAGAATGCGTTTGACTCAGCTGCCGTAGAGAATCCGGCATACTGACGGATAGTCCAGGGGCGCATCGGATACATGCCGCTATAAGGGCCTCTCAGGAAAGGCGGGAGTCCGGCCACATAGTCGAGATGCTCAAGGCCTTCGAGGTCTTCCTTGGTATATACCGGCTTCACCGGGATAAGTTCAGCCGTCAGGTATTCCTCCCCTTTCACCGCAGGAGCGGCAGTTGCGGGAGAGACAACTTTTGTGATATCTATTTCTTTAAAATTAGGTCTCATGTCGCAATCTTATTTGAGGAGTTTTGCATTGAAAGCCACGAGAGTGTCAAGCACGTTGACGCGTACGTGGATATAGTTTTCGATTCCCTGAGCCTTGAGGATGTCCATGCAGGCGGGAGCTCCGGCCACCACAAATTCAGCACGTCCGGCAAGTTCTTTGTAGGCTTCAGGCGCGTATTCAGCATATTCGTCATCGCTTGAGCAGAGCACAACTACATCTGCACCCTGAGCCACTGCTGCATCCACACCTTCCTTCACCGTGGCAAAGCCATTGTTGTCGATGATTTCATAACCGGCGCAACCGAAGAAGTTGCCGGAGAACTGTGCACGTGCAAGACGCATTGCGAGGTTACCGATAGTGAGCATAAAGACTTTCGGACGGTTTGCAGCGCGCTCAGTGTCGAGACGCAGTTGCTCAAACTGGCTGGCAGCGCGGTCGAAGATAAGATAATCCACAGCACCGTCAGTAGCCTCTCCGCATCCGCATTTGCAAGCGCAAGCGTCTTTCTCAATCTTGTCGAGAGCCATCTCGTTGACATTGGGATATTGGTTGGTGCCAAGCAAGATTTCCTTTCTGCGGGCAACGTCGAGGTGGCGTTTCACACCGCTTTCGTTGACCTTGGCCTGTATTTCACCTTTCTTGAGCATGGCGTAGAAACCACCGTTGTCCTCAACCTCGTTGAAGACCTTCCATGCCTGGGCAGCAATTGAAGATGTGAGAGTTTCGATATAGTAGCTGCCGCCGGCGGGGTCCACCACCTTGTCGAGGTGTGATTCCTCGCGGAGAAGATGCTGCTGGTTGCGGGCAATTCTCTCGCTGAATTCATCAGGAGTCTTATACTGGAGGTCGAAGGGAAGAGTCTCGATGGAGTCAACACCAGCGAGAGCAGCGCTCATGGTCTCTGTCATGGAGCGGAGCAGATTGACGTGTGCGTCATAGACTGTCATGTTAAATTGACTTGTGACTGCATGTACTGTCATCTTGCAGCAATCCTCATCGGCACCAAAGGCTTTGACGATTTCTGCCCAAAGCATACGTCCGGCGCGGAACTTAGCAAGTTCCATGAAATAGTTGGAGCTGATTCCCATGTTGAACATGATGCGGTCGTTGACTTCACAGGGCTTCAGACCGGCCTCTGTCAGCAGTGTCAGCCATTCTGCACCCCATGCGAGGGCATATCCGAGTTCCTGGGTGATGTAGGCACCGGCATTGCAGAATAGGAATGTATCCACTGCAAAGCAACGCAGTCCTGCTACTGGTTTTACGGACTCATAAACTGCAAGTGCAGTCTCCCTGATGTCTTTCGGGAAGTCAAGACCATGCTTGAGCAGACGCTTGAAGGGGTTGAATCCGATGCTGCCACGGAATTCAGCGACTGCTCCATCTTTTTCCACAAGAGCCACAAGAGCCTGTGCTACTTCCACAGCCTTCGACGGACAACAGTTTACGTTGACCTCAACTTTCTTCAGGTCGATGCCTTCAAGCACTGCAGCAAGGTCGGAAGCCTCAAGACCATGGCAAAGGCAAATGCCGAGAGATTCGACACCCTTGTCGATGGCATGCTTCGCATTTTTGTTGATTTCAGCTGCATCTGCACCAAGAATCTGCTGGCGGATAAGCCAGTCGTTGTCGGTGCGTGTGCCTCTTACGTAGGGGAATTGGCCCGGCATTGAGCCAACTGAGGGAAGACCCTCGATGTCTTCCTTGCGATAGAAGGGCATCACGTTGAAGCCTTCGTTGGTGCGCCATACGAGTTTCTTGTTGAAATCGGCGCCCTTGAGATCGACATTGATCTTCGCCATCCACTCTTCGGTGGTCACCGGCGGAAACATGTCGAAAAGTTTTTCATTGTTTTCTGCCATAATTTAACAGATTGTATTTATTTCTGATGATATTAGTTCGCTTTTATTTTACTTTCGCAATGCGAAAAATACTTAAACACGCGCAAATTTAATAAAATAATTTGAGTTGTGAAAGTAAAACCCCAAGTTTCTATCAGAAACTTGGGGTTTTTAATGAAAAATGTCAAAACGGAATTAATCGGTCAGAAGGCGTTGGTCACGGCAACGGATAACGCGACCGGGAAAATCCTCGCATAGCTGAAGATTGTGGGTGGCCATCAGTATCGTATGTCCATTGGCCGCGAGTTCCTGAAGCAGACTCACTATAGAAATGCCAGTCTGGGGGTCGAGATTGCCGGTGGGTTCGTCGGCAAGTATGAGGCTCGGGTTATTGAGCAACGACCTGGCAATCACTATTCGCTGCTGCTCACCGCCGGATAGTTCGTGGGGCATCTTGTAACTCTTGTTCTGCATTCCCACATCGATCAGAACATCCTCTATGCGATGCTCCATCTCCCGCTTGTCGCCCCATCCCGTAGCCCTGAGGACAAATGCAAGATTTTCAAACACAGAGCGATCCTGAAGCAATTGGAAATCCTGAAACACGATGCCTATCTTGCGGCGAAGAAACGGTATCTCTTTTCGTTTTAAATTCAAAAGGTCAAAGCCCATAACTTCGGCTTTATCCCCCTTGAAGATGGGAACATCTGCATACATGGACTTCAGAAGTGAACTTTTTCCACTTCCTACTCGGCCCACAAGATAGCAGAATTCCCCCTCTCCTATTGTGAGGGAGACATCCTGCAAAACTGTCTTTTCGGCGCGGTGGATCTCAACGCCTTGATAATCTATGATAGTCAATTGGGTTAGGGATTAGAGGTTAGAGGTTAGGGTTAGTTGGCCTGAACGGATTCGGCTGAATGCTCTTTGATGAAAGCAACGCAGAGCGCTCCGACCGCTATCATCACTCCGGCAATCGCCATCATGGTGGCTTGCGGTGCCACCTCAGTGGGAGTACTGAGACCTCCAAGGATTACACGACCAAGAATAGCCGCCACAATCTGCGGGATACAGATAGTGCAGTTGAAGAGTCCGAGATATGCTCCAATATTGCCCCCCTTCAGTGAGTTGGTAAGTATTGTGAATGGCCATGCCAGCATCGCGGCCCACGCACAACCGATCAGAAGGAATGCCACGAAAAGGAGATATTTGTCGGCGATGAAGGCACTGCCAAGGAAACCGGCTGCTCCGAGCAAAAGACTGAGGGCATAAGAGAACTTGCGGTTTCTGAAACGGGGAAGCACCATAGCCCAAAGCACAGAACCGATGGCCTGCACTGCAAAGAGAATGCCAACCCAGTTGCCGGCGTCATTATACTGTTCGGAAGCGGCATCAAGTTCCACCTGACGGTCGAAAGTGGCAGTTGCCGGATTAGGAATTGTGAAATTCTTCACCTCGTCAAGGAAGAGTTCTCCGGTCTTCGGATCTGTGGTCATGATACCCACTGCCTTCAGATTGGCAGGTGCCGGAAGCGACGAAAGCTCCATCTCTGCTTTGTTGTTGGTCACTACCACCTGATTGTCTTGAGTCAGGATAAACTTCGCATCTTCCTTGGCCTTCTTGCCTTTAGAATCTGTATAGGAAATACCCTTCACATTCTCAATAGCCGGAGCGTCGAAAGCATTGCGCGCTACGGTGCCGGGGGTGTAGGTCCACATGAATAAGAAGGCAAACCAGCAGAAGAACTGCACCAGACCAACGGTCCAGAATGTCTTGGGGGCGTGCACCAGCAGTTTGAAAAGATTCTGCTTGGGCGTTTTTTCCTTCGGTGTCCCCTCAATTCCATTGTATTCATTATAAACGTGAGGAGGCCATTCCTTGATTTTCACAAGAGAATACACCACGCATAGAAGCAGGATGGCTGCTCCGATATAGAATGACCATATCACAGTGGGAGGCACCTCTCCTGCGGGAGCCACATTGGCTATTCCAATCCATGCGAAAAGGAAGGGGAAAATATAACCGATGATCGAACCGGCATTGCAGAGGAAACTCTGGATGGAATAGGCCAATCCTTTCTGTTTTTCATTCACCATGTCACCCACCAGCATCTTGAATGGCTGCATCGCCATATTGATGGATGTGTCGAGCATCATCAGGGCGAAAAGTCCAATCAGGATTGCGTTGCTGACTGTAAGGCCGAAACTGCCGGCATTGGGGAGCAGGCACATCACTATGATTGCAATGGCAGCCCCAAGAATCAAATATGGCAGGCGGCGGCCAAAACGGTTCCATGTCTTGTCGGAGGAACTACCTACAATAGGTTGCACGATAAGTCCCATCAGCGGAGGGAGGACCCAGAAGTAGGAAAGGTCGTGGGGGTCTGCACCGATTGTGGTGAATATACGCGATACGTTTGCGCTCTGAAGTGCGTATGCAATCTGGACTCCGAAGAATCCAAAACTAAGATTCCATAGTTTCCAAAAATTGAGGTCTGGTTTTGTCTTTGACATATTTTATTGGGTTTATGGGTTTATGGGTTTATTTTATCGGTGAAGCTCTACTCTGAAGAACTAAACCTTAAACCTTAAACTGGATTCTCGATAAGTGAGTAAAGGAACTTTATTTCTTCGGGCCAAATGGCCGGATTGGGGGTTTCGAGGATTATCGGCATGTCGTCGAAACGCGGGTCATTGACAAACCTTCGGAAGAATTCCATGCCGAGAGTGCCTTTGCCAATCTCCGCATGGCGGTCAACCCGGCTGCCAATTTTCTTGAGGTCATCGTTGAGATGGATCGCCTTTAGATAATCCTTTCCTATTATGTCGTCGAAAGCTTCCCATGTCGCCTTATAACCGTCATCTGTGGCGAGGTCGTAGCCAGCCGAGTATGAATGGCAGGTGTCTATGCAGACTCCGACTCGTGATTTGTCTTCCACCTTGTCAATCACATGTGCAAGATGCTCGAATTTGTAACCCAAGTTGCTGCCTTGTCCGGCAGTCGATTCAAGCACCGCCATCACTCCGTCGGTTTTATCCAAGGTCAGGTTGATGGATTCCGCTATAATATCAAGACATTTCTCTTCGTCAATCTCGTTGACATGGCTTCCGGGATGGAAATTGAGCATTGTCAATCCAAGTTGCTCGCAACGCTTCATTTCCTCAAGAAATGACTTGCGGCTCATGGCGAGTTTTGTCGGATCCGGGCTACCCAAATTTATCAGGAAATTGTCGTGAGGAAGAATCAACGATGATTCAAAACCTCCCGCCTTGCAGTTTTCCTTAAATTGCTCAATATCTTTTTCGGAGAGGGCTTTTGATTGCCAACGGTTGCTGCTTCCGGTGAAGAGTGCAAAACTTTTTGCACCGATGGCGATGGCCTCAAGCGGAGCGTTTGCCACTCCCCCTGCCGTACTTACATGTGCACCTATATATTTCATCTTAAATAGAATAGTCTCAAAGAGCCAGAGCCATCCGACCTATGGCATGGATACCTTTAATGATTCGTTCTCTGGATGCAGCACGAGGTTGCTTGATTCCCGTGGCATAATGAGAAAGTTGTTTCTGATTAATTCCGGAGGCTCTGCTTATAGCAGCGAGAGTTGTGAATTTTTCCGCTTCCTTAAGCAATGCAGTAGCCTCAAGATTATAGACGATTTTATATTCATCTTTCAATATATAATCCGGAATTTTCAATCTGTTTTGTTTCATACCTTCGATATGAAACTTAAAAGATTCCTCGAATTCTGACTTGAATTCATCAAGAGTTGTGGCAGCCACCAAAATCGCTCCTATTTCAGAATCACCGATTCCTCCATTGTAGTTTTCGCCAGACCAACTCACTAATACCTTTATTTCCTTTTGTTGCATAATTCTTCCTTTTTAGTTATATTGCAGCAATCATTTCCATCCTGCTTGTTTCCATATACTGTTTAATATAAATTGCTCCAATACCTGACTTGGTTTCCCATTCACAGATACTGTATCGGGTTTTGAGATATGCTTAAACTGACGGTGACTTCCTCTTGTTCTATCAAGAAACCATCCATCGGCTTCAAGCATTCTAATGACATCCCTTACCTTGTATTTGTTCATAATGGTACTTATAGATAATACCTGACGTTTTACACTGCAAAGGTAGAAATTTATCTATTAATAAACAAATTTCCGAAATAAAAAGTTATGATAAAATGCCTTTAATGTTATCACTTACTCCATCGACATAAGCCATTTGGCGAGAGGGGTTACTTGTATTGTAAGCCCAGACGACTCGATAACCGTATCTTCCGAATATGTAACAATCTCTGCTTCTTGCAAACCATACAGTCTATGGAATGTTGTCAGTGCACGCACCTCCCGGTCGAGGGTCTCGCTGTCTTTCAGACTATAACAAGCCTGAATTCCCTTTTTCAAACCGGGAAGATAAAAGTCTATCTCTACCTCTTTATTGTAGAAATAAGGAGTGTAGTTGTCATCAACGAAACTCTTCCTATGAAGAGTAGATGCGCATATATTTTCAAGCAGCGATGTATCACTGTCAGCAAGAAATATGTTCAGCAGACCATTGTCGATGAAATAATGTTTCTTCACTGT
Organism: uncultured Sangeribacter sp.; assembly: GCA_964388725.1. Lineage (GTDB taxonomy): Bacteria > Bacteroidota > Bacteroidia > Bacteroidales > Muribaculaceae > Lepagella. The sequence goes on along the minus strand of CAYMBR010000054.1, from coordinate 1,925 downwards.
TGCTCTTTCCACGAATTTTGAAGCCCAGTTTTCAAGAGCAAACAACATACACGCATCAATGCAATACCCGATGTAAGCGGCAATAGATGTCGGAGTGATTGAAAACCCAGTAGCCTTAACCATTCCCGCAAGTCGATTAAACGATGTAGGGGTTTTTATATTCTCTGCAAGGCGTTTGATGGTAAGACGCAATGCCGTCTCGTTTTTTATTTTGTTTCGCTGTATGATATCACCCAACAGTATTTTCTCATACAGCTCATTGAGCCAATGGCGTTTGTTGACAAAAAGATTCAGTTCCGGGAAACCTCCCCATTGAAAATATTCTCTTAAATTTCGGTCCACCACCCCCCTTGTATTTCCATAAATCCATTGATCCCCAATCTCCACTCCTCTCGCAATCAGATATTCTTTGAATGAATAGGGAAACACATGCAATTCGAGATAACGAGAACCCAAAATTGTGGAAATATCCTTGCTTAGCATCTTAGCATTGCTGCCGGTGACATAGACCATGTATTTCTGATTCGCAAGGCGACGTGCAAAATGTTCCCATCCCTCAATGTTTTGAATCTCATCGAGAAAAAGTATGGGCTTATGCTCATATAAAGACGAATAGGCCTTGAGTATGTCATCAAAATCTTCAACAGAAAAATTCAGCAGACGTTCGTCGTCAAAATTTATGAAGATCATCTCCTTAATGCCATGCCCTTCTTTTATTAGACGTTTTGCTTGGAGATACATCATATACGACTTGCCGGACTGGCGAATTCCGACAAATGCATAGCGCGCATGAGGTTCTATCTCGGCTGCGCGGGGGATGGCGGTAATCTCTGCAAGCATTTCCTGCCCCTCTATGATTATTGACTTTAAAATTTCCCATGATATCATAATTGCACTAATTTTTTTTGCAAAGATAATAAATTTTATCCAATAACAATGGATAAAATCAATAAAATTTATCCATTGCTGGTGGATAAAATACTAAAAATTGGTCAATAGGTGCGTAAAAGCTGTAGTCAAAGATTGTGGGTATTTTGACAGTTGGATTATTTTTATTAATTTAGCGGTATGGAATTATCTAAGGCAAAAGTAAATCTATATTCCCGATTGGGAAGCAGAAAACAAAGGGAGAAACTCGGACTCTTTATGGCCGAGGGGATGAAGTGTGTGGAAGACACTCTGCCTTTCTTCTCCACAGAAGCTATAGTTTTGCTTGAAGGAGCGCAGATATCGGCCGACAAATTAGATGGCAAACCAATTTTTTATGCCAAAGAACAGGATATGAGGAAAATCTCACAACTCCAGACACTCCCGGAGGTGATTGCCATTTATCGTATGCCCGCTCCTGCCGGCATCGACACCCCTCTCCTATCGGAATCCCTTACCCTTATGCTTGATGCAGTGCAGGATCCTGGCAATCTCGGGACTATCCTCCGGATTGCATCTTGGTTCGGCATTGAGCAGGTAATTCTTGGCATAGGATGTGCTGACCCTTACAATCCAAAGACGGTGCAGTCTTCAATGGGAGCAATCGGAATGATACGAATTGTGCAGACCGACCTTTTGTCTGTCATCAACCGACATCCTGAAATACCTGTATACGGCACACTTCTTGACGGAGAAAACATATACAATGCCGATTTGAAACTGCCAGCCTTTGTGGTGATGGGGAATGAGGGCAACGGACTGAGTGAGGAAATCAGGCAAAAGGTGAACCTTCCACTCCTGATACCAAGTTTTGCCAAAGGGCCTCACGCAGAATCTCTCAACGTGGCTGCCGCAACCGCCATCACAGTTTCGGAGTTCTTTAGAAATGCACAATGAGAAATGCACAACGCACAATTCTCAATGCACAATCAGCATCGCACCGACAACCGACAACCGACAACCGACAACCGACAACCGACAACCGACAACCGACAACC
>CAYMBR010000053.1:0-16205 GCA_964388725.1 uncultured Sangeribacter sp. | reverse complement strand
AAATAAGGGGAGGAAAGAAAAATTGGGCTGAAAAAAGAGAAAAAAGAGGGAATTATTTGCAGTTTCGGAAAAAAGTAGTAATTTTGTATATATCTATACAATGCGGCGCGTCCGCTCCTCAATCCTTATAGCAAATGACTGACCCAGACACACTCAAAAAAGCACTGACACAACACTTTGGATTCAGCACATTCAAAGGGCATCAGGAAGACATAATCGGCTCGCTCCTCGAAGGCGAGGATGTCTTCGTGTTGATGCCCACCGGAGGTGGGAAATCGCTATGCTATCAGTTGCCGGCCCTGATGTCGGAAGGGACAGCCATTGTCATTTCTCCTCTTATAGCCCTGATGAAAAATCAGGTGGATGCAATACGCGCATACGCGGAAGACAACAGCGTGGCACACTTCCTTAACTCATCGCTGACAAAAGCTGCAATCGAATCGGTGAAAGAAGATGTGCTTGCAGGGCGCACGAAGTTGCTCTATGTGGCCCCGGAGTCGCTGACCAAAGACGAGAACGTGGATTTCCTCAACAATGTGAAAATATCCTTTTTTGCAGTGGACGAGGCACATTGCATCTCGGAGTGGGGACATGACTTCCGTCCGGAATACCGCCGCATACGCCCGATAATCAACCGGATTGGCGACCGCCCGGTGATAGCGCTGACAGCGACAGCGACACCGAAGGTGCAACACGACATCCAGAAAAACCTGGGGATGCTGAAGGCGAAAGTATTCAAATCAAGTTTCAACAGAGAAAATTTATATTATGAAGTAAGACCCAAAACGAAAGACATAGATGCCAATATCATCCGCTACATAAGGCAAAACCCCGGCAAAAGCGGAATCGTCTATTGCCTGAGCCGCAAGAAAGTGGAGGAATTGGCGGAGCTTTTGAAAGTCAACAATATCAAAGCACTCCCCTATCATGCCGGCATGGATTCGGCCATGAGAAGTGAAAACCAGGATGCCTTTCTCAATGAGGATGTCGACGTGATAGTTGCCACGATAGCCTTTGGGATGGGAATCGATAAGCCAGACGTCAGATACGTGATACACTACGACATACCGAAGAGCCTGGAGGGGTATTATCAGGAGACGGGGCGTGCCGGTCGCGACGGAGGCGAGGGAAGATGCATAGCCTTCTATTCGCGTAAAGACCTTCAGAAACTTGACAAATTAATGCTCTCAAAAACCGCCGCCGAGCAGGAAATAGGGCGTCAGTTATTGGCAGAGACGGCAGCCTACGCTGAGTCGTCGGTATGCCGCAGACGCATTCTCCTGCACTATTTCGGCGAGAACTATGACAATGACAATTGTGGCAACTGCGACAATTGCAAACACCCTAAAAAATTAGTGGAAGCTACAGAAGAACTTTGCGCCGTGATTGAAACGGCCCTTTCTCTTAAGGAAAAATACAAGGCGGAATATCTTATCTGCATGATGATAGGACGCGCCACAGATGAAATTCGCTCCAACGGGCATGATGAAAACGAAATGTTTGGCTGCATGCCCAATAGTGATGAACGCATGCTTGCAGCCGTCATACGCCAAGCCGACATCGCCGGATACCTGAAACGCGATCTCGAAAATTACGGCATAATCAAGGTGACAGCCAAGGGTAAAAAATATCTCAAGAATCCCACACCACAATTCAAGGTGGTGGAAGACTCGGAATATTCCGAATCAGAAACACCGGATCCGACACCGACATCAGGGTCGGGGGCGGCAGACGAGGTGCTATATAAGATCCTGCTCGATCTGCGGAAAAAGATAGCGAAGAAAAATGACGTGCCTCCCTACGTTATATTCCAGGAACCATCACTTGAGGCTATGGCAACAACCTACCCCATAACTATGGAAGAGCTTTCCTTCATACCGGGAGTGGGCACTGGCAAAGCCAAGCGATTTGGCGAGGACTTTATCCACACTATAAAAGAATATGTGGAGGAAAACGAAATAGTTCGCCCGGAAGACTTCAAGGTAAGGATGATGCCCAACAAGTCGAAGCTCAAGGTGTATCTAATCACCGGCATCGACCGCAAGATTGCGCTTGATGAACTTGCGGAGGCCAAGGGACTTGACTTCAACGAGGTGCTCGATGAGCTGGAGGCAATAGTGGAGGCCGGCATCAAGATCAACATCGACTATTTCCTTGACGAGGTGCTCGAAGAGGGAGTCCAGGAAGACATAATGGATTATTTCAGCGAGACAGAGGAGGACAACCTTGAGGAGGCAATCCAGGAACTTGACGAGGATTACACCGAGGAGGAAATCCGGCTTGTGAGAATCAAATTCCTGTCGGATATGGGGAATTGAGAGTTAAGGGTAAGGGTTAAGAGTATAATGGTTGTATCACAATCACCTTAAAAAGTTCTGTTCCCATATTTATTCTCGTAGTCCATATTAATTCTTTCGATATTTTTTCTTTTTATTTTTGATTTTTGCAGAATTATTTGGAGATATCGGAAATTTTTGGTAACTTGCAGCCGAAACTGAAAAACGACCTCCCTCCATGAAGAAAACGGCCTGCAAATACACCGCTTCCTTTTTAACCGGCATACTGTTGGGATTTTCTCTTTGTGCCCATGCCGAATCTGCCACCGACTTCTCATTTCACATCCCCCGTGACGGGACAGGCTTCACCCTAACGTCTCGCTGAATGAGACTGCAAAAGCCAACATTGACAGTGAAAAACGCCTGGTGAGCATAGTGCCGGACCTGTTTTCGCCTCTTTATGCGCAGATAAGTCGAACCTTTTTAGTATAAATCAGACATAGTCATGAAGAAAGCCACTCTCTACCGCAAGGCGAATTACTGAGAAATCCGACAAATGGCAAGACTTGTGGCTTAATGCCCATTACGAATCTAAAGAATACATTATCAAGTGCGATGGCATGAACCCAATCATATGTGAGAAGGGACACCAGAACAATACTTAGACAGGCGAACAGAAACAGAACAACCGAACTGTCATCAACTGATATACCACTATGTTTTTGTAAAAAAAGGATAAAAATGGGAGGGTGGGTTAAACTTTGGGATGGGTTGGGGGTCATAGTAATGTAGCCGGCAAGGAAAACCGAACGGTGACTAAAAAACAAAGAACAAATAATTAAAGGACAAAGTATAGACAACTTCTGAAGAGTTAATGAGCAAAAACAAAAACCAACTAAAACCAGAAAAGAACATGAAAAAGATATTGATGACCCTCTCTCTCGCACTCGCAGCAGTAATAGCAGTACCCTCAGTGATGAACGCACAGGAAGTGGCAACCGCCCAGACTGAACAGAAGGTTTGCACCGGCACCGAATGCTCCAAGGACAAGAAAGAATGCAAAAAGGGCGACAAGGACCGCAAAGACTTCAAGAAAGGGAAGAAAGCCCCCAAGGGTGGAGAATTCAGATATGGCAAAGTGAAGAAAGATGGCAAAGGCCCCCGCGAAATGGGTCGCGGCGGAGAGAATCCCCTCTTCAACGGCATCACGCTGAGCGCAGAACAGCAACAGCAGTACCAGGCCTTCCAGGAGAAGCAGCGCAGCGAGCGCCAGGCAGCCCGCGCTGAAAAGCAGAAACAAAAGGAAGCCAAGAGAGAAGCCCGCGCAGCCGAGATGAAGGCCAAGAGAGAAGCCTACGACCAGGAAATGAAAAAAATCCTCACCACTGACCAGTACAAACAATATGAGGCCAACAAAGAGAAGATGGAGCAGGCACGGGCTGGAATGGTAAAGGTGAAGTGAGAAAGAACAAAGGAACAAAAAGGTTCTTAAAAAAAGGATGCGGAGAAAGCATCCTTTTTTTCAGTCTATCAAGAATACTTTTTTGCTTATGTCGGAATTTTTTGCTAATTTTGCGAAACAATCCCAAAATTGGATAACAAATAAAAAAAACCGAAGCCATTTCGGCACGGAATTTGTTGGAAATAGAAATAAACAAAAACACTCATATAAAAACGCAATGAACGTAACGTTTGAAAAGATCGACGATGTAAATGGCATCGTGACCGTAGAGCTGCAGGCAGCAGACTACGCTGACAACGTAAAGAAAGCCCTTAAGTCAATCGCCAAGAATCGTCCGGAGCCGGGATTCCGTCCGGGACACACCCCGATGACGCTCATCCAGAAGAAATATGGCGAGGCAGCGAAATATGATGAAGTGAACAAAGCCACTTCCGATGCCATCTACAATTATATAAAGGAGAACAAACTTCCGGTGCTTGGCAATCCCATCCCTGAGGCTGATGAGAAGTTTGACATTAAAAGCGATGACTTCACCTTCAAGTTTAAGGTAGGTCTGGTGCCAGAAATCAAAGATCCGGTGAACAAAGACCTTAAGGTGCCCTACTACAATATAGAGGTTACCGACAAGATGGTGGAAGACCAGGATGCGAACCTGCGCCGCCGCTTCGGCAAGCAGGAATCGGGCGACACAGTTGACGCCACCGCAGTCGTGAAGGGTGTGATCACCGAACTCAATGAAGACGGGAGCGTGAAGGAAGGTGGCGTAGTAGTGGAAAACGGCATCGTGGCTCCCGAACGTTTCACGAGCGAAGAGCAGAAGGCCCTTTTCGTAGGCAAGAAAGTTGGCGACAAGTTTACCTTCAATCCCGCAGCCACCTGCGGTGCCAATGAGGTGGAACTCAGCAGCATGCTTCATATCGACAGGGAAGACGTGCCAAACCACACGGGCGACTTCCAGTTTGAAGTGACCGACTGCATCGTGTTGAAACCGGCAGAACTTGGCCAGGAATACTACGACCAGCTTTTCGGCAAAGACAACGTGAAAGATGAGGAAGGCTACAAGAAGGGAGTGAAAGAGATGATCGAGAACCAGCTGCACAACGACAGCGACTTCCGCTTCACGATCGACGCAAAGGATGCCATCCTCAAGGCAGTAGGCGAGCTTGAGCTTCCCGACGCAGTATTGAAAGACTACCTGAAGCAGGCCAACGAAACCCTCAATGATGAGAACATCGAGGAGGAATACGGCAAAGCACGCCCACAGCTCGTATGGCAGCTTATCAGCAACAAGGTGGCAAAAGACCTGAAAGTTGAGGTGACTCCCGAAGATTCACTCAACCTTGCGAAGTCGATAGCCGCCAACCAGTTTGCACAGTATGGTATGCCCAACGTTCCGGCAGACATGCTTGAGAAATATGCCAACGAGATAGTCAACGGACAACAGGGCGAGCAGATCCGCCACCAGGCATTCGAGACAAAACTCTACCAGGCCGTCAAGAATGCTGTGACACTCGAAGAGAAGAGCGTCAGCGTGGAAGACTTCAACAAACTATTCGCACCCGCAGAAGCTTAATTTAAATAAGGTATCATAAGCGGCGGTGCGGAAATCCGCAACGCCGCTTATTTTTAGCCATGCTGTCATATTGACATAATGTCATATTGACATAATGACAAAATTAACATTTTAAATGAATATGAATGAATTTGAAAAATATGCTGTGAAGCATCTTGGCATAAACAGCAATACACTCGATGGCTACCAGAAGGCCATTAACCGCCAGGCGGGAGTGGCAGTACCCACCGCCGACTACATGAATCCCTATATCCTTGAGGAGCGTCAGCTCAACGTGACCCAGATGGACGTGTTCTCCCGCCTCATGATGGACCGCATCATCTTCCTGGGCACCCAGGTGACCGACGCAAGCGCCAACATCATCCAGGCCCAGCTGCTCTATCTCGACTCAGTGGATCCGGACAAGGATATCTCCCTCTATATCAACTCCCCCGGAGGGTCGGTATATGCCGGACTTGGCATCTACGACACCATGCAGTATGTCAACAGCGACGTATCGACAATCTGCACCGGCATGGCAGCTTCAATGGCAGCAGTGCTTCTTGTTGCTGGCGAAAAAGGGAAACGCTTTGCCCTCCCCCACAGCCGCGTGATGATCCACCAGCCGATGGGCGGCATCCAGGGTCAGGCCTCAGACATCGAGATTACAGCCCGCGAAATCCTGAAACTGAAAGAGGAACTCTACCGCATCATATCAGACCACAGCGGCATGAGCCTAGAGAAAGTGGCAGCCGACAGCGACCGAGACTATTGGATGATAGCCGCCGAGGCCAAGGAATATGGCATGATCGACAAGATTCTTGTCAACGAAAAGAAATAATCTGAGGAGATGGCAAAAAAAAGTACAGGCAATGGTCTGAGGTGTGCCATGTGTGGAGTGACCGACTCCCCCTCCACCCCGGTGGTGGAAATCATGCCGGGGCTTGCTCTCTGCACCGACTGCATCTCATATATCGACACAGCAGCGCAGTCTGAACTGTCGAGGAGGGATGACACCGCCGTAAAGTTGAAGAAACCTGGAAAAAGAAGCATACCGAAGCCAAAGGAAATCAAGGAATTTCTCGACCAGTATATCATCGGGCAAGACGAGGCCAAGAAATATATGTCGGTAGCGGTCTATAACCACTACAAACGAATCGAACGCCTCGATGCCGGGCTTCAGGATGCCGAGGATGTAGACATTGAGAAATCGAACGTGATCTTAGTGGGTCCGACCGGCACTGGCAAAACGCTTTTGGCCAAGACAATAGCAAAACTTCTTGATGTGCCATTCACCATCGTAGACGCCACGGTTCTGACCGAGGCCGGATATGTGGGCGAGGACATTGAGTCTTTGCTGACCCGTCTGCTCCAGGCATGCGACTACGACGTGAAGAAGGCCGAGCGCGGCATTGTATTCATCGACGAGATTGACAAAATAGCCCGCAAGAGCGACAATCCGTCAATCACCCGCGACGTGAGCGGTGAGGGAGTGCAGCAAGGTTTGCTAAAACTTCTGGAGGGTTCGACAGTGTTGGTTCCGCCAAACGGAGGACGCAAGCACCCGGAGCAGAAGATGATTCCGGTGGACACAAAAAACATCCTGTTTGTCTGTGGAGGAGCCTTCGACGGCATCGAGCGCAAGATAGCTGCGCGACTCAACACCCACATCGTGGGCTACGGGCACAACACCGGAGAGGCAAAGAAACAGCGTGAAAACCTGATGCGTTATGTGCTTCCTCAGGATCTAAAGTCGTTTGGTCTGATTCCGGAGATTATCGGGCGACTGCCAGTGCTGACCGCCCTCGACCCACTCGACCGAGATGCCCTGAGAAGGATTCTCGTCGAACCGAAAAACGCCATCATCCGCCAGTATAAGAAACTTTTCGAGATGGATGGAGTGGAACTCGCCTTCACGGAAGAGGCCCTCGATACCATTGTGGATAAGGCAATCGAATACAAACTCGGAGCCCGCGGACTGCGCAGCATAGTGGAGAGTTTCATGGTGGATGCAATGTTTGAGATACCATCATCGAAGAGCAAGAAGTTTGAGGTGACGAAGGATTATATCCTGGAGAAGCTCGCTCAAAATCCCGGACTCAACCAGAGCAACAAATGAGACTACAGACATTTTGACAAAATGACAAAATGACAAAATGACAAAATGACGAAAAGACGAAAATGATTTTTTTAAATAAGATACAATTTTTAGCGAAATAATGCGTTTAGAAAGGAGGAAGATAGAAATTCCTCCTTTTTTATTTTGAAGACAACTTCAACAACGATGAACAAGACTTTAATAACAGCATTAGCAATTGCAGCCGGCACTATCATAGACTGCGCGGCTAAAGATGAGATAATCATGACCGTCAACGGCCAGGACGTGACACGGGCAGAATTTGAATATCTCTACAACAAAAACCGTCAGCAGCAGGTGGATCCGCAGACACTCGAGGAATACACCGAAATGTTTAAGATCTACAAACTGAAAGTTGCCGACGCACTTGACCAGCATCTGGACACTCTTCCGGCGTTCGTGAAGGAAATGGAGCAATATAAAGGAGATCTTGCCCAGCCCTACATGACCGATTCCCTATTTATCAACAACCTTGTGCAGCAGGCCTACGACCGCAGCCGTGAGGAAGTGGAGACATATCACATCATGCTTCCAAAGGGACGCAATTATGACGAGAACGTGAAGTTTCGCGAAAAAGCCGACTCCATCCACGATGCGCTCAAGTCCGGGGCCGACTATACGGAAATGGCCCGCGAATTTTCCTTGGACAGAGGCAGCTACAGCCAGGGTGGCCGCATGGGATATATCATGGAGGGGCGTTACCCGTATCCATTTGAGGTGGCCGCATGGCAACTTCAGGAGGGAGAGATATCAGATGTGGTGGATTCAGGACAAGGCTACCATATCTTGAAAGGAGGCAAACATCGTCCGGCACGCGGCACGGTGCTTGTGGAGCACATCATGAAGATGGCTGGTCCGAACGCAACTCCGGAAGATGTGGCAAAAGCCAAAGCCACAATCGACAGCCTTTATGCAGTGGTGAAGGCCGACCCCACAAAATTTGAGGATCTTGCCCGCCAATATTCCGATGATCCCGGAAGCGCACAGCAGGGAGGCAAACTCAACAGGTTTGGCGCCGGCATGATGGTGGAACCATTCGACTCCGCATCATTCGCGATTGCAGTGGATGAGATTTCCACTCCGGTCAGGAGTGCCTACGGCTGGCACATCATCAGGAAACTTGACGCGAAAGGGCCGGCAACTCTCGAACAGATGAAACCCACACTGCTGAAACGCATGGCCAATCCTCAGGACCAGCGCAGCCAGCTTATCCGCCAGAATCTTATTTCCAATCTTGAGCAAAAACACCAAGCATCGCTTAACGAGAAAAACGTAGCTGCACTCTGCGCGGATGTAGTGGCAAACGACCCGGACTCAATATGGTTTGCGAAGGCTAAAGATGTCAACGGATTCGGGGGCATTGAAATTGCAAAAATCGGGAAGAACAGCATACTACTATCCGAATTTGCAGAAAGCCAGAAACCATTAGCCATTGGCGGCAGCGAAGAGGCATCCGAGATCATGAAAAAAATGATTGAGGCATACTATGACAACCGACTGGTAGAAACAGAGGAAGAATGGCTCTACGCCAACGAACCTGATTATAGGAATTTACTCAACGAATATCGCGAGGGGTCGCTGCTCTACGAGGCAAGCGTGCGTGAGGTTTGGGACAAGGCAGCCCAGGACACCGAAGGACTCAACAATTACTTTGCAGCGCACCGCGGGGACTACAAATGGCAGAAACCTCACGTGAAGGGAATTCTGGTGCAGGCCATGAATGACTCTGTGGCAGACTTAGTGAGAGAGGAGCTGAAAGAATTCAAGGCGGACGACGACATGAAAAACATCCGCAAGAAATTCAGCGGCAAGGCAGCTCTCGACCGGATATTGATGGAAGAGGGACAGAATGCGATGGTGGACAATGCAGTATTCGGCGGCGCCGCGGTGAAACCGAACAACAAGAGATACACCGTATATTTCGTATGGGAGCCGAGACTGCTTGATGCACCTGAGAGCATGGAAGATGTGAAGGGACTCGTGACGAGCGACTACCAGAACCACCTTGAAAGTGACTGGGTGGAGCGACTGAAAGCGAAATATCCAGCCAGCGTCAACACCAAAGTGCTGAAAAAAGTGAAGTAACTTTTGCTTCATGTCAAAATGACAGGATGACAAAATGTCAAAATGACAAATAGACATAATGACATTTTGACTTATCATTGACAACGACAAAACGAACTGAAGAAAAGGCGCGATGCAAATCGTGCCTTTTCTATTGCGTAGGTGGGATTTTTTTTGTAACTTTGCTGATTGATGAGAAAAGAAGGTTTCATAGCGGTGTTTGCACTTGCCATTACGGCAATTGGGTGCGGGAAATCCCATAAAGACAAAGCGGATTTCGCCGATGAATACATCGTGGCGCAATACCGCGACACGGTGCTACGCAAATCTGACATTCTGCGCCAGTTGCCGCCGGGCATCAGCAGCGCCGACAGTCTTGTCCTCAGCCAAAGCATCATCGACGAATGGATTGATGGGTTTCTGATAGAGGATCTGGCCGCTGGCCAAATCGACGACATGGACCGAATCGAGCGACTTACGGATGCCTACCGGCGCAGCCTGATATCGGACTCCTACCGCCGCAAGATGCGCGCCAACGGAGTTCAGCCGGTAGATGAGAAGGGGGTGAAAGTCTACTACCGCCAGCATCATGCCGAGCTGAAGCTTGAGCGACCGATAGTGAAGGGCATCTTCATCAAGGTGCCGTCAACATCACGCTATATCGGCGACATCCGGCGATGGATGAAGGGAGCCGGGCCCGAGGACCTTGACCAACTTGAGAATATCGGGGAGAAAGAGACAGCCACATTCCGATATTTCGCCGACCAATGGGTGGATTTCGATGCCATCACCGGGGAAATACCCTACAGATTTGGCAACTCCGACAAATTTGTAGATGCGACAGTGGATTTTGAAACCGAGCACAACGGGATGACCTACCTTCTGCACATCAGCGATTTCCGCCACAGCGGAGAAGAGATGCCGGAAGAGTATGCGACACCGATTATAGAAGACAGGATAAAAAACAATCACCTTGCCGACTACGAGAAAGGGCTTATAAAGGCACTGAGGAAGACGGCAATAGATAAAAATATTTTAACAATAGGCAACTATACAAGATGAAAAAACAGACAATAATAGCAATGGCTTGCCTTGTGGCTTTCGCCTCCACGCTGACTGGCATCGCACAGAGCACAAGCGGGCCAAAGAAGAACGTAATCGATGAAGTGGCCTGGATAGTGGGAGACAACGCCATCTACAAGTCAGAAATCGAAGACGAATATGCCCAGACGCGCAGCCAGGGAATCAGTCTTGGAGGAGACCCTTACTGCGTCATTCCGGAACAGTTGGCAGTAGAGAAACTATATCTGCACCAGGCCAAGCTCGACACGATCGAGGCGCCCCAGAGCCAGTTGACCGCTGGCGTAGACCGCCAGATGAACTTCTTTGTGGCCAACCTCGGCAGCCAGGAAAAAGTGGAGGAATATTTCCGCAAATCGTGGAATGCGCTTCGCGACGAGGCAATGGAAAAGATGAAGACCAACTACATAGTGGAGCAAGTGCAGTCCAACCTCACAAAGAATGTGAAGGCGACTCCCAACGATGTGAAGAAATATTTCGCAAAACTCCCTGCCGACAGTATTCCCTACGTTCCGATGCAGGTGGAGGTGCAGATAGCCCAGATCAATCCTTTGATTCCCAAGCAGGAGATAGAAGACGTGAAGGCTCGTCTGCGCGACTATACCGATCGCGTCAACAAGGGAGAGGCCTCCTTCTCAACCCTTGCCATTCTCCACAGCGAAGACCCGGGAAGCGCACGCAATGGCGGAGAACTTGGTTTTGCAAACCGCTCAGCCTACGTGCCGGAGTTTGCCAATGTGGCTTGGAACCTCAACGACCCAAAGAAGGTGAGCCGCATCGTAGAAACGGAATATGGCTACCATATCATCCAGCTTATCGAACGGAGAGGCGACCAGGTGAATGTGCGTCATATCCTCCTTACCCCCAAGGTGAGTGACAAGGATTTGCGCGACGCCACGATGCGCCTTGACTCCATCCGCAAAGAGATAGTGGCCGGTCAATATACCTTTGACGAATCAGTGCGCTACATCAGCCAGGACAAGGACTCCCGCAACAACAAGGGATTGATGATAAACAGCAACCAGTATAGCGAATACTATGGTACCATACGGTTTGAGATGCAGGATTTGCCGCCTGAGATAGCCCAGCGCATCGAGAAGATGCAGGTCGGCGACATCAGCGAGGCATTCGTGATGACCGACCAGAAGAGGAACCAAGACGTGGCAGTGATGGTGAGACTCAACGCCCGCATTCCGGGACACAACGCGAACCTGAGCGAGGATTACAACCTTCTTAAAAAGATGTATGAGAACAGCGAACGCGAACGGATCATCAAAGACTGGGTGGAAAACAAAATCAAGGATACCTACGTCCATATCTCCGATGGCTGGAACAATTGCGAATTCCGCTATGAAGGATGGGAGAAGGAGAAGTAGCGTTTTTAAAATTAAAAATTAAAAATTAAAAATTAAAAATTCAGTAAGGGGTTTGGGATAAAGATAGAGAGAAAAGTGACAAGGTATCAGAAGGGCATATTAGGAATTATCGGAGTGATGTTGCTGGCATTTGCCGGCAACATTGCTGTCGCATACGCCCAGCAGGCGAAACGGCAACAGGCACGTCAAACCGAGGAATCCTATACCCGTCCGAAACCGACGAGACCCATCAAACCGGTTATACCCAGCCAAAACAGATACCAGAAAGACAAGGTTTTCCTCGAAAATGCAGAAGTTCTATATAAACTGCAAAACTGGAACGACACAGTAGAGCGCCAGATAGTGAGCGGCAATGTCAAATTTCGCCAGGGTTCGCTATGGATGTTTTGCGACTCAGCATACTATTATCCCGGGATCAATTCGCTCGATGCCTTCGGCCATGTGCGCATGGAGCAGGGCGACACCCTCTTTGTCTATGCCGACCAACTTTTCTACAACGGCAATGAGCGACTTGCGAAACTTACCAACGGACCAAGTGAACCCACGGTGAGGCTGCTGGACCCGAGCGGAGAACTGCTCACCGATACGCTCGATTATGACGTGGATCTTGAGATTGGCTACTATGGCTGCGGCGGCACTCTGAAGGATGACGTAAACACCCTCACGTCCACCTACGGACAATACAACAGCAAGACCAAGGATGCGGAGTTTTTCTATGATGTAGAGCTGATCAACCATAAGGATGACTTCACGCTTCTGAGCGACACCCTCTACTACAACACCGCCACCCACTTAGCCCAGATTGACAGTCCGACCGACATCTACGGGCCCAATGACACCATCTTCACGACCAAAGGATGGTATGACACACAACTGAACAACATGGAGATGGACCACCGCTCCACCATCATCCATACCGATTCGCTCGGACGCGCCACTTTTCTCGAAGGGGATTCAATAATATACGACAATGCCACGCGGATAAGCCGTGCTTACCAATATCGCGACATCACGAAGCTGAGTCAGCCAACGGTGCTGACCGACACCACCAACAAAATGATCTTGATCAGCGAATACGGCATGTACAACGATCTGACAAAGGAGGCATTCGCCACGGGCTATCCTCTGCTGAAAGAATATTCCCGACCAGATACGCTATTCCTGCGTGCCGACACCATATTCACATACGTGCGTCAGGACACCACCTGGACAACCCAGTCCGAGATAGACAGGCAGGAGCGTCTGAGGACTTTTGCCGATGAATTTGAATATATAGAATATCCGGTGTCGGACACATTGGAACTAAACCCGCTGTCGCCGGATGAAATGTTGGCAATGATGCTTGCCTACATCAAAAGCCAGCCATTGCCGGAATCGGAACGACTTGTGGACACCATCAGCGACTATCATGTGGCGAGGGCATATCCACGCGGAAGATTTTTCAACACCGACGTGCAGGGAGTGGCCGACACGCTTGAATTCCACGAAAACGACTCTCTGATGTATCTGAAGCGAAAGCCAGTGGTATGGAGCGGAGAAAGGCAGGTGACCGGAAAGGTGATAATCCTTCATTTCAACGATTCGACAGTGGACAATGCCAAACTTCCTCAGACGGGACTGATGATAGAGCATGTGGAGGATGAATACTACAACCAGCTATCTGGCAAACAGATGGAGGCATGGTTTGAGGATGAATATCTGAAACGCCTCTATGTGGAGGGAAATGTCCAGACAATCATGTTGCCAATGGAAAACGACTCGTCCTACAACAAGCTTGTGGATGCCGAGAGCAGCCACATGACTGTGGACATGAAAGACCGGAAGATCGAGAAGATCAAGATGTGGCCTGAAGTGACCGGCAATACCACCCCCCTCTTCCTTGTCAAAAGGGCGCAGAAATATCTGCCGAATTTCATCTGGCTTGAGGCCATCAGGCCAAGGCGGACGGTGATCAACGGGAATACCTACTGGGATGATGAGCTTGGTGAGATTTCAGAAGAGCTCGAAGAGTATTTCAAAGCGGATTAAACAGGAGAGTTAAAGCAATGGATGTAATAAGACTCTTGCCCGACTCAGTGGCAAACCAGATAGCCGCCGGCGAGGTAATCCTCCGTCCGGCATCGGTCATCAAGGAACTTGTGGAGAATGCGGCCGATGCGGGGGCCACCGACATCAAAATCTTTGTGAAGGATGCCGGCAAGACCCTAATCCAGGTCATCGACAACGGCAAAGGGATGAGTGAGACAGATGCCCGCATGGCATTCGAACGCCATGCCACCTCCAAGATTCAAAAGGCAGAAGACCTTTATTCGCTCCGCACCATGGGATTTCGCGGAGAGGCCCTTCCATCTATATGCGCAATATCGCAACTTGAGATGCGGACGAAGACAGCCGACTCGCAGATGGGCACACGGCTGATCATCAACGGTTCGCAGGTGGAGAGTCAGGAACCATGCGTCTGCGACAAAGGAACGGTAATCAGCGTGCGCAACCTATTTTACAACATACCGGTGCGCCGGAAATTCCTTAAATCGGATGCCGGAGAGTTAGGGCATATCATGCGGGAGTTTGAGCGAATGGCCCTTGTCAACAACCAACTCCGCATCAGCATTGACACTGGATCTCGCAACATCGAGCTACGACCCGGCTCCATGCTTCAGCGCATCAACGACATCTGGAAAAACAATCTCAACATGCAGTTGATACCGGTGGATGTGGACACAGACATTGTGAAGATAAAGGGCTACATCTCCCGACCGGAATTTGCCCGCCGCCGCAATGCGCTATGGCATCTGATAGCCAACGGAAGGCACATCAACCATCTGAAGATGCACAAGGTCATCACCGGATGCTATGAGAATCTGATAGCCTCCGACACCCAGCCTTGCTATTTCATCAAGCTGGAGGTGGATCCGGCAGAGATTGACATCAACATCCACCCAAGCAAGAATGAGGTGAACCTGGAAAGGGAGAAGGAGATACTAAGCATCCTCGGTGCCAGCGTAAAAGCAGCGTTGGGAAAGTTTGCCACAGCTCCCCAAATAGACTTCGACACGGACTTGGTGCCGGTGCAACCGGCGGGACAGGGACAGCCGGAAAACCCAAGCATACAGGTGCCATACGACTACAATCCATTTGCGATAGGCAACGACCAACCCTCACCAATGCACAATGCAAAATGCAAAATGCAAAATCGGACTTCTTCGGGAGGGGGATCGGTCAAGAACTGGGATACGCTTTATACCCGGTTTATGAACCAACAGGAGGCGACTGCAGGTAGCCATCAGCCAGTGGAGGGGGTACTTCCGGTGGAAGAAGACACAGCTTCTCGCACCAAGGAATGTTTTCAGTATGCAGAGAAATACATAGTGACCACCTCTCGCCATGGAGTCATGATAATCGATCAGCACCGCGCCCACCTGAAGATTCTTTATGAGGAATGTCTGCGCGAGGTAGAACGCATGGAGGTGACGAGCCAAAGGGTACTATTTCCGGAAGCCATCGAATTGGACATGGATCAGCAGAATGCACTTGCCAGGGTGGGCGAGGAACTGAACGCCATCGGATTTGCACTGGAGTATGAGGAATACAACCGTTGGAGCATAGCGGCAGTACCGACAATGATAAGCCGCGGGGATGCGCGGGAGGTAGTGCTTCGCATCCTCGAGTCTGTCAGGGAAGAATCAGACGATTACGGAGTGGATGGTAATCCGGTGGCAGACGTGATGCAGAGGATGGCGCTTGTGATGGCCAGGAGTGCCGCAATCACAAGGGGGAGGAAACTCTCCGACACCGAGATGGAGAATCTTGTCGGGAAACTACTGTCGCTTCCGGATCCGTCGCTGACACCTTCGGGCAAACGCATCTTCACCCTGCTCGACGAAGACCGGATTAAAACCCTACTTTCATAAAATAAACCCCATCTCAAGAAATTGCGAGATGGGGTTTGATATTATTTTTTTCTATCTATTTCTTTGCCAGCTTGGAGACATCGACATTTTCTTTAACAAATTTTGAACAACGAGTTTCGGAATGCCCCCAAACATTTGCAGAAAAGGCAAGATTTTCACATCAAAAGCCAACATTTATTTGGAGATTTAATGAAAATTCATTAATTTAGCGAAAAATAAAAGATTGACCATGGAAAAGAAACCAATATTCATGAATCTGATGACGGATTTCGCATTCAAGCGACTGTTTGGTTCTCCAAAGAGGAAACGTCTGCTCATCAGGTTTCTAAACATATTGTTCGCTGATG
>CAYMBR010000052.1:14990-17040 GCA_964388725.1 uncultured Sangeribacter sp. | reverse complement strand
CCGCCGGAACCCGCGAAGGAGTTAGAGCTGCCGCGAAGCGGCATAAATGTATCGGAATCGCTGACGCGATGGCTGTCTTGGAATCGCTGGCGCGATGGCTATCTGGGATCGCTGGCGCGATTGGGATATCTGAATCGCTGGCGCGATGGGGGTTTTACTCCACGCGGATGACCGCAGATGGGGCGGATTGCCGCTGATCTTTCTTTGATTGAGAATTGAGAATTGAAAAATGAAAATTGAAAATTGAGAGTTGAGAATTGAGAAGGGGGAATTGAGAAGGGGGAATTGAGAATTGGAATTTGAGTGGAGAATCAGTAGCGGCGGCGGATCTTGATGGGGATGACGCCGGCGGCGGGGATGTGGTCTACCACCAATGCGAGATGCCCTCCCCCACCGGCTCCGAGCATCTTCCATGCCAGGGCTTTGCTGCTCCAGAGGTCGATAAACTCCTGCACTCCCGGTTGCATCATGGCAGGGAACATCGCCACCTGTGCCTCGAAGGAGTCCTGAAAGGCGGCGGCAAACGCCATGAGGTCTTTGGCCATGATGGCATCCCAGCAACGGTCGGCGGCTCCGGTCAGTGCCTTGACCTTCTCGGTGGTGATGTCCTTCTCCTCCACCACCGAGCATCCGGGGCGGCGCGGGAACATCTCGACAAGGCAGACATGTTCTTCGAGCCATGAGAGGATATCCTCGTCATGGCAGGATTCGATGCGTGCCGGCCAGTAGTGGCCATCGTAGTAGTGGCGAGTCAGCCCCGACATACAGATGCCGATGGCATCCTGTGCGCCTGAGATGTGGCCCTTGCTTTCGGGGTCATTCTCGAAGCAGAACAGCAACCGCGCCATCATCTCCTCGTTGTAGTCGGGAAGTTCGTAGGGCCACACTTTCTTGGCGGCATTGCGGGTGGAGGTTGACATGCCGCCACGCTCTATAAATTCATGGTTTGGCTCGATAGAGACGGTGAGAGCCCAACCTGGTCCATATTCTGATACGTAAGGTTGGTCGATCCAGGTGCCGGCGATATCGACGCGGTAAGGGATGTGGCATTTGGTGTCGCGTCGCAGTGAGGTTGTGGAGCGGGCTTCGAGCCCATCCTCGGGGACTCTTTCGAGCACCACATACTCGATGCCGCGCTGGCGGCACAATTCCCGCTTGGCGTCGCTGCCACCATCGGAATTGACCACAAACACGTCGGGCTTAATAATGTCGATCAGTTCGAGGAAGTCGAGCATGCCGTTGCCGGGATTGATGAAAGCATCCTTGACATAGCGGATGGATTTCACCATATAAAGGCGTTCCTTTTCGGAATATACAGTCTTGCGGTGTTTCAGTTGCTCGATTGTCTTGTCGCTGCCGATGCCCACATATAGGTCGCCATATTTTGAGGCTTCCTTGAAGAAGGCCACATGGCCGGAATGGAGCATATCGTAGCAGCCGGAAACGAATACTTTCGGCGTTGTCGGCGTTGTCGGCGTTGTCAGCGTTGTCAGCGTTGTCAGCGTTGTCGGAGTTGTCGGAGTTGTCGGAGTTGTCATTTGGAGGATTGGGAGAGGCTATAGATTAATATAATGATGAAGCAGAGGGCGGGGATCCAGAAGGAGAGGGAGATGCCGGC
The DNA here is from genome assembly GCA_964388725.1 of uncultured Sangeribacter sp. Taxonomy (GTDB): domain Bacteria; phylum Bacteroidota; class Bacteroidia; order Bacteroidales; family Muribaculaceae; genus Lepagella. The sequence goes on along the minus strand of CAYMBR010000052.1, from coordinate 15,422 downwards.
GAGGTCGGAGACGAGGGCCTGGAGCGGAGTGATCAGTGCACCGCCGAGTATTGCCATGATAAGTCCGGAGGCGGCAATCTTGGTGTCGGCAGGATCCACATCCTCAAGGGCGATGCCGTAGATGGTGGGAAACATCAGCGACATGCAGGCCGAAATCGCCACCAACGCCCCAATGCAAGTCCAACCCGAAGTGAAAATCACGATAAGGGTGAAGAGAAGGGCAAAGACGGATGCAGCGGAGAGGAGTCTAACGGGGCGCACAAACTTCATCAGCCATGTAAAGATAAAGCGGAAGAGGGTGAAGGCGATGATGGAATAGAGGAATATCATTGAGGCTTCTTTCTCGAGGATGCCGAGTTGAGCCATGGAGAGGCGGATGGTGAACGACCAGACACCGGTCTGCACGCCGACGTAGAAGAACTGCGCTATGAC
>CAYMBR010000052.1:0-14890 GCA_964388725.1 uncultured Sangeribacter sp. | reverse complement strand
TGGTGAACGACCAGACACCGGTCTGCACGCCGACGTAGAAGAACTGCGCTATGACACCATATCGGTAGGGACGGTTGGATAAAAGTCGGCGAAAGCCCTCCGTCCCCCTGAAGGGGGAGTTGATGGCCGCTCCGGCTCCCCCTACAGGGGGTTGGGGGGCTTTCAGGACAAGGGCGATGAGGACGAGGAGGGCGATGAGGACACAGCCTATTATCATATAGGTGCCGGAAACGGCGTTGAGTTCCTGATGCTGCATGGCGGCGAGAGCCACGGCACCCATGCCGGCACGGTCGGCGGCATCGGCAGCGTTGAGTTCGGAGAGGATGAAGTGTCGGCTCAGCAATATGCCGCAAATCGCGCCGAGAGGATTGAGGGTCTGGGCGAGGTTAAGGCGACGGGTGGCAGACTTGGGATCGCCCATGGAGAGGATATAGGGGTTGGCGGTGGTCTCGAGTATTGAGCAACCGGCAGCCATCACGTAGATTGCGAAGAGGAAGAACCCGTAGGAAGCGGTCTCGCCGGCAGGATAGAAGAGCATTGTGCCGGCGGCATAGAGGGCAAGACCGAGAATGATGCCGGCTTTGTAGGAGAATCGGCTGATAAACATTGCGGCGGGGAGTGCGCAGCAGAAGTAGGCGCCGTAGAAAGCAAACTGGACAAGGGATGTCTGGAGGTCGGACATCGACATGATGCGCTTGAAGGCGGCGAGGAGAGTGTCGTTCATATTGTTGGCTACACCCCAGCAGAGGAAGAGAAGCGCGACGAGGATGAAGGGGAGGGGTGGGGTTTTCAGCGTTGTCGGCGTTGTCGGCGTTGTCATCGTTGTCATCGTTGTCGGAGTTGTCGGAGTTGTCGGCTTGTGGGAATCGGGATTCATGGTGTTGGAAAATTTTTGCAAAGGTAAGAAAAAAAATTTGAGAGAGCAAAGAATGAAGAAAAATTTGGGGGAATGGGATTTTTTTTGTAATTTTGCACCGCCAATTCGATGGGATCGCGACCTGTCGAGAAAAAAAACAATAATTTAACTGCAGAAAATTACAATGAAAAAAGACATTCATCCTTCCAATTACCGTGAAGTGGCATTCAAAGATATGTCGAACGACGAGGTGTTCATCACCCGCTCGACAGTAGCCTCACGCGAGACAATCGAAATCGACGGTAAAGAATATCCATTGGTGAAGCTCGAAATCACCTCCAGCTCACACCCTTTCTTTACCGGCAAACAGAAACTCGTCGACACAGCCGGCCGTGTGGATAAATTCCGCAGCCGCTATGGCAACCGCAGCAAGAAATAATTGCGAAGGAAACATCAGAAAACTGAAAGGTCCGGTCATGACGATGGCCGGACCTTTTCCAAATGCACAATGCACAATGCTCATATTCCAGAATTGGATTTTATAGTTTAAAATTTGTTTTTACGACAGAAAAGTAGTAAATTTGTAAAAATTTTACATAAACAGAGATTTTCTTTATGATTATTGAATTTTGCGTCAGAAATTACCTTTCCATAAAAGATGAATTAAAAATATCTTTTATGGCTACGACACTAAAAGAGCCAGACACAGTAGGAAGTTCGGTAATGCACATCAACGAGACAGGACTGTCAATTTTGAGAAGTGGGGTAATATATGGAGCGAATGCCTCCGGTAAATCAAATGTACTTAAGGCATTCGAGTTCTTTACTAAATTCATAATCAATTCATTTAAACAAAGCCAAGCTGGCGAGACGATAGAGATAGAAAACTTTCGCCTAAATGCGACATCGATCAAACAACCGACATCGATGGAATGCACCTTTATCGTAGATGAATATATATATCGATATGGATTTGAATTGACAAATAAAGCGGTTATTGAAGAATGGCTATATCAGAAACTTAACAAGAAACACTCAAAAGAAGTAGAAATATTCTACAGAGAGAGTGGCAAAGTTGACATCCATACGAAAGCTGAAGTCATAAAAGAATTGGTCGGTAAAAATATGATAAGAGAGAATGCTCTTATCTTATCCACGGCAGCCCAATTTAATGAAACAAGAGCCGTGAGCATATTGCAATGGCTTAACCACAATATAATACTATTTGGGTCTGAAGAAGAAAAACTTTGGAATCAAGCCATCCTACATCTTGATGAAGAAGCAATGCGAAAACGCATAGTTTCTTTTGCAAAATATGCAGACTTGGGGATTGACAACATCATAAAATCAGGCAATCGGATTGTAAGCAGTCATAAACAATATAATGAAAATGGTAATAAAACCCAAGAAATTGTCTTTACCTTTAACAAAAACGAATCGGAAGGTACTATAAAATATTTCTCTTTGTCTTTTCCCATCATTGACGCTTTAGACAATGGCAAAAGACTTATCATCGATGAACTTGATTCAAAACTGCATCCCTTACTAATAAAAAGAATCATAGGTCTGTTTAATTCTGAGAAAACAAATCCCAAAGGGGCACAGTTATTGTTCACAACCCACGACACCTTTTTTCTTAATACCGGTTTGTTCAGACGTGATCAAATATGGTTTACACAAAAAGACAATTTTGGGGCCACTGAAGCCTACTCATTGGCTGAATATAAAGTAAGAAGTAATTCTCAATTCGAGCGAGACTATCTTCAGGGAAGATATGGAGCAACCCCCATAATCGGGGAAATGGAAAATATTTTTTTGAAATAGCCTACCTACATGAAGACAAAAAGTGATCATAGGAATTCTGAACTAAGTCGGAAACAAGGCTCTCGACTTATTAAACGGACTTTTCTAATAATTTCCGAAGGAGTCAATACCGAACCTGAATATTTCAAAGCTTTCCGACTAACAACGGCCACAGTCAAGACAATCGGACAAGCCAAAAACACAACCGGATTAGTGAAAAAAGCCATAGGAATCAAGGAAGCGGAACTAAAAAAAGGGAAAAAGTATGATCAATATTGGGTTGTATTTGATAAAGATGATTTCAGTGAATCAGATTTCAATATGGCTATTTCGGAAGCAAAACTGAATGGATTTAAGGTGGCATATAGCAATCAAGCTTTTGAATTTTGGTTTCTATTACATTTCAATCTATATAGAGGACCGTTGCACAGGAGGTTTTATCAAAACATGCTGACAAAACCAACTGGGTTTTCGTATGGCAAATCAGAAGGGATAGGAGGTCTCATGTACAACCGACTCCTTACCCTTCAACCTCAGGCAATTCGCAATGCAACCAAATTGATGTGTGAGTTAACAGGAGAAAACCCAGCACTTGAGGAATCATCAACGACTGTTCATCTTTTAGTGAACGAGCTAAACAAATACAAGTAATTACAAATTTCACCAATGAGGCACATCATGTTAATAGAAAGGAACGTGGCTGAGATGTTTGGTGAAGAGGCATTGCGGGGAGTGCTGGTGGCGGTGAGCGGCGGGGCCGACAGCGTGGCGCTGCTGAGGCTTTGCCACAGGTTGGCAAAACGTCTTGGGCTGCGGGTGGAGGCTGCCAACTGCAATTTCCACCTGCGAGGGGAGGAGAGCGACCGCGACTCTAACTTCACAAAAGAACTATGCGAACGCCTTGGAATCACTTTGCATCAACTTGATTACGACGTGAGCAATTATATGGCAGAGCATCCCGGAGTAAGCACCGAGATGGCATGCCGAGAACTCCGCTATGCAGATTTTTTCAGGATTGCAGAGGAGAGAGGTTTGGACCGCATAGCAGTGGCACACAACGCCGATGACGACATCGAGACACTGATGCTGAATATGTTGCGAGGCAGCGGAAGCCGAGGGCTTAGAGGCATGGACATCTACAACGGCAAAATCATCCGTCCGCTGCTCGGCACGACGAGGGCTGAGATAGAGCAATATCTAAAGGAGATTGGCCAGGACTACATCACCGACTCCAGCAATCTCACTTCCGACTACCGCCGCAACTTCCTTCGCCGCGAAGTGATTCCGATGCTCGAAAAGCGATGGCCCGGAGCACGGAAATCGCTGCGGAAAACAGTTGAGATTCTGAAAGAGGAATCGCAGATTGTGGAGAATCACTACAAAGAGCAATTGCAGCGGCACACCCTCGAAGGCGGAAGCCTTGACGTATATGCAAATGGAGTGAGCAAAGGGGAGATACTGAGATTCTTAGAGCCTTACGGGGGTAATGCAGAAATGGCCGAAGAGATTTTAGCGGCTACCAAGAAGCAATTTTCACAAAGACAATGGAAATTGGAGGGAGAGAAATATGCAATTTTGGAGCGGGACCGCTTAGAAGTTGCCCAGACGCATGAAGAAGAAGAACTTGCCATTGAGTGGGAAGAGATGGAGCTGACGGAAGAGTTGATGGCAAAGATCAAATCGAACCGTGACCACTCCAAGATATATCTACCGAAGGGACCGGAGGCATACGAACTGCGGAAGCCTAAGGAAGGCGACAGAATGGCGCCACTCGGGATGAGAGGCACCAGACTTGTCAGCGACATCATCAGCGATGCAAAACTTGCCCAAGCTGCAAAGAGCCAAGTCAGGGTATTGGCGAGGAAAGAGGATGGGGAGATAATATGGGTTGCCGGGCTGAAGAGAAGCCGACATGACCTGATTTCTCCATCACCTAAAGGGAGAGTGCTTGTGGGAGAATTGAGAATTGAGAATTGAGAGTTAAGCTGCCAAAGGAAGGGATATCCACTTTTTGCTGAAGCCAAAAGTGGATGGGCTGATTAGGGCGGATGCGCCGACTGAAAAGAAAATCCGCCAGAATCCGCTCTATCCGTCAGAATCCGCGCCGGAGTTAACACTGCCGCAAAAGCGGCATAAATGTATCGGGATCGCTTGCGCGATGGCTGTCTTGGCATCGCTGGCGCGATTGGGATTATATATTGCTGGCGCGATTGGGGGTTTAACTCCACGCGGATGACCGCAGATGGGGCGGATTGCCGCCGATCTTTTTCTTTAGAAGTGCTTCGGGAAGGGATATCCACTTTTTGCTGAAGCCAAAAGTGGATGGGCTGATTAGGGCGGATGCGCCGACGGCAAATTCCAGAAGCGCTGTCCGCCGGAATCTGCCCGACCTTTCCTGCTTCAGCAAGAAAGGTCATCTCCATACAAGCAAGAACCGAAAGAGAAGTATCAAATAAAATAAAAATCTGCCAGAATCCGGGCCATCCGTCAGAATCCGCGCCGGAGTTAACTTAGCCGCGAAGCGGCAGGTCGAAATCGCTGGCGCTATTGGGATTCTATATCGCTGGCGCGATGGGGGTTTAACTCCACGCGGATGGGCGCCGATGGGGCGGATGGCCGCAGATTTTTTTTGATTGAGAATAAAGAATTGAGAATTTAGAATTTAGGGGTTAGAGTTCGGGGACGCGACACTTGTCCTGGGCCTGGATAAGGTAGGTGATGAGAGAATCATTGTTGCAGATGATTTCCTCAAGATCACGACGGTATTCCTCCATATCCTTGACCTCTTTGCGAGCCACCCCCGACTTCTCGGCAGCCTCTATGACAGCGGGAGCCACAACAGTGAGCAGACGGCGGTCGAAGGGTTTCGGAAGAATATAGTCCGGACCAAACGAGAGCGACTTCAACTTATAGGCACTGACAATATTCTCCGGAACGTCCTCACGCGCCAAAAGCGCGATGGCATGTGCCGCCGCCATCTTCATTTCCTCGTTGATTTCAGACGCACCGCAATCGAGCGCGCCACGGAAGATGTAGGGGAAACCGATCACATTATTAATCTGATTGGGATAGTCGCTGCGACCTGTGGCAAAGATGATGTCGGGACGAGTATCGATTGCCAGTTCGTAGGCAATCTCCGGAGCCGGATTGGCGAGTGCAAACACGATGGGACGCGGAGCCATCGACAAGACCATCTCAGGGGTGACGACATCCGCCACGGAAAGACCGAGGAAAACATCGGCATCTTTCATGGCATCGGCAAGAGTGTGAAGATCGCGGTCTGTGGCAAACTCCCGCTTAGACTTGCTGAGGTTCTCACGGTCTGAGCGGATTACACCCTTGCTATCACACATCACGACATTATCATGCCGCAGTCCAAGTGCGCAATACAAGCGCGTGCAGGCAATGGCCGCAGCCCCTGCGCTATTTACGACAAGGCGCACTTTGCCAATATCCTTTTTCTGGATATACAGGGCATTGATAAGGGCGGCCGAGGAGATTATGGCGGTGCCGTGCTGGTCGTCGTGCATAACGGGGATATCGAGTTGGCTGCGAAGTTCGCTTTCAATTCTGAAACATTCGGGAGCCTTGATATCCTCGAGGTTGATTCCGCCGAAAGTAGGGGCAAGCCTTTTGACAGTCTTAATGAACTCATCCGGGTCTTTCTCATCAATCTCAATATCGAAAGAATCAAGTCCGGCAAATATTTTGAAGAGCAAAGCCTTGCCCTCCATCACCGGTTTTGAGGCCTTCGCACCTATGTCGCCAAGGCCAAGCACAGCGGTGCCATTGGAGATTACAGCCACGAGGTTGCTCCGGTTGGTATATTCAAAGATGGCATCAGGATTGCCTTTGATTTTAAGACAAGGGTATGCCACACCCGGGGAATAAGCGAGGGCAAGATCCTCGGGAGTGTCGTAGGGTTTGGTGGGAACTATTTCGATTTTACCCGGACGGGGGTATTTGTGGTAATTGAGTGCTGATTTTTCAAGTGCTGATTCCATAGTTAAGAGTTAAGAGTTGAGAGTTAAGGGTTGAGGAGGGAGGTCATAAAAAGAACAAACGGAAGGGGAGAATGGTTTTCGGGTCAGCGGGAAGAAAGGAAGGTGTTGACTTGTCGGAGGAGAGAATCGCGTCCGAAAGGAAGTACCCAGACCTGGAATTGTGTGAAGCTGACCGGAGTGGAGTAGTCAAGGTTGGGATAAGACGCATGCATGCTTTCGGCAGTCTTTTCATTGACCACAGCATATTTCCAGGCCCCGGTGGCGACTTTCATGGTTAGATACTCCTCGCTCAGTCCTTCTTCTTCGACAATGATGATGGGATTGCCAATCTCACGGCTCAGATTTTCAAGGCGACGCACGGCAGCACTCCCCTTCTCAGCGTGTACGGAGTCTCCAGCGAGAGCAAGGGCACTCCGGGCAGCGAGCCTACCCTCACCATCCCTGCGCTGAATCAGCACCAGTTTGTCGAGTGAAATTTCATCTGAAGTCAGGAAATTTTCCCGCAGGTAGTTGTCGGCCGGTAGAGAAGCGAGGATATCGAAATAGCCCGACGCCACCTTGGCGAGTGCATCATCGCGCTCAATGACGGGGTGCATCTCTACCACCACGCCGAGAGAATCCTGCAGGGACTTGAGGAGATGATAGTTGATGCCCACAATGGAATCGTTGCCATCAGCGGAAGAGAGCACCTGATAACTGCCAGGGCCATAGACCACAGCTGCGCGTATGGTGTCGGCTCTCTCCGAATTTGAGATATTCACTCCATGGCCTTTGGAGATGAAACGAAGGCCAACCATTGCCCCTACCATAATCAGTAGCAGCAGGATATAAATCCAGGGTTGTGATTTTTTTGGTTTATGTATTTCGCGGAGACTCATTAAAGGTTAGGGGTTAGTGTTTAGAGTTTAGAGTTTAGAGTTTAGAGTTTAGGGATTAGTCTATCGGAGGGGTCTAATTGGCGAAGTCGACGGCGAGACCAATTTGGAAACGGCGGGGATTGATGGGATAGTGAGGGAGAGAGAACTCATTGTAGCAGCTACCGAAGAGTCCCTGGTTGACGTGGCTCATCATGACATAGAAGCGGCAACGATAAAGGCGGATATTTAGATAGGCATTGCAGAAAGGATACCCGCCCAGAGCAGTTTCCTGCTGATTGCAGAAAGTCATGGTGGCCGGCTGGTATTCCAACCCCTTGTATTTTGTATAGTAATCGCAATCTACTCCGACCTGAAGGTGAAGCACCTTGAAGAGAAGTGCCTGAACGAAAAGGTTGCTATAGACGGTGAGCTGCGGAAGGGGCACCACCGACGCATCAGACGTGACCTGCCAGTTGACGCGGTTGTTCCAGTTCAGGATTCCGACCTTGAAATTCTGTTCGAGTCCGACCGACATCAGCTGCACATTGCCGCCATGCTGATGGGGGAGGTAATCGCTGCCGAAATAGATGTGGTTCTGGAGGTTCTCCACATCAATCGAAGCTTTGGTGCGAGTCCAGGGGATTACTATTGAGCCTCCAAACTTCAGGGAGCGGATCTTGCCGAAATCATTGCTCCAGATGAAATTGTTGGAGACGTAATGCTTGGAGAGCCAGTCGGGGGTATTGTTGTGGAATCCGGCATGTGCCTCCACCGCTACAGTATCTTTGAAGAGAGGAATATTTGTGAGTATCTGGCCACTAAGGTCAAGGTCGCCGGCCGCATCGCCGCTGAGTCCAAACCTCACGTCGGCATTATAACGGAGTATTGCGCCATGCGCCTTCTCCAGACGACCGCCGATGAAGAGGAAGTTCTGGTTGTGCTTAGGGTCGGGGACATCTTCCGGCAGAGGAGTTGACCCGGTGGGGTCGTAGACATCGGGTATGTCCTCGTCGTCAGACTCATCGCCATAATAATATTTTGCGTAGTAGTAGGTAGGGAGCTTATAATTATTAATCTGATATGTGGCGTAGGCTGAAAGGCCGAACTTCATCCAGTCGCGAAAACCCTCAATGAGATATACGCCAAGGGTATTGCTGAGAGAATTGAGGGTAGTGTTGTCGTAGGTGTCGTCGTCGTTGAAATATAGGTTTTGCCAGAAATCCGTATTCACGGTGCGCTCGTAGAAAGTGTGGCGATAATGCTTATAATCGAAAGTGTAGAGTATTTTCATCACCGGCACATAAATGTCGCGGGTCAGGGTATCGTTTACCTGCTCATCGCTCCAGTAACCAATCTTATAGGCATGGTTCATATAAAACTGGCTGCCATGCAGACGGTTTTTTGCAGTTGTAAGATTAGTGGGAATACTTTTGTATTGCACAGAGGTCACACCCCCCTGCACCACAGCCGGATCCGTGATGTAAAGGTCGTCGGTGATTCCGCCATTTTCCAGGTTCTGGTGGGCGTATTGCTGATAGAATGCCTGCAGTTCATAGCGGTCACCAAGATAATATCCGGAAAGACCCCAGTTGAAGTTCTTGGCAGCCTGATAATTGTACATACCCTTGGAGTGGAGATAATCCACGAATGCACCGATTCCGATACGGCGGTTGACATTGCCGTAGAAATCCCCCTGCAGCCGGTCCTGGTGGTTTTCGGAATTTCCGGCATAGTTGTATTGCAGGATCGTGGTAGGCACATATGAATTAAGGAATTTCTGTTTATTGAAGCTCGGCAGCCAGAATTCGAGGGAATTATAGAAGAGGAAATCGCTTCTTTCCGGTCGTTGGAACCATAGGAGGTTTGTGCCGGGGGCACCGAGGTTGCCAGTGGAAGCCCACGCATCGCTCGCCATGTAGGGGATGCTGCGGCGTTGATAGTTGTATTGCGCCGTGTCCACTTCCGCCGGGATGTGGAAACCGAGAGGATATGTCAGCGTCCATGCCGAGGGCTCTTTCAGAGACTCCTCCGGCACACCCTCTCCGGGCATTGCCTTTGGATTCCAGTCGCGGTCGCCCTGCGCATAAACAAGGTTTATGCATAGGGAAACAACAAGGAAAAGCAGTATATGTATGTGTCTAATACAATTCATAGTGCAAATTTAATAAAAACTATCGAATGGAACGCAATTTGCGAATAAGTAAATTTGCGAATTGATAGTTTTTAAGTCCCCATAGAGGCGCAACCACCATTTCAGGAGGTGAGGAGGAAAGGAAGCGTTCGATGCATATATGGGAGGGAACTATCCCGACAATCCTGGCGCAAACATTGAGATAATCCTCAAGTTCAAACGGTTTCACTTCTATCTCCCCCTTCAGCCACCTGCGATGCAGGATAGTGTCTTTAATCACTTGCAGCTGATGAAGTTTTATGGAATCAATCGGCAAGGAGCAAGCCTTTTTAATGGTGAGAAGGACATCATCGGAAGTCTCACCTGGCAACCCGGCAATCAGGTGCAGTCCGCACCGGATGCCATGGGAATGCAGCCGGATTACTGCATCCTCCACCTGAGCCCAGGTATGGTTGCGGTTTATCAGCTTAAGTGTGGAATCAAACGAAGTCTCCGCCCCTATCTCAACAATGACAGGCTTTTTCCCGTTCAAATCAGCGAGGCCAACAAGAAGATCATCAGGAAGACAATCGGGGCGGGTGCCTATTATAATTCCCACTACCCCATCCACTTCCGAAGCACGGCGATAGATCTCCAGCAAATCCTCGCTGGTGCGGCCAAAAGTATTGGTGTAGCTTTGGAAATATGCAAGATATTTCATATCAGGATATTTCCGGCCGAAAAATTGCTTCCCTTTCTCAAGTTGAACAGCCACAGAATCTGATGGGTTGCAATATTTGGGTGTGAAAGAAACGTTGGAGCAATAGATACAGCCACCGGTGCCGATGCTGCCATCACGGTTGGGGCATGTGAATCCGGCATCGATGGAGAGTTTCTGCACCTTCAACCCCGGGAAAATCTCCTGCAGGTATTGGCTGTAATCCTTATAATACTCATTCATTATATCAGACCGGATCTCCGCAATGCTTGCGGAGCACAGTAACAAATATCGCAATTGACGGATATAATAGGGCTAATTCCCGGCGAGAGCATCGGCTATTGTAAGTGCTGCCATGGCCTCGACCACCGGAACCGCACGAAGTGCCACACATGGGTCATGACGACCTTTGCCCTTCAGGACAGCCGGATTGCCATTTTTATCTACAGTAGGCACATCGCGGAGCAGAGTCGGCGTAGGCTTGAAGGCAACCCTGAAAACTATGTCGTTGCCATTCGAAATACCACCCTGGACACCGCCGCTATGATTTGAGAGAGTGGTGATTTTTCCATCTTTTGTAGTGAAAATGTCGGCATGTTCTGTGCCCCGCATGAAAGCGGCTGCAAAACCGTCGCCATATTCAAAACCTTTGGCGGCGTTGATGCTCATCATGGCCTCGGCAAGACGCGCATGGAGTTTTCCGAACACCGGACTTCCCACACCCGCCGGGACACCGGAAATGACACACTCCACTACCCCACCTACGGAATTTCCCTCCTTCATGGCATCTTCCACCACCTTCGCCATATCCTCAGGAGATCCCTGAAAACCGCCGACAGACAGAATTTTGGCAGAAATGGAAATTTCCTTCATGCAGGGAAGCTGACGGACTATGGCACCACCGATGACCCAATTGAGAGTCTCCCGAGCAGAAGCGCGACCACCACCACGGGGATCGCGTATGCCATAACGCACATCGTAGGTGAAATCAGCGTGATTGGGACGGTAGAGTGATGCCATCTCATCGTAGTCGTGGCTATGCTGGTCGGTGTTGCGGACAATGAACCCAATCGGAGAGCCGAGAGTCACCATGTCGTCGTTAAGTCCGGAGAGGAATTCCGGGATATCCTTTTCGTTGCGGGCAGTGACAAGGTGCGACTGTCCGGGACGGCGACGGGCAGTCTCCCGCAAAATCGCATCCATGCTGAGTTGCACTCCGCCGGGAATGCCATCAAGGATGCCCCCCATCGCCTTTCCGTGGCTTTCACCAAAGGTAGTAAGGCGTATATTTCTTCCGAATGTGTTCATTATTTTCTATTGAGTGATTTGAGCAAAAGAGGCCTGAGCAGCTTTGGCGAGGTCCTGTGGGGAGAGTTTGAGTTGCAATCCGCGCTGGCCTGCGCTAACATAGACTATGTCGAAGTCAGCCATCTCCTCACTGAAATAAGTGGGATAATGCTTCTTCATTCCGATTGAGGTGCAGCCACCCCGGATATATCCGGTGTTGGGAAGGAGTTCCTTCAGCGGAAGCATCTCAGCCTTCTTATTGCCGGAAGCCTTGGCCGCAAGTTTGAGGTCAACCTCCCGGTTGCCGGCCACCACACAGACAAAAAGTCCGGTCTTGTCGCCTCGAAGCACGAGGGTCTTAAACACCTGCTCTATGGGTTCGCCAAGAGCCTCCGCCACGTGCTCGGCGGCAAGAACATCGGGATCAAACTCGTAAGGCACGAGTTCATATTTGATGCCTAACTTGTCGAGCAACCGGGCGGCGTTGGTTTTTGGCGTTTTCATCATTTTGGCGTATTCATTGTTGTCAACGTTTTCATCGTTGTCACCGATTATTCGGCTAAATAATCTTATTTGTCCATGGTGACAAGGAGTTCCTCGTTGGTGCGGGTCATCTCCATACGTTTCTTCATAAACTCCATGGCTTCGAGGGAGGTCATGTCGCCGAGATAATTTCGGAGCACCCACATTCTATTCAGGACCTCTTCGCTAAGCAGGAGGTCATCGCGGCGTGTGGAAGATGCAATGATGTCCACCGCCGGGAAAATACGTTTATTGCTGAGTTTGCGGTCGAGTTGCAGCTCCATGTTGCCGGTGCCTTTGAACTCCTCAAAGATCACCTCATCCATCTTGCTGGAGGTTTCGGTAAGGGCTGTGGCAATGATGGTCAGTGATCCGCCATGCTCGATATTACGGGCTGCGCCGAAGAAACGCTTCGGTTTTTGCAGAGCGTTGGCATCTACACCACCGGAAAGAATCTTGCCGCTGGCAGGGCTTACGGTGTTGTAGGCACGAGCAAGACGAGTGATTGAATCGAGCATAATGACCACATCATGACCGCTCTCCACAAGACGTTTTGCCTTTTCAAGGACAATTCCGGCGATTTTCACATGCCGGTCGGCGGGCTCGTCGAAAGTGGATGCAATCACCTCGGCATTCACACTGCGGGCCATATCAGTGACTTCCTCCGGACGTTCGTCGATAAGAAGCATTATGATGTATGTCTCGGGATGATTCTCGGCAATTGCATTTGCTATATCCTTTAGTAGAATTGTCTTACCTGTCTTTGGAGGAGCCACAATCAAGGCACGCTGTCCCTTGCCAATCGGAGCAAACATATCCACTACGCGAGTGGAGATGTTGCAGGTCTTGCCACCGGTAAGATTGAATTTCTCATCCGGGAAGAGCGGCACAAGATGCTCGAATGGTATGCGGTCACGCACGGCCTCCGGAGTAAGTCCATTGATGCTGATCACCTTGCAGAGAGGATAATATTTTTCTCCTTCGCGCGGAGGTCGGATGGCACACTCCACCACATCGCCCGATTTCAGACCATATTCCTTAATTTGTATTTGCGACACATAAATATCATCTGGAGAGGCAAGATAATTGTAGTCGCTGGAGCGGAGGAAACCAAATCCCTCTGGCATTATTTCCAATACACCGTAGGCATTCAGGATTCCATCAAAATCGAAGATTGTCTCAGTCTGGGTCTGCATCATCTGCCGACGCTGCATCTGGAGTTGACGGCGCTCTATAGCCCGCTGGCGTTTCGTCAGATGTTTTTGGTTTTGACTGTTTCCGGCATTTGGAAGCAGATTTGCCTTTGTGAATTGCGAATTGGCTCCCGGTTCGGCTATGATTATAGGAGTAGGATTGACTTGCTCGGCAACGGGTTCAGGTTGATTCTGTGGTTCAGGCTCAGACTGCGGTTGTTCTTGATTTTGGGCATTGCGCGGCTTAAAAGTGCGACCTTTGCTTCCGCCAAAGAAAGAATCAAAACCATCGTGCTTAGGGGCATTGAAATCCCGATGCTGACGCTGAAATATATTTTGTTGATTCTGCGGGGGCTCTTCTTCATTGCCCTCAACCTTTACCTGTTCGGTCACATCCGTAGCCGATGTAGGTTGCGCAATTGCCTCCTTAACTTTAATGTCTTCGGAATCATGATTTACAAAAAGGTTTGGAGTGGACTGCTTTTTCACTCCCGGTTTGCGGCCTCTCTTTTTAGGTATAGGCACCTCCGCGGCGTCAGAGCTAACCTGCGGATTAGATTTAGCCTGGACTTCCGCGGAGACGTCGGTCTTCGTCTCCGCCTCTTTCTGAGCGGCGATTGCTGCGAGCTCGGCCTTTGACTTTCTGCCACGTTTTTTTGGAACGGGAACATCAGCGACCGGCTGTTCGGATGCTTTTACATCTTTGGCTTCATCTTTAGCAGTGGCAACAGACTGTGTGTTTTCGACGTTGTCGGCATCCTTTGCCTTTGGTTTGCGACCCCGTTTTTTAGGAGTAGCATCGGCTGCGGCAGCCTGATTTTCAACCTGTTTTCTTTTCCTACCAGACTTGGTGATTTCCTTGGCTTCTGAAATAGCCTGATTGTCGAGTATGTGGAAATAAAGTGTTTGACGGTCGGAGGCGGCTGGGTTTTTCATTCCATATTCTTCTGCCACTTTGTGCAGACGGGCGTCGTCCCACGACTCCATTTCTTCTAATTTGAACATATATAAAATATTGGAAGAGTGTCCCGAATGGGACGTAAAATATTTTAAGGAAATTTTTTTGGCTTTTCGGCATCACAACGATGCCACACCTGCGATGCCAGGTAAAATTAGATAAGATTTATTGCGATTATATTTCTTTAACGCTTCAAGAGGCTATATGGTTTAGTTATTAGCCCCTGAAAATGGCGTTTTCCCCAAATCGAATACAAAATTATAAAAAAAATTTTATGTAGACAAATTATTCAATTTTTTTGTTCAAAAAATTTGGAAAAATTCAAAAAAAAATATAAATTTGCACCTTAAATAAAGGCATACATTCACTATGCCTGAAACATCAGACTCGAACTACATAATTTTTATAAAATTACCTAACAATTAATGAATCTTCTAAACCACAAAAAGCACTATTGGCTGGCAATGCTGCTGACCTTGGCTTTTCCCTTTTTAGGGTTTGCTCAGAATATCACCGTAACCGGTAATGTCACGGATGATACCGGAGAAGTTTTAATTGGTGCTACCGTATTGCAGAAAGGCT
>CAYMBR010000051.1:0-17046 GCA_964388725.1 uncultured Sangeribacter sp. | reverse complement strand
ACTAAACTCTAAACCCTAAACTCTAAACTAAACTCTAAACCCTAAACTCTAAACTAAACTCTAAACCCTAAACTCTAAACTCTAAACTAATTAGAAATATGCAACTAACGATTAAGATTGATATCAAGGAGCTGATCTATGATATCCAGAACAAGACGTATCTGACGGGCCGGAGTCGCAGCGACGGCAGCAACTACAGGCAGGTGGCGCTGATGCAGGCCAACGACGACGATGAGAACTACAACCAGATTATGCGGAGTGTGGGCAACGCATTTGCTCGAATCAACAATGAGTTGTCGGAGGTGTTGCAACTGAATGACTACAATGGCGACAACACCCTGCAGTTGAGCGACGAGGCGAAGGTGCTGTCGCTGTCGATGCCGAGCAATTTCAACTCGACGGCGATAGAGGCGATAGCGTCGGCAATCCACCAGTATGTGGTGACCTACGCGACGTCAGAGTGGTTTATGATCACCAACAAGAGCGACACAGAAGACTATGCCCGACTTGCGTCGGAGAGTCTGGAACTGCTTCGGGAATCGCTCTGCAAGCGGACTCGGCCGAGCAGAATAGTGAATAGTGAATAATTAATAAAGAGGCAATCATGACCAAAATAACAATTTTGAGCAGTGAGATATTCGCGGACCTGCGGAGTGCGGGATGGTTGGAATCGGAGATCAATCCCGATGGCAACCTTCACCGGCGTCATGAGATTGCAGACATCTGCGAGAGAGACAACATAGACCGGGTGTGGCGCATACTTGGGACGGCGACGGCGATGGTGCGACTTACGCTTCGGTCGATGACACTTCACGCGCCGACAGGGGACTGGAGCAACGAGTTGGAGATGCCGGAGCAATGGGTGTTTGTCTTCCGGCGGAGGCATACTGACGCGGTGGCGCAATATATAAAGGAGAAGATCCATGAATATCTTGTGGCGACGGTGCTTTCCGACCGGCTGAAGGTGCTGCTGCCAGAGGAGTCGCAGCCATGGGAGGAAAAGGAGCGGAACGCGCTGTTGGAATTGTCGACGATAGCGTCGGCATATCCTCAGGAACATCCTGTGAGGCGGCGGTTGAGTCCGCTATAAGTTGAAAATGGGGGCGATATTGAGTTGAAAAGAGGGAAAAAAACGGGTGATAATTTGCGTAATCGGCAAAAAATAGTTAACTTTGCGGCGAAATTGAAACGCACCGACAGAAATGTGTAGTTTAAATCAATTCGAGATATCGCTTCCCAGTCTTGGAGAAGGTCATCATGAGCTGGAGCTGAGGGCCGATGCGGGTCTCTTTGCCGGCCGCGGGAACGTGGAGGTAATAGCAGCAGACATAGTGGCGTATGTCGACATCGATGTGCGCGACGGTGTGTATGCGATAGGGATCGCGTGCCGGGGGTGGATAGACATCCCCTGCGACCGTTGTCTTGACCCGATGCGTCTTGAAGTGGATGAGGATTATGACGTCAATGTCAGATATGGCGAAGACTATGGAGAGACCGACGACACAATCATTCTTCCAGAGAAAGAAGTGAGATTCGATCTGGCGCCGCTTGTGGCAGACACCGTACTGCTGAGCATACCGTTGCGCCACGTTCATGCTGAAGGGGAGTGCAATCCCCGGATGGAGGAGATAATGAAAGCGCACTCATCCGACGACCCCGGTCGGGCGGAAGAGTAAGAGAGAAAAGAAATATAAACCGTAGGCGGCCGACTCACTTTCTTGAGAGAGGGGAAGATTGGCTGTCGAGTAAACTTTGAATAAAAATGGCACATCCTAAACGTAGACAATCGCACACCCGCACCGCAAAACGACGCACCCATGACAAGGCACTTGTTCCGACACTCGCTATCTGCCCGAACTGCGGTGCATGGCACGTATGGCACACAATCTGTGGAGAATGCGGCTACTACCGCGGCAAACTGGTGATTGAGAAAGCTGTGATGTAATGACACGCGCCGCAATCACTGGTATAGCATCCTGGGTGCCGGACGACATCCTCGACAACGAGATGTTGTCGAAGATGGTTGACACCAACGACGAGTGGATCACGACGCGGGTCGGCATCAAGGAGCGCAGAATACTTCATGAGGAAGGCAAGGGGTCGAGCTATTTGGGTATCAAGGCTGTTAGCCGTCTTCTGTCGGACTACGGCATAGACCCGGAGAGCATCGACCTGCTGGTCTGCCCGACATCCAATCCGGACTATAGATTTCCGTCGACGGGATCGGTCATCGCGCACGAATGTGGGCTGAAGAACGCGTATGCGTATGACATTCAGGCCGCGTGTGCGGGCTTTATAGTCGGCATGCAGGATGCTCGCGCCTACATCACTTCGGGCATCTACAAGAAGATAATAGTGGTATGCGCTGAGATGATGAGTTCGATGACGGACTATGAGGACCGCCAGACTTGCCCGCTATTTGGCGATGGGGCGGCTGCAGTGCTTGTAGAGCCGACGGAAGACGAGACTCTTGGTGTGATAGATGCCGAGATCCATATAGACGGCACCGGGCTACCGCATTTGCTGATGAAGGCTGGCGGGAGTGTGAAGCCGGCGAGCATCGAGACCGTCAAGGCCCGAGAGCACTACGTGTATCAGGAGGGGCGGTCGGTGTATAAGCATGCCGTGTTTGACATGCTGAGGAGTTCTCAGTCTGTGATGAAGCGCAATGGGTTGACTGCAGAAAATCTTGACTGGTTTGTGCCTCATCAGGCAAATCTGCGAATAATAGAGGCGATCGGCGGCCGGATAAAGTTGCCGGAGGAAAAGATTCTGGTCAACATACAGAAGCGAGGCAACACGTCGGCGGCATCGATACCGATATGTCTTGACGAGTACAAAGGCAAGTTGCACAAGGGGGACAAGATAGTCCTGACCGCCTTTGGGGCGGGGTTCACGTGGGGAGCCATGTATCTTGTGTGGGCAATAGACTGACATAATAAAAGGGGCGCATAAAAATGCGCCCCTTTTATTATGTCAGTCGTTGTCGTCGTTGTCGTCGTTGTCATCGTTGTCATCGTTGTCATCGTTGTCATCGTTGTCATCGTTGTCATCGTTGTCGTCGTCTTCACCGAGTTATCGGTTATTACTAAAAAATTATAAAATGGAAAAGATTCAAACAAGTGATTTTAAAGATTTAAGAGTATGGCAACAGTCGATGGATATGGTTGTGGATGTATACAACACTATTAAAACTCTGCCAATAGAAGAAAAATTTGCTTTGGCTGATCAAATTCGTAGATGTTCGGTGTCTATTCCTTCAAATATCGCAGAAGGACAAGCAAGACGAAGCAATAAAGAATTTTTAAACTTTTTATCAATAGCAAGAGGTTCCATCGCCGAATTACAAACACAACTACTTTTATGCTTTAGATTAGGATATGTTTCAGAAGATATAATATCGTCTCTTAATTTAAGGTTAAAGGTAATTGATAAGATGATATCTGGTCTGATGATGTCTTTGTCCCATAGTTAATCATTGTCACCGTTGTCACCGATTCATCGGTGATTGCTAAGTTGTAAAACCAAAGAATCGGCGAAAACGATGACAACGACGAAATCGATGACAACAACGGCTAATTCCGAAAAATAAGCAAAAAAGGCATCCGAATTTCGGATGCCTTTTTTGCTTATTTTTCGGAATTAGCCGTTGACTTTCTTCATGTGGGCGATGAGGTCGAGGACTTTGTTGGAGTAGCCGATCTCATTGTCGTACCAGGAGATAACCTTGACGAAGTTTTCGGTGAGGTAAACTCCGGCGTTAGCATCGAAGATGGAAGTGCGGGTGTCGCCGAGGAAGTCGCTAGAAACGACAGCATCCTCAGTGTAGCCGAGCACGCCCTTGAGTTCGCCTTCGGCAGCTTCCTTCATGGCAGCGCAGATAGCTTCCTTGGTAGCGGGTTTCTCGAGCACGCAGGTAAGGTCAACTACGGAAACGTCGAGAGTCGGCACACGCATTGAGATACCGGTGAGTTTGCCGTTGAGTGATGGGATAACCTTGCCCACAGCCTTTGCAGCGCCTGTGGAAGAGGGGATGATGTTGCCGGAAGCGGCACGGCCACCACGCCAGTCCTTCATTGAGGGACCATCGACAGTCTTCTGGGTAGCAGTAGTAGAGTGAACGGTAGTCATAAGACCTTCCTTAAGACCGAACTTGTCGTTGAGCACCTTAGCGATAGGAGCGAGACAGTTGGTGGTGCAGGAAGCGTTGGATACGAACTGAGTACCCTTAACGTAGGAGTCCTGGTTTACGCCGCAGACAAACATGGGGGTGTCGTCTTTTGAAGGAGCAGACATAACGACATATTTGGCGCCAGCCTCGATGTGACCCTGAGCTTTTTCCTTGGTGAGGAAAAGACCGGTGGATTCCACAACGTATTCAGCACCCTTGGCGCCCCAAGCGATTTCCTTCGGGTCGCGGCAAGCGGAAACGACGATTTCCTTACCGTTGACGATAAGAATGCTCTTTTCGAGGTCATAGTCAACTTCGCCGTCGAATTTGCCGTGCATAGTGTCATACTTCAGCATGTAAGCCATGTAGTCAACGGGAAGGAGGTCGTTGATGGCTACAACCTCGATGTCGTCACGCTTAACAGAAGCGCGGAATACGAAACGACCGATACGGCCAAAGCCGTTAATACCAATCTTTGTCATAGTACCTTAAATTATTTAACTTTATTGGGTTAATAATATTTTATTGCCTGTAAAACAGCCAAAAAGCGAAGATTTGACTCTGTAGAATCAAACCAGAAGCCAGAGTTTAGCGTTTTACACTGCAAAGTTAACAAAATATTTTTGTTATTCGCTTATTTTTTCGTATTTTTTAAGGTTAATAATTCAAAAATAATTGTTAATTTTGCATTTGCATTATAACCAATGTTTATAGGTTTATATGTTTATGGGTTTATTTTATCGGTGGTCTGACAAAAATAAACCTATAACCGCATAAACCTATAAACCCTAAAAAAAGATTATGGGAAAATTTTTATCAGACTTTAAAGACTTTGCCATGAAGGGCAACGTGATTGATATGGCAGTCGGTGTGATCATCGGCGGAGCATTCGGCAAAATCGTATCGTCGCTGGTCAACGACATCATCATGCCGCTCGTGTCGCTCTTCACGGGAAGTGTGAACTTCAGTGACCTGAAGGCGAATCTTCGCGGCGAGGAACTCGACTCAGCCGGCAACGTGGTGAAGGAAGCCCTCACCTTCAATTATGGCATGTTTATCCAGAACATCGTGGATTTCCTCATCATCGCCTTCTGCATCTTTGTGGCGCTACGCTTCCTCATGAAGTTTAAGAAGAAAGAAGAGGCTCCGGCACCTGCGCCGGCACCCACCGCAGAGGAGAAGCTGCTGACCGAAATCCGCGACATCCTGAAAAAGGAAGAGAAATAAAAGCGCTATAACGATAATATGAAGAAATTCAAAAGAACGCTTATCACATCGGCACTGCCGTATGCCAATGGTCCGGTGCACATCGGTCATCTCGCCGGCGTGTATGTTCCGGCCGACATCTATGCTCGCTATCTTCGCCTGAAAGGAGAGGATGTCTTCTTCGTCGGGGGCAGCGACGAGCATGGAGTGCCCATCACCATCAAGGCGAAGAAGGAGGGAGTGACGCCGCAGGATATTGTGGACCGCTACCACAACATCATCAAGGACTCTTTTGCCGAACTCGGCATCTCCTTCGACGTGTATGGGCGCACGACATCAGAAACCCACCGCAAGAATGCCTCCGACTTCTTCCGCCGCCTCTATGAGAAAGGGGAATTCATCGAGAAAAGTTCGATGCAGCTCTACGACGAGGAGGCCGGACAGTTTCTCGCCGACCGCTACGTGACCGGCACTTGCCCCCACTGCGGCAATGAGAATGCCTACGGCGACCAATGTGAGAAATGCGGCAGCTCGCTCAATGCCACTGACCTTATCAATCCGAAGTCGGCGGTCACCGGCAACAGCCCGGTGCTGAAAGAGACCTTCCACTGGTTTCTGCCCCTCGACAAGTGGGAGCCGAAACTGCGCCAGTGGATTCTGGAGGAACATAAGGAATGGAAACCCAACGTCTATGGCCAGTGCAAGTCATGGCTCGACCTCGGACTGCAGCCGCGAGCCGTGAGCCGCGACCTCGACTGGGGTATTCCGGTTCCGGTGGAAGGTGCTGATGGGAAGGTGCTTTACGTATGGTTTGACGCGCCGATTGGCTATATCTCCAACACGATAGAGGCACTTGGCGACGGATGGGAGAAATGGTGGAAAGACCCGGACACCCGCATGATTCACTTCATCGGCAAGGATAACATAGTATTCCACTGCATCGTCTTCCCCGCGATGCTGATGGCCGACGGCAGCTATAACCTGCCCGACAATGTGCCTGCCAATGAATTTCTGAATCTGGAGAACGACAAGATCTCCACATCGCGCAACTGGGCGGTTTGGCTTCACGAATATCTCCGCGAGTTACCCGGCAAACAGGACACGCTTCGCTACGTGCTGACGGCGAATGCCCCGGAGACCAAGGACAACAACTTCACATGGAAGGATTTCCAGTCCCGCAACAACTCGGAACTTGTGGCAATTCTCGGCAATTTCATCAATCGCGCATTGGTGCTTCTGCATAAATATTATGGAGGGAAGGTGCCGGAGGCCGGGGTGATGACTCCGCTCGACACCGAGATGATGGCCGACACGGAGAAGGCCGTGGCAGCCATCTCCGCCAACCTTGACGAGTTCAAATTTCGCAAGGCTTTGGAGGAGGCAATGCAGGTGGCCCGCATCGGCAACAAGTATCTTGCCGACGCCGAACCCTGGAAACTATGGAAGACGGACCCCGACCGCGTGGCAACCATACTGAATCTCTCGGTGCAACTCTGCGCACAGCTCTGCGTGGTGTTTGAGCCGTTCACTCCCTTCATGAGCGAGAAACTGCAGCAGTGGCTGCATCTTCCGGAATTGAAGTGGGATATGGCCGGCAAGTTCAATCTTGTGGCTTCCGGCACACAGGTGGAGCAGCCCTCTCTTCTTTTTGAGAAGATTGAAGACAGCGTGATCGATGCGCAGGTGGAGAAGCTGGTGAAGGCGCGCGAGGCGCGTCTGCTCGAGGAGTGGCAGCCGGAGGCTGTGAAGGAGACTGTGGATTTCCCGACGTTTGAGAAACTGGATATCCGCGTGGGGAAGGTGCTTGAGTGCACGAAGGTGCCGAAGGCTGACAAGTTGCTTCAGTTTAAGATTGACGATGGGATGGGAGGACGCACCATTGTCAGCGGTATTGCGAAATACTATAATCCGGAGGATCTTGTGGGTAAGGAGGTTTGCTTCATAGCGAACTTTGCTCCGCGAAAACTGAAGGGCGTTGAGAGCCAGGGTATGATAATGAGTGCCGTGGATGCAGATGGGCGGTTGGTAGTGATATCGCCGTCGGATCTGGTGAGACCCGGGGCATCTGTTGGTTGAAACAATAATGATAAATAATGATTGGAAGCCGGGGCTGCGAGATGCGGCTCCGGCTTTTGGAATTGTGTTTATATTTCGGAATGTGTGTCCTTAGGGAGGATTCCAGATCTAATAATGTGAAAAGCGACAAAAGCATTAAGAAGGGTTTTACTCCCTGAACAATTGATTGGCTGTCACCTCATTTTGTATGTCGTTCCATTGAGCATTATGCCCGGAGCAAACTTTCAGTATCATGCAGATTAAATGGTGCAAGATATATTCTTCTTGTAACGCGGTTGTGGAGACCACCTTTATCTCCAAGCAACTTATCGGTCATCCATGTTGTTGCCGAACCGCATACAATCAATTTAAGATTGGATTGGGCATCTCCCCAACTGTTCCAAAAAAACTCCAAAGCTCTTATAAAGCGCGAGCGGGGAGTGTCAAGCCATGGCAATTCGTCAATGAATACTACTATTTTCTTCTTCTTCAGAGAAGATAAATATTTTTCCAATTGTCCAAAAGCCTGCATCCAGTTTTTGGCCATAGGCCACACCCTGCCGGAATATTTGGATAATTGAGAATTGAATAGGGCAAGCGACTCAGACAGATTGCTGTCATAGACACCTGTAAGATAGAAATCGAACTTGTTCTTAAAGAATTGCTTTATAAGGAATGTTTTCCCGATGCGTCTGCGACCGTAAACAGCTACAAACTCGGGTTTATATGATTCTATACAATCTTTGAGTATTTCTTGTTCGCGATTTCTGCCGATTATTTCTTGAAATGACATAATATTTATAATGCTTATTATTTGATATTTAATTTAAACTTGTTCGATTATAATTGCGCGGTAAGTCGATTAATTTCATGCTTGCCGCAGTAATATAACGATAAATTATTTTTGAATATTATATAAAAAAGCCGGGGCTGCATCACGTGGTCCCGGCTTTTGCTGTGCCCGCGCATTGCTTGGAGGGGCGATATGGGAATTTGACTCGCCCGCGCACTATATACGCGGCACAGTAAGAGATATCACAGTCTTCGACACATAGACGCAGAGGTTAGCTTTCCATTGTGTGTGATATTTCTTACTGTGCCTCGCATGCAGTGCGAGGGGATAGCTAAATCAAAGCAAAAGGCAAGCAAATGCGAGGGGGGTGGCGAAAATCAGATGCAAATGCGGAAAAAACCACCGATGGCAGCGGTAATGACCATTGCATACATTATCAGAGTTCCCATATTGTCAATATATGTATTCAACATAGAGATAGAGACACGCCTCCGAAAGAGAATGCCGTGGGTACACCCATCGCCTTGAATGCCCTTACAATAGTCCCGATTGTGAGATTATGACCGTTCTCAATCCTTGACACCTGAGCGCGCTGCACTCCCATCAGCTCACCAAGTTGTTGCTGAGAAAGATTCTTTTCCTTTCTCGCTTGTTTAATAGCTTCCCCAATTAAATAAGACTGCAACTCGGCCTCCATAGCATCACGTCGTTGTGTACCTTTCTTACCGACCACCCGGTCGAGCATTTCTTCATGAGTATATAGTTTCATCATCCATCATAATCTCCAGACAGGAAATGTGGTTTATATTTTTTAGGGATTGGGATTTCATTTTCAAGCATTTTCAAAACGTCCAACAACGCCTCTGCTTTCTTAATATCGTTGCGGATTTTCTTCAAATCCTTTTTATATTGAGTAGATTGGATTAGATTCTTCATAATCCCGCTGACTTGAACATGGCTTCAACTGATGAAGTATCAACAGGTTTAGAACCTTTGAGAGCACCACTGCTCACCTCTCTCATTGCCGCTAATGTCACTTCATTCGGCTCGTTGTAGACTGCATCAAGAAGCAGACCTTCAACATAGTTGTTGAGGCTTCGGCGGTCATTGGCTGCAAGTTCCTTAAGTCTATCCAGAAGATAAGCTGGGAATCTGAATACGTGTGCTTTTTTTTCTAATGCTAATTCCATATTGATATCATTAAGATTGCAAAGTTAACTCTTTTTATAATCAAAAACAAATTTCGCCACATAAAAGTTAAGGATGACAACACGAAAAAAGCGGGGCTGCATCGCGCGGCCCCGGCTTTGGAATTGTGTTTATATTTCGGAATGTGTGTTTTATTTGTGCATGTAGTGCTTGGGAGAGGAGGCGGTTACGGTGCGAGAGGCCTTTGCCTTGGGCGCATCTTCCACATTCTTCACCTTGAAGTAAGTGCTCATCGGTTTCAGCTTACCCTTGACGGGAGCGAGATTACGCAAGATGGCATTTTTCAGGGTTGTTGTACTCTTGCTTGGCTTCGAAGCCACAGAACCGAGATCGAGGTCGAAATCGATATCGCAGTAGTAGAGGCTGCTGCCAATCTGAACAAGGAAGTTGGAATAACCAGAACCTGCATTAAGAGCACTCATGGTTACGGTATTGTCTTTGAAAGTACCCCAATATGCTGAAGGAATATCATCTACAGTATAGCCGTAAGACATGTAGTAGTATGAATAGCTCAGGAGATACATAGCATCGCCTCCATCTATGATACCGGTATCGGACATCGGGAAGTAAACATGGTCAGGATCGGATGCGTCGAATTCGATGCTGCCGAAGTCTGCTATGTCAAGACCGTAGTCGGCAAATTCGGTGTAAGGATTGACGATGCGGTAAAGGCCATCGTAGTCATCGCTCTTCTGAACTGTTACAGTAATCGGGTAGTTGGCAAAGCTTGATGCGCCATACATGCAAGCGATGAAATTGTCATAATAAGTAGCGTCTTCGCTTACTGTTGTCCAGCCATCCCAAGGATTGAAGGTGTCGAAGTAGAAGTCGAGGTAAGTGTCGCTTTTGGCTTCAGTCACACCGGCATTGTCGGTATGGAATGCCACAGCCACCATGGTGTAGTCACCGGGAGAGGAGAATGTAAGGGTGAGATTCTTGGATTCTCCGTCAACACGATAGAGATCATAGCTGGTGGAGGCGTTTTCGGGGTCGAGTACCTGTGCGGCGATACCGTTTACAACCTCAGCGTAAGCATCCTCGTCGAGCACCTTGTCGCCATATTCATCCTCGCTAAAGAGAGATTTGACTACGGTATAGTAGGAGAAATTAACTGCGGAAGTTGCAGAGTATTCAACCACCAGGTAATCTCCTCCGAGGTCAATCTGACCCTTGTTGGTGAGGGAGATGGTGTAGTCGTTGGTATCGATGTATCCAACGAGGTTCAGGTATTCATCTCCATAACCGAAGTAACGGCCGTCTGCAAGATAGTAGATGACATTAAGTGTAAATTGACCAGTGATGTCATCAAATGTACTGGCACCATAGCTTGTGGAACCAGTGAAAGTGTACATGTCAGCTACATATACCTCGCCATAGTTGGAATTATAGGTAAAATACTGTTCAGGCACGTAAATGGTCTTGCCACCGTCTTTGGTGTATGCAGTCATGAAAGTCTCATAGCCAAGATCGGGATTGTCGTTGTCGATGAGCCACTGGAATTGGAATTCCATGTCGTTCGGATCAGTAGGCACGTGACGTTCAAGAACTTGCACCGGATCCTCGGTTCCTGAATAATACTGAGTGAAGGTGTAGGAACCGAGACCTGTGCGGCCGAGATCTTCGTCAAGACCAAAAGGAGCCCAATCGGTAAAGTCGGGTCTGGTGATGCTGAGGGTTATAGAGGAGACGCCATAGAGATTTGCATGGGCCTCATCCACCGTAATAGAAATGGAATAGGGTGTATTGGCTGTCAATGCAGCGGCATCGCAATCGACTGTGATGACAGTGTTTGGAGAGCCTGCGGCAAAGGTTGCGGTTTCAGGCACCTTGATTATAGTGCCGATAATACCATCCACGGTGCAAGAAGAGAGGAGCTGCACTGTGAGTTCAGAAGAGTCGGCATCTTCCGGGCGATATAGCATCACATCGAAGGAGGACTGATCGGCATCCACATTTTCAGACTGAGAAGCCGAGGCGAAAAATACGCGCTGGTCGTCGGATGGCTTTGAGGCCGAATCGTAGCCTGGTATGTCCTTGCCGTCGCAGGCGGAGAGACCGACTGCCACCAAAGCCAACATGGCTGATGATATATATTTATTGATTTCCATCTTTTTTTAACTTTTAAAATTAATCTTCTGAAACCGGAGTAGGCATAGGAGCCGGGCTATTGTTTTCAGAACTTGAGAATCCCTTGTTGCCGTTGACCTCGCTCTCCGGGATGACAAGGAGGAGAACCGGGTCATTGGGAGCGATATTGTAAGTGTATTCGGGTTCCCAGCCACCGCCGCGGCGGTCGAACGGCTTCTTGAGGCGCATGAGGTCGTAGGTGGAGAGACCTTCGCCGAAGAGTTCGACGCGGCGCTGCATCCACACTTCATTCTGCACTTCCTCAGCGGTGCTACCGGAGAAGGAGTATTTCGGGTTGCGGTATGCCTTTACGAAATTCACGAGGTCAGCTGCGCCACCGGAGGGGTCATTGTTCATGGCCTTGGCCTCAGCTTTGATGAGATACATTTCCTCGATACGCATCAAGGGGATGTCGTTGGCGTTGGTGCTTGTGCCGAGTACATCCTGATAAGGGGCAAACTTAACCTGAGCGTAAGCCGGAATCTTATTTGCATCTACGTAAGCCTGCTGAGCCTCGGTGAGGTTAGCACTCTGGGCATTCTCATTGAGGAACCAACCCTTGCGGACGTCAGAAGCTGGTATATAATCGTAGAGAGCAATGTTTACACTTCTCCAGGCACCTACAGAAGCATAGCCATAGTTGAGCGAACCCATGTGGCTTGGGAAGTTGATGATGGCGGAGGTAACAACGCGGTCGGTTGTGGCGATTGCGATGCCGAGCATCCAGTTGCTTGCAGTGATGTCGCCGAAGCCGGGTACAGAAGCAGCCGACATGCTGAGCGGAGAACCATTGAAGTTGGCAATTGCAGCCTCAGCATCAGACTGAGCGTCGGCCCAGTTGTTCATCACGAGGTTAACGCGGGCGCGGAGACCGTAGGCGGCAGCGAGAGATAGGAAACGTTTGGGTTTCGAGTCAAGAACGCTTTCCGGTTTCAGACCGCTTGCCTTGATATAGTCGATAGCCTTGTTGCAGTCGCTCATAATCTGGTCGTAGATTTCCTTGACTGAGGAGCGTCCGCAACCATTGGCAGCCACTTCTTCCTCATTTTCCTCGGTGATGAGCATCACGCAAGGCTTGTCTTCATTATCCTTGTAGGTGAATTGATAAGTCTGGGCAAGGAGGAAATAGTCGTAGGCACGGAAACCGTAGGCCTGGCCGATATAGAATTGGATTTCGGGGTCTTCTGTCTCGAGGTCGAGGCTCTTCAGGGCAGCATTTGCAGCGAAAATCTGACGATATGAATGTTCCCAAGCGAGATAAGTGAAGTCACCTGTCTGATCACAGTCGTCCATCCGGACAGCATTGGCGAACCAGTTGTAGCCCATATTTTGGGAGACGAGGTCAATGCCACGTGTGTCGGAGAAAATCATCACAGAAGGGAAACCGAAGTCGTTGTGCTGGTCGAGCACTTGGCAATAAGTGGAGAAAAGGCCTGTGATACCGGCGATAGCAGCCTGAGCCATTTCGGGGTTAGCCTCCACCGCAGCCACCTTTTCATTCTCGGTGACGTATTGGTCCATCGGTTCGGTATCCATCTCGTAGCAACCGGAGAGACCGAAAGCAGAGGCGATGCCAAGAGCCGGGAGAATAAGATATTTTGATTTCATATTTTGAATATTCTTATATTGAATACAAGTGTTGATTAAAACTCTACGCGCAGGCCGCCTGTGAAAGTGCGGATAGGCGAGTAGGTGGCGTTGTTGGTTGTGCCATATCCCTGACGCGGGTCGAGACCGCGGCGTTTGCTCCAGAGCGCCACGTTTTCAGCAGCGCCGTAGATGCGGATCTTATCGACACCGAACTTCTTGGTGAATTTCTCCGGAAGAGTATAGCCAAGGGTGATATTGTTGAGGCTAAGATAGTTGGATGAAATCATGAAGCGGTCGCTTGTTGAAGCAGTATATGAGTCAGAAACATTCAAGCGAGGCACGTCGGTATCGGTGTTTTCCGGAGTCCAGCGGTTGAGGATGTCAACGTGGAAGTTGCTTCCTCGGTTAGAGCTGGAAGAGAGGCCGTGCATGAAGCTCTGGTAAGCGTTGTCGTAGTTCTTTCCGCCAAACTGATAAGAGAAGCTCATGCTGAAGTCGATTCCATAAGCAGAGAGGCTTGTACCGAAACCGCCGTAAGCCTTCGGCATAGTGTTGCCGGTGGCGACGCGATTTTCGACAAGGCCCAACTCTGAGTTTCCGCTGTAGCAGTTTGCCCAGTTGGTTGTCTTGATTTCAGTGCCATCTTCCTGCTTAGCCCAATAGAGGGCTTCACCGGTATTGGGGTCAACACCTGCATACTTCACGAGGTAGTAGTTGTACATAGACTCGCCTTCCTTGTAGATGCGGGAGCCGGAGATCCACTGTCCGTCTTCCACGAGGTCGGAGGGAAGTTTGATGATCTTGTTGGCCATGGTAGTGATGTTGCCATTGATGCTCCACTGGATATCCTTGGTGTTGATGATATTTGCGGTGAGTTCAAGTTCGAAACCGCTGTTGCGCATGGAGCCTACGTTGGCAGGATATGAAGAATATCCGAGTGAAGATGCAGTAGGCAGGAAGAAGAGCATGTCGGAGATCTGACGCTGATAGTATTCGAGGGTACCTACAAACATACCCTGGTTGAAGCTGAAGTCGAAGCCGACGTTGAGAGCGTTGCTCTTTTCCCAAGTGAGGTCTTTGTTGCCTTTATAGTAGAGAGTAGCGTCGGTCCAAACGCCATCGGCGCCGGTAGCCTGGTATTGATCCTGCCAAGCATAGTAGTAAACGCTTGAGGAACCGAGTTTGTCGTTACCGTTCTGGCCGAAAGAAGCCTTGAGTTTCAACTGGTCGACCCAGCCAGCGGACTGCATGAAAGTTTCCTTGGCGATGTCCCAAGCGCCGGACACTGAGAAGAAGTTACCCCAGCGTTTGTCGGGAGCGAATCGTGAAGAAGAGTCGCGGCGGTAGCTGAAGTGAGCGAAATACTTGTTGTCGTAGTTGTATTTCACACGCACGGGAATACCGCGAGTGGTGTATTGGATTGGACGAGAGCCATAGCCGTTGCGCTGGTCGATGGAGTTGTTGACATCCCAGCCGTCGTGGCGATAGAGGTTGTAGCCGATGGCCTCGATGTCTTCCACCTCGTAGTTGAAGGTTTCATAACCTGCCATAAGGTCGATGGTGTGGACATCGTTGAAAGTCTTGGTGTATTCGGCAATAGCCTGGAGGTTGATAGAGCGGCTGCGCTCAGAAATCTGATAGGCCATACCGCCGCTTGCTGCTGTCTGGCCGTAGAATGGGTTGTCGAGCAGGTGGGCGCGTTGATTGCTCAGATAGTAGCCTGCGTTGCCTGTGATGCTGAGACCATCTACCGGAGTAAGGGTCAGATACCACTTTCCGTCGAATACGTCTGTGAGATACTCTGAGGTATTATAGTAGAGGCTGCCTACAGGGTTTGCGATTGTCATGAACTGGCGTGTGAAATTGGTGGATTCACCGTCGCCATAGTCATATACGGGATAGCCGTAGAGCGGGTCGATGACTACATTGCCGTCGGCATCGCGAACGAACATCGGATAAACGGGAGCGATCTGGTTGGCCATGAAGAAGATATTACCGGAAGAAGTGGGGTCGTCAAGGTTGTTGTCGCTGGGATAGTCGCTCTTAGAATAAGTATAAGCCATGCTTGTGCCGATCTTGAGCCATTTCTTAGCCTGGTAGTCGATAGTGGCGCGTGAGTTGAAGCGGTTGAAGCCTGAAGCCTTAACGATACCCTCATTTTCGAGGTAGCTACCGCTGAGATAGTAGCTGATTTTATCGTTGCCACCGCTAACGCTGACGTTGTATTCCTGGCGGAACCCGTTGCGCATTGTGTTGTCGGTCCAGTTGTCGGGGGTATAGTAATATGTGCCGTCGCTGTAGCCGAGTTCGGCGTTGGGGTTGATCTTGCCGTTACGTCCGATGAGGTATTCGCCTTCGGGAAGGGTATAAATCTGATATCCGGTGCATGTTAGGGCGCTTGTAGCCGCACTTCTCCAAGAAGCGTCGAAACTGTTGCCGTAGGTGTAATATTGAGAATTGAAGTAAGCTTCATACATGAGTTCCATGTACTGGTTTGTGTTGGTGAGCACATTATAGTTGGGTATTGCTCGGTCGTTGACACCCCAGCGCATGTCGGCGGTAACCTTGGCATTGCCTGATTTACCGCGCTTTGTGGTGATCATGATGACACCGTTGGCTCCACGAGCACCGAAGAGGGCTGTGGAAGCGGCGTCCTTAAGGACAGTCATCGACTCGATATCGTTGGGGGCGATGTCGGAGATGGCGCCATCGTAGGGCATACCGTCGAGCACGATGAGCGGATTGGCACTTGCGTTGATAGAGCCCATACCGCGGACACGGATTGTAGGGGCCTCGCCCGGGGCGCCGTCGGAAGACTGGAGCTGCACGCCGGCCACCTTACCATTAAGGGCAGACGTTACGGTTGTAGTAAGAGTGCTCTCAATCTCATCAGCATTCACTACGGAAGCGGAGCCGGTGTATTCGCTGCGCTTGACAGTTCCGTAGGCAACGACGATGAGGTCGTCGAGCTGAGTGTTTTCGGAATACAATTTGACCACAACATCGCCGTTGGCGGGAATTCTCACCTTCTGGGAGGTCATACCGATGTAGCTCACCTGAAGAGTGTTGCAGTTTTGTGGTACTGTTAGTTTAAACCGACCATCCACGTCAGTAGCGACGCCTTGTGCGCTGCCCGAAGGCAGGGGAAGGACAGTGGCGCCAATCAGTGGTTCATTGTCGGCAGCCGATACGACTGTACCGGTCACGGTGTGCTGTGCCAAGGCCGCAGCCGAGCACATAACAACCGAGAGGAGAAGAAACAGAATCTTTCTCATACCTTAATGTTATTGATTGTAATTATTGATATTATTCCAAAATATAAAGCGTACATCTGATTAGGAAGTACACGATTCCGAAATTACGTAAAGACAAAATATTCCTGTAGAAGATTGTTAATTTAAGTATATAAACAATGGATTTTGTTAAAAAGTTCAAAAAGTTTTTGTTAAAAATTAAATTTTCTTAAATAAAGTTTGGGAATCAATAAATTAACGAATATTTAATTTATCTTAAATTTAATTATTTTTTTTGCCCTTTTCTTTACTTTTGCCACATTTCTCACTTTTTCCCTATCATTTGGGCAGAGGGGTGGTGGGGATCGGAGATGCGGCTAAAGCCGCAAGTTCCATGCCAAGCTTCGGTGGGCGTGGACACGCCATCGCCAATCTGGCGATAGGGGAACTTTTACTGTGCCTCGTGACTTCGTCACTTTTTGAGCAATAAAGTCACTCAAGTTTCGCAAGTATAATTCTCAAAAAAGCAAGATCTGCGGCAACCCGCCCCATCGGCGGCCATCCGCGTGGAGTTAAACACTTAATCGCGCCAGCGATCTTAAGATAGCCATCGCGCCAGCGATTCCAAGACAGCCATCGCGCCAGCGATCCCGATACACTTA
>CAYMBR010000050.1:0-17484 GCA_964388725.1 uncultured Sangeribacter sp. | reverse complement strand
TTTGTTGCTTAAAGATTTGGCTTTTTTTATGCAATATTTAGTTGCGGATGTGAGGCATAATTCTTCTGAAAAATATAACCTTTGGGTTTGGATTGGTCAAGTTTTCGGGGGCTATAGCTGGGGTTGGTCGACGATTTTGCCGTCGAAGAGGTTGATGATGCGGTGGGCGTAGGCGGCATCGTGACGGGAATGGGTCACCATCACTATCGTGGAACCGCTGCGGTTCAGTTCGGTAAGCAACTCCATCACCTCCTTGCCATTGGTGGAATCAAGATTGCCCGTAGGTTCGTCGGCAAGGATGAGATCCGGTTTGGTTACAATCGCCCGCGCTATCGCAGCCCTCTGCTGCTGACCACCCGACAACTGCTGTGGGAAATGTTTGGCACGGTGGGAAATACCCATCCGCTGGAGTGCATCATCCACCCGGCGGCGACGCTCGGCAGCCGGAATGTTAAGATAGCGGAGAGGAAGAGCCACATTGTCCTCAATGTTGAGTTCGTCGATAAGATTGAAGTTCTGGAAAACGAAACCAATCTTCCCCTTGCGGAACTTTGTGCGGTTTTTCTCCTTCAGTTTTGAGACATCGTTGCCGTCAAGGAGATATGTGCCTTCGGTAGGATTGTCGAGTAAACCGAGGATGTTGAGGAGAGTGGATTTGCCGCATCCGGATGGGCCCATGATGCCCACGAATTCACCTTTTTCGATGTTGAGGGTTACGTTGCGGAGAGCCAATGTCTCCACTTCATCAGTGCGGAATGTCTTTGACAGATTTTCTATTTTTATCATAATTTTAAATAGTTTAGAGTTTAGGGGTTAGAGTTTAGGGGTTAGGGGTTAGGGGTTAGAGTTTAGGGTTTAGGGTTTAGGGTTTAGGGTTTAGCGGTTATGGTTTAGTATTTAGGAATAAGGCGATACCACAGATAAAATAAACATATAAACACATAAACCTATAAACGTTATTTGAGGGAGTCGATGGGGTTGGAATTGGCGGCGGAACGGCATTGGGCCACTACCGAGACAAAACAGATGACGAGTGCAAGCAGGGCAGACACCACATATATCCACCAGTAGATGCCAATGCGGTAACTGAACTGTGAGAGCCAGTCGTTCATCACGTAATATATCACCGGAATTGAAATAACCACAGCAACGCCCACATAGACCATGAATGTGCGCACAAGATGCGAAAGCACCTCCATGCTTGTGCCACCCATCACCTTGCGGACGGCAATGTCACGCGACCGCTGACGGACGTAATAAGTGCTCATGGCTATAAGTCCAAGCATTGAGATAACCACCGCTATCGCGGCAAAGAGCCCGATGATTACCGACAACCGCTCCTGATCCTCAAAATTGCTTTCAAGTTTCTGGCTGATGTAAGATTTTTCAAATGCTCTGTCGGAATAGACTTTAGAGTAAACCTGCTCATAAACAGACTTTACCTGTTCAAGAGCCTGCTGCTGATCACCACGAACCTTTACAAGTACACTCCAAGGATAGAAATCTTCAAAGGGTTTTGCCTCGAATACGCGAATGGGGTGTTGCTCCTGAAGAATAGTGCGAAGATGAAAATCCTCCAAAATACCGGCAATGGGAATCTTAGCATCATAATAGGGAAATTCTATAGAATTTTCATTGAGTCCAAACTCATTTATTGCCTGTATATTAAGATAATTCTTCATATTTGAGGCAAGGTGATTGTCTTTCTTAATCTTCAAGCCGAACATATCCATATATACGGAATCGCAGATAATAACCTGCAAAGATATGGTTCTTCCCTCGTATGTCATGGTATGATTGTTACCACCTTGAAGTGGTGTGCCGGCACAAAAACTTACATTCTCCACGCAGGGCAGTTTCATAAGCTCATCCTTAAATTGATTCTGTTTGTTTCCATACAAATACTGTGTGGAAATCTCAATTATGCCATCGGTATTGTAGCCCAATGGGGCATTTATCAGATGCCGTACCTGCAGATACATGGTGAGGGCACATGCAACCATAGTAATGGTAGCCACGTTCTGAATCACTATAAATATTTTGCCAAACACCATGTTGGATTTCCTTGAGTAGGCACCCTTCATAGCGTCAACCGGTTTCACAGAAGAGAGCATTACAGCCGGAATTATTCCGGAAGCAAAACTCATTATGATAAGGATAACTACCAAGAATCCTATTGTGGTGAAATTTGCACAACCGGCAATGTAGATTGGTATATTAAGCAATGCAGAAGCGTAGGGCTGCATCAGGAAAGCGAGAGCGATGCCGATTATCATCGATGCGGAGCAAAGTATCGCGCTCTCAGCTATAAGCCGCCACATTATCCCGGTTCGTTCCTCTCCCAGCAAGCGCCTTGTGGCCATTTCCTTGGCCCGCTTGCCTGCAAGTGCTACAGTGAGGTTTATATAGTTCATCACAGCAAAGAGCAGAATCACTATCCCGACACTGAAAAGCAGTTTCAGGAGTTTGCCGTCCCCCATATTTGCAATAGGGTTTCCTCTCAATGTTTCCGAAAAATAGCTTCCCTGAAAAGGATAAATCTCCAGATGGATATTATCTTCAGGAAGCTGAAATATCCAGAAATGATCTTTCAGAGCCGCCTCATACTCTTTCTTGCGTGATGTAAGGTCAAATCCTTCTTTTGCAACAAGGATGATGTCAGCACCGGAGGCATTATTCATATGCGGATCCATCATATGACTGTTGATATATTTCATCATTGAGAAATTCACCACCATGTCGATAGGTCGCCTTTCAGGTGTCATATATGCGGTGTTGGTCATAGGTTCCATAACGCCTGTCACCACCAATGGTTCGGCATTTACAAGAAATGGAATACTTTGACCTATTGGATCTTTGTCGCCCCAGAGCTTTCGTGCATACTCCTCAGTCACAACGGCTCCAGCCGGGTTGTCGAGTACAGTCTTGGGATCACCATGAATGAGTTTAAAATCGAATATTTCGAAAAATGTGGAATCCACCAAAAGATAGTTGGTTTCAACAGTTGTCGAATCGCATTTAATCCAAAGATTATCTCTATAGATTGCAGTGGAATTCTCTATTTCGGGGAATCTGTCTTTAAGGATAAACTGTTCATGCCAATTGCCGGCTATCAACTTTTCGCCGGCAAAGTCAAAACCGAGATAAAACATGCGGTCGGCTTTTGAATGCTGTTTGTCGATATGGCTTTCCTGCCACGCATAGCATCCTATCAGCACCACAAACATCATGCTGATTGCCAAACCAAACACATCGATGGCGGCATACGCCTTGTTTCTGCTAAGGAATTTTAGGTAAGACTTCATGTTGAATTGAGAATTGAGAATTGAGAATTGAGAATTGAGAAATGAGAATTGAGAGTTTGGGGTTAGGGGGTGAGGGTAAGGGATGTAGCGGTGGCGTAGGATTCGTAGCCGTTGACGATTACCTTTTCGCCGGGTGAGAGACCCTCCAACACTTCGTAATATTCGGGATTCTGGCGACCGAGGCGGATGTTGCGCCGGTAGGCTTTCTTGCCGGAAGGGTCAACGACAAAAATCCACTTGCCTCCGGTAGCGGCGTAAAACGACCCTTTGGGTATCACCACGGCATCCACCGGTTGCCCGAGCTGAAGGCTAAGATAGTAGGTCTGTCCGCTTCTGATGTTTTCAGGACATTTGTCGGGGAAAACAAACTCTACCTTGAATTTGCCATCGCGGACTTCCGGATAAACCTTGCGAAGACGCATCGAGAGGTCATTGTCGTTGCGGGCGGATGTTGCAATGAGGTCTTTATGCACGCGATCGATATAATGCTCGTCGATTTCTCCAATCACCTTGTAGTTGGTCAGCACATTGATCTGTCCGATTTTCTGACCTGCCGTAATGTTCTGACCAAGCTCCACATCAAGCAAACCCAATTCTCCCTCTATGGGACTTGTCACATTAAGATGGTCTTTCCGCTCACGGATGAGCTTGATATTTTGCTGCATGTTGGCAAGGTTATCCTCCATCTGGTCCACCTGCGAAAGGCGGAATATACTGTCTTGCGATAGTCGTTGACTAATCAGTTTTTCGCGGCGCAAAGCCAGTTCGTAGTCCTCCTTTGCCTGAAGATATTCCTCCTCGGCAATCAGTTTCTCCTCATAGAGTTTGCTCTGCTGGCGATAGGCGCGCTGCTTGCGCTGCACCTCGAGTTCGAGCTGCGCCTGCTCCGTGCGATTGTTAAGCCGGTCCTGCTCCATTGAGATACGGGTGTTGCGAAGGATGTTTTGTTTTTCTGCCAGTTCGGCTTCGGCATTGAGAATCTGGAGGTCAAGGTTGCTGTTGCTAAGGCGGATTATGACATCCCCCTTGTTGACATGAGCGCCTTCCTCCACCACTTTCTCCATCACGATGCCTCCCTCTTCCGGACTCACATGCACTAAGCTTATAGGTTCCACGCGACCATCCACACGCACGTAATCATCGAATTTCTTATTCGTCACTTCTGCAATGTTAAGGCCTGTCTTGTCCACCTTGTAGGTGGAGGCGATGTCGCTTGTTGCGAGCCAAATTATTGCCGCGAGAGCCAGCACCCCACCGCCTATATAGAGCCAATGAAGCGGTTTGATCCTCCTTATGCCCTTGGGCTTTTCTATTTTCACGTCCATAAGT
Organism: uncultured Sangeribacter sp.; assembly: GCA_964388725.1. Taxonomy (GTDB): domain Bacteria; phylum Bacteroidota; class Bacteroidia; order Bacteroidales; family Muribaculaceae; genus Lepagella. The sequence goes on along the minus strand of CAYMBR010000050.1, from coordinate 12,850 downwards.
ATGTGTTCTCTTTAATTTTAAAGTATATGTCTTTCTCTTTTTTAATTTTATTTGGAATCTTTTTGACATCTTTGTCGTTCTTCTTCAATCATATATTCCACTATACTCAATCATCAGAATGCCAAATCTACTCAAAAACATTCTCAAATAAAATTAAAAATTAAAGTGAACACATACTTATTTTATTCCCTTTGTAATATTCCACAAGTTTGTCTTTCAAGATATAAAGCATCTGCTTCTGGAGAAGCGTCACCCTTGATGAATAGTATGTATTCGCCGACAATTGCAGGTCTATGATGGAGAGAAGTCCCTCTTCATATTTGCGGAAATTCAACCGGTATGCCTCGGCATCGGCCTCCACCTTTGCTTCCATCGAATGTACCTCCATGGCATAACCATCTCTATCCAGCACTGCGGCCGTGATATCATCGTGAAGCTGCCGCTCCTGCTCCCTCTGCTGTTCCCTTGCCATGTCGAGGGCATATTTGGCACGCTGTTTTGCAGAGATGCGGCTGAGTTGGGAAAACAGCGGAATCGACAATGTGGCAGCCACGTATTCGCCGCGGTTGTTGCGAAACTGGTCACCAAACGTCTGCGCGAAATAACCTCCCATCAGATTTTTATAGTAGGAAGTGGAGATGCCGCCGTCAATACTAATCGAAGGCATCAGCGCACCCTTTGCAACCCTATAGGAATATTCACCGGATTTCACCTGCATCGCGGCATTTATAGATTTGGGATTGGAAACGAGGGCTACGGCATATATATCCTCCACATTCTCTTGTGTTATCGAAGATGATATGCTGATTGAAGTGGTATCAACCTCCAACGACTCTTTCACCGGGAAATTCATGGCGGTTTTAAGAGTCAACATCGCCTGCAAATAAAGGTTCTTCTGATGCACGAGGTTATAGTCATCATTTGCAACCGTTGCCTTTGCCTCTGCCACATCGGGACGCGCCTTCATACCCAATTCTTCCTGACGTTCTATAAACCGGAGCATCTGCCGGCTTTGTGACAACTTGTCTTCCGCTATTTTTATTGATTTCTGATAATAGACGGCATCGGCGTATGCCATCATGGCCGCTATTGCCTTGTCGTCGCGTTGCATCTCCACGGCGTTGACATAGAGTTCCCTGTCGGTACGAGCCTTACGGTAGCGGTTGTAGGTCTGACCGCCGTCGAAAAGAAGCAGGGAGGCGTAGATACCGTAACCATTGTTGAAGGTGGTCACATTATTGTAGGTGTTGGTTTCCGGGTCAATGTTGCGGCCCCAGCTGAATTGGGTGCCTACCTGGGCAGAAACCGATGGGAAGAAATCGGCAAAGGCCTCGTTGCGAGTGGCTGTGGCAGTCGCCACATCAAGGCGTGCCTGCACCACGCCCGATGCGTGGTCGGCGGCGTAGGCCATGCATTGGTCCATGCTCCATGGCTGCTGTGCAAATGCGACGGCCGCTATTGCGATTGAAATTAGTACGAATGTTTTTCTCATAACACTCATAATACTCGCAATCACCGTGCCAAACTTGCATCATTCTATATATCTGATACTTATAAATCGCCACTTTCCCCAACCTGTCAAAAAATCATACATTCTCCTGTCAAATTTTCATACGCATTGTCATTCACCATGCGACCAAAATGCGTTGTTTTCCCAAACTAACAATATATATAATCAGGAATGGCGGAGGAACAGTTCTTCCTCAATGTCGCTAATTGAGACACCCATCTGCTCAAGAAGTACAAGATAGTGATACAGAAGGTCGGATGCCTCATATATGAAGCGTTGATGGTTGTTATCGACAGCCTCTATTGCCGTCTCCACGGCCTCTTCTCCAACTTTCTGGGCTATTTTCTTGACCCCCTTGATGAAAAGTTTTGTGGTGTAGGAATTTTCCGGCATTTCCTCGTGCCGCTGCTGTATCAGTCTTGACAAGTTGCGCACAAAACCCTCTTCACTCTTTGTGTCGAAGCAAGCCTCAGTGCCACGATGACAAACGGGACCAACGGGATTTACCTTCACCAAAAGGGTGTCTCCGTCGCAGTCTGCATACATATCAACCACTTTCAAAAAATTGCCGGAGGTCTCCCCTTTTGTCCACAGCTTCAGCCGCGTACGGCTGAAGAATGTCACCAACCCGGTCGATACCGTCTTCTCAAATGCCTCGCGGTTCATATATCCCAACATCAACACCTTAAGCGACACTGCATTCTGCACCACCACTGGAAGCAGCCCGTCGGCACACTTCTCAAGATTAAAATCCTCAAATTTCATACAGTTCATCTCAACTCGATGTTTTTCTTTCTCAACTCCCTTTTTAATTCAGATATGGTTATTTCCCCATAGTGGAAAATACTTGCAGCCAATGCCGCCTCTGCTTTGCCTTTTGCAAGAACATCGGCTATGTCGCCTACCGATCCGGCACCTCCTGATGCGATCACCGGTATGGTCAACTGCGAACAAAGTTCAGCAAACACGTCACAAGGATACCCCTTGCGGGTGCCGTCGTGGTCCATCGACGTAAACATTATTTCTCCGGCACCATAGCCCTCAATCTCGCGTGCCCATGCAAAGAGTTCCTTGTCCGTGAGCCGTGAGCCGCCATGGGTTGTCACTCGCCATACGCCGTCTATTTTCTTGGCATCTATTGCTACCACAACAAACTGGCTGCCATACCTCCGGGCTATGTCGGAGACAAGATCCGGATTCATGACTGCCGCCGTATTGATGGTGATTTTGTCAGCCCCCGAATCGAGCAGACGGGATGCGTCTTCGATAGTCGAGATTCCACCCCCCACGGTAAAGGGAATATTGATATTGTCTGCAATCCGGCCTACAAGGTCTGTAAACGTGATCCGCCCCTCGCCCGATGCGCTAATGTCGAGATAGACGAGTTCATCAGCACCGTCAGCGGCATATCTCACGCCAAGTTCCACCGGATCTCCCACATCCGTCAATCCCTCGAAATGTATTCCCTTCACAGTCCTTCCGTCCTTGACATCAAGACATGGTATTATCCTTTTTGCCGGCATTGTTAATCTTTTAAAAATGATGAAATTTCATCAAGGGTTATCTTGTCTTCATAAATCGCTTTCCCCACTATGACCCGTGGCAATCCCAACTGGTCCAAACGGCGGATATCCGACATCGAGGAAATGCCACCCGAGACAGTGAACGTCACATCCGGCCAACGCTTATTTAATTTCTCATATAAAGAGAAATTGGGACCTTCAAGCATTCCGTCTTTCGAAATATCAGTGACTATACATTCTACGAGTCCGAATGGCACAAAGCGGCGGAGTAAATCGTCGATTGTAAGAGCAGAATCCTCTGTCCATCCGGATACGGCAACCTCCTCTCCGCGCACATCCGCCCCTAGTATGATCCGGCTGCCGCCATATCGCTCCAGCCAACTCACCATGAGTTCGGGATTACGAACAGCCACACTGCCTATTATGGCATGTGCTGCCCCGGCTTCAAAAACCGCCTTCAGGCTTGCGTCATCCTTGATTCCACCACCCCATTCTATATCGACATCCACCGTATCAGTAATAGACCTCAGGACATCAAGATTGCGAGGCTTTCCGCTCATGGCACCGTCAAGGTCCACAACGTGAATCCTTTTGACACCGGCTTTAGAATATCGGGCTGCCATATCACAAGGGGACACGTCATATTCAGTCTTATGGCCATAGTCACCCTGGCGCAGACGCACGTTCTTGCCTCCAATCAAATCTATAGCCGGAATTATCTCTATCATAACTCAAGGAAATTTTTAAGTATCTGCTCGCCCACATCCCCACTCTTCTCCGGGTGGAACTGGGTGCCATAGTAATTCTCGTATTTCAAAGCCGACGAAAACATGACGCCATGTTTCGTGGTGGCAATGGTGTCGTTGCATAGCAAGGCATAGTAACTGTGGACGAAATATACATACGCCCCTGAATCTATGCCCCTGAAAAGCTTGCTCTCCAGAATTGAGATGCGGCTCCAGCCCATGTGGGGTATCTTAACACCGCTGTCGGCGTCGAAATGGTTCACCTTTGTGTCAAAGATTCCGAGACAGCCCACTTCACCTTCTGCAGAATGACGGCACATCACCTGCATACCCACGCATATACCGAGCACCGGCTTGCGAAGCCTGAGCAAAGTCGGCTCAAGGTTGAGAAGGTGGAGATTGTGCATTGCCTTGCCGGCATTGCCAACTCCCGGAAGAATGACATGGCTCGCTTTCTCGATGGTCGCCGGATCTGATGTCAGCACCCATTCCGCTCCGAGCCTGCCTATTGAATTTCCAAGTGAGCGGATGTTGCCCATATTGTAGTCGATAACTGCTATCATAACACTCCTTTGCTTGAGGGTAAGTCATAACGGAAAGAATCCTTTTTCACCGCCATTCGCAATGCCCTTGCAAATCCCTTGAAGATGGCCTCAGCAATATGGTGGTTGTTTTCACCATAGGCCTCGATATGCAGGTTGCAGTGCATCGCGCAGCAGATAGATTGGAAGAAATGGCGGAACATTTCAGTCGGGGTATCGCCAACATATTCGCGGGTGAATTTCACATCCCATTGGAAATCTATTCTTCCTCCGAAATCTATCAATACAAGTGCACGGCATTCATCCATAGGAAGCACAAAACCGTAGCGTTCTATACCCCGCTTGTCGCCAAGAGCCTGGAGCAAAGCCTCGCCCAAACAGATTGCCACGTCTTCCATCGTGTGGTGCTCATCCACCTCAAGGTCGCCCCTGCAATGGATTTTCATGGTTATCCCGGAGTGGTGTGGAATCTGCATCAGCATGTGGTCGAAAAATTTCAGTCCCGTATCCGCGGAAGAGTCACCGTTGCCATCAAGATCCACCTCTACGCGGATGTCGGTTTCCGATGTCTTTCTATCGACAATGCCTTTTCGTCCACCTCCCAAGATATGACGTGCGATCTCGTGCCAGTCGGCACTCGCAAAATAATCCTTTTCTGTATCTTCTCCATTGCCAAGAAGGATGCCTTGCGCACCAAGATTTATGGCAAGTTGCATATCGGTCTGGCGGTCGCCAATCACAAAGCAATTCTTCAGGTCGTAGGAGCCATCGAGATATTTCGTCAGCATCGCTGTGCCTGGTTTTCTGGTTGGAAGATTATCTTCCGGGAAACTGCGGTCTATGTATTGGGCATCGAAAGTCACCCCCTCGCCTGCCAGTGTTGAGAGCATTTTTTCATGCGCCGGATAGAACGTGTCTTCCGGAAACGACGAAGTGCCCAGACCATCCTGATTGCTGACCAGCACCAGTTCGTAGCCCTTGTTGGCGAGCATAGCCAATCCTGAAATTGAACGCTCCACAAATTCCAGTTTCTCAAGCGAGTCAATCTGTTCGTCGGCCGGCTCCTTGATGATGGTGCCGTCGCGGTCGATAAATATGGCCCTTTTCAATTGTGACATATATTTTTGGAATATTCTTTTATAAGACTCAGAGTCCTGCGGTTTTCCTCCGGAGTTCCAATGGTGATTCTCAGGGTAGATTCGCATCCAGGCAGCGCACTGCGGTTGCGCACTATGACTCCATTTTGCAGCAGATAATCATAGAGCGACTTGGCTTCATCAACCTTTACGAGCAGAAAATTCGCATCGGAAGGATACACCCTCTTTATGCACCCTAATGCAGAGAGTTCTTCAGCCAACCTGTCTCTCTCCTCCTTGATTTCACTTATTTTCAAGTCAGGTGTGTCTTCAAGCACATTTAAAAGTCTATTTTGGATGACGCTGCTCATGTTGTAGGGATACTTCACGCGGTCGAAATAACTGATAATCTCAGGGTCGGCAAAAGCCATTCCGGCTCTCATTCCAGCCATCCCCCACGCCTTGGAAAAAGTTCGCAGCACTATGAGGTTACGGTGTTGTTTGACCTCCTGGAGCATGGATGGCTTATCTGAGAAGTCCGCGTAAGCCTCATCCACAACCACAATGCCATCAAAATTGTCCACTATTTTGATAATATATTCTTTTGAGAAGGCATTCCCTGTGGGATTGTTGGGGCTACAGATCCATATAAGTTTGGTCTGGCTGTCAGCGGCTGCAAGCAGTCGGACGGTAGGCAAACCGAAGTCCTCATCCAGTAAAATCTCGCGCAGACCCACATCGTTGATTTCCGCCGCCACTTTATAGACTCCGTAGCTTGGAGAAATGGCAATCGCATTGTCGATCGCAGGGGTGCAGAAGATTCTATATGTCAGGTCGATTGCCTCATCACTGCCAGCTCCTCCGATAAATATGCACTCCACTGGCATGCCGAAAATCTCTGCAACTCTCTCTTTCAGTTTCTTCTGATGAGGGTCGGGATACCTGTTGACCCCATTCTGATAGGGCGATTCATTGGCATCGAGCCATACGCTGATGTCGCCCCCCTTGAATTCATCGCGGGCGGTGGAGTAGGGTTCGAGAGAAAGTATGTTTTCCCTCATATATTTCTTAGGAGACACGTTTCTATCCATAGTATCTTATTTCTGCGGCACGGGCGTGCGCTTCAAGGCCTTCGGCACGTGCCATGGTAGTGACTACACCCTTGATGTTTCTTAATCCTTCAGGTGTGAGCTCCTGATATGTGATTTTACGCATGAAACTGTCGATGTTGACGCCGCTGAAACTGCGTGCCCAGCCTGAAGTGGGAAGGGTATGGTTGGTTCCCGAAGCATAGTCGCCGACGCTTTCCGGCGAGTAGTTTCCTATGAAAACGCTTCCGGCAGCGGTTATCTTTTCCGCCACTTCCCACGGAGCAGACATCGATATGATGAGATGCTCGGGAGCATAAGCATTGGAAAAATCTGCAATCCGGCTACGCGATGGAAGCACTATGATACGGCTGTGGGAGAGGGAACCGTCAATGGAGTCGCGACGGGGCAACATTGAAGCCTGGGCCTCGACCTCCACGGCAATTTTCTTTGCGAGCTCTTCGGAATCGCACACTACCATTGCCTGGCTGTCGGGACCATGCTCGGCCTGCGACAACATGTCGGCTGCCACAAAAGCCGGACGACACGCCGCATCGGCCAATATCATCACTTCGCTTGGACCTGCCGGCATGTCGATTGCCACAACCTTGCTCATGATCTGCTTTGCCTTGGTGACATACCTATTGCCGGGACCGAAGATTTTATCCACTTTGGGGATGCTTTCTGTGCCCAAAGCCATGGCGGCTATGGCCTGTGCTCCACCCACACGATAGATGGAATCGATGCCACAAAGATTGGCCGCATACAATATCTCTGGAGATATACCAAATTCTCCCGATTCGGGAGTGCACAAAATCAATTCCTTACACCCTGCAATTTTTGCCGGGATGGCAAGCATCAGCACCGTAGAGAAAAGTGGGGCACGTCCGCCGGGAATGTAAAGTCCCACCCTATTGATTGGCACAGCACGTTGCACACAGGTCACTCCCGGCATGGTTTCTACCTCCACCGGAGACGGCTTCTGTGCCTCATGAAACGACCTGATGTTGGCAGCAGCCACGCTGATGGCCTGTTTCACATTGTCAGCAACCTTGGCGCACCCTTCGAGAATTTCCTTTTCGGTCAATTTCAGCGTATCGCCTGAATAGCCGTCAAATTTGCGGCTAAACTCCTTTAGAGCGGCATCTCCCCGTTTATCTAAATTGAAGATGATGTCGATTACACTTTGCTCGATGTCGGAATCGTCGGGTATGTTGCGCTCACAGAGGTGTTGCCATTCTTCCGGAGCGGGATTAACGATTAGTTCCATCACCTTATCACGTTTTCAAGGGCAAGGACAAGGATGTCGGTTGCCCCAATCTCCTTAAGTTTCTCAATTTTCACCCACAGTTCATCCTCATGGATCACCACATGAAGCGACACCCAGTCGGGATTGGCCAAAGGCATCACTGTCGGGCTCTTCATTCCCGGAAGTAGGGCAAACGCCTCCGTCTGACGTTCTTTGGGAAGATTCATCAGCACGTATTTCATACCCCGGCTCTCTATGATTGACGTGAAACGGAACATCAGTTTCCCAATTTCCGTCTTCTTTTCCTCCGAAAGATTGGGATTTGCAATTAGTACCGCCTCTGAATTGATGACTATATCCTCTTCCCTAAGGCCATTCTGAATTAGCGTGCCTCCCGAGGATACAATGTCGAAAATGGCATCTGCCATTCCGACTGCCGGAGCCACTTCGACTGATCCGGCAATCTCATGCACAAAGGCATTTATTCCTTTCTCCTTGAAATAGTTACGGAGAATCACCGGATATGATGTGGCTACCCTTTTGCCCTCAAACCATTTAAGTCCGGGATAGTCGGTCTCCTTGGGAACTGCCAGACTCAGACGGCAAGACCCGAAACCAAGTTTCATAATCACATCCACATCCTGTTCCTTTTCAAGGACTTCATTCAGACCCACGATACCTATATCGGCCACTCCCATATCTACCGCCTGCGGGATGTCGTCATCCCTTAGGTATAATATGTGCATTGGGAATCCCGTTGCATCGGATAGCAGTTTGCGGTGGCTTGCAAAAGTCGTGATTCCAGCATCCTTTAGGAGCGACACTGTGTCTTCATTAAGGCGTCCTTTGTTTTGTATGGCTAATGTAAGCATCTTTCTTAAGAATTTTCACCTTGTTAAAATGTTGCAAAATTAGAATAAAATATAGAATTTTGCAAATATTATGCTAAATATTTAATCTTTAGGTTTCCCATACGTTATAATCAAAATGAATTTTATGAAATGAGTCCTAAATAAAAAAAAGCGATTAATAATTCGCAATATATGCGTGTTATTGCCCGTTTTTTGTATATTTGCAAAAAAATAGATCATGATTTTATATTTTTCAGGGACGGGAAATACGGCAATGGCGGCAAAACGGCTTGCCAGACTGCTTGAAGATGATGATATCCAATCCATGACCCCCAAAATGCTTTTGCATCCGGAGAACTGCCATCTCCATACTCAGACTGATAAAATCGTGTGGGCGTTCCCTGCATATTCATGGGGAGTGCCGCCAGTTGTGGTGAAGTTTATGCTGATGGTGTCTGCAGATGACAGCGTGCGAAAAGCCAGCCATTTTATGCTCACAACGTGTGGCGATGACATTGGATATGCCGACCGTCAATGGCGAAGAATAATTGAAAAGCGGGGTTGGAACGCAGTCGGAGCTTTTGCCGTCCAGATGCCTAATACCTACGTATGCATGAAAGGTTTCGATGTGGATTCTCCATCACTTGAAAGAGAAAAGATCGAGGCTGCCCCCGAAGCAATAGCAAGGATTGCGGAATCAATAACGAATGGCGGCAAGGACATTTTAATAAGGAAATCATTTTCATGGGTAAAGACATACGTCATATATCCATGGTTCAAGAGATATGCCATGTCGCCCAAGCCATTCCATCACACAGATGAGTGCATCGGATGTGGCAAATGCGCCGCTTCTTGTCCGATGGAAAACATCATAATGGCTGAGTCTAATCCGAAATGGTATGACCAATGCGCCATGTGTCTGCGCTGCTACCACATCTGCCCGGTTCATGCCGTAGCCTACGGCAACCAGACCGCCACAAAAGGTCAATACACTGCCGAACTTAAACAATTGCCATGAGAAAGAGTGTAGTAATAGTGGGTGCATCGTCGGGAATCGGACAGAGGATAGCCCAGATTTATGCGGAAAGAGGATACCGGTTGGCAGTCTGTGCAAGAAGACTGGAAAGACTTGAAGAGTTGGCTAAAGAATATCCCGATAGGGTAATTCCATATAAACTTGATGTGGATGCTGATGATGCGGCAGCTTGCTTTGAAGAAATACTCGAGGCAGTTGGCAAAGTGGACATCATATTAAATTGCGCCGGTATCGGGAAGTATAATCCGGAACTTGACTGCACCACAGACTTACAGACCATCAAGACAGACTGCCTTGGATTCACGGCAATTGCCGACACAGCTTTCAATTACTTTGCCAAAAGCGGAAGGCCAGGCCAGTTTGCGGCAATTTCGTCAATAGCCGGGGTTCGTACACTTGGTATGTCGCTGAGCTATAGTGCAGCAAAACGATTCCAGACATCATATCTTGAAGGTCTTGACCAACTGAGGCGTATCAGGAAACTTCCAATAGAGATCACCGACATCCGACCGGGCTTTGCCGCAACAGATCTTCTCGACAAAAACAAAAGATACCCGATGCTTATGAGTGCTGACAAAGTGGCCCGGCTGGCAGTTAAAGCCATAGACCGGAAACTTCGAGTGAAGGTAATCGACTGGCGCTACAATATTTTAGTGGGGGTTTGGCGACTTATACCCAGGTGGCTTTGGGTTCGCCTGCCAATAAAACTTGGCATTTAGACACCTCAAAAAAAACTTCAGGATGACATTCGCACTTCTAAAAGATGAGGAATTCCAACCGATTATTGGGGAATTTTTTGGAGGGAAACAGATTTTTTTGTAATTTTGCATCGCCTTTTGACAAAAGGTTGTCCCGACCAAAGGGGAGAGAGCTCCTAAGACATCTCTTTTACAGAAAGGCAAAAATTTAAATATCAACAATTAAACTCTCACAACTATGCATCTTTCAGCAGAAGAAAAACAGGAAATCTTCGAGAAGTATGGCCAGGGCAAAAACGACACCGGCAGCTGCGAAAGCCAGATCGCGCTCTTCTCAGTCCGTATCAAACACCTCACAGAGCACCTTAAGGACAACCACAAGGACCATGCAACAGCCCGTGCACTTAAGTCACTTGTAGGTCAGCGTCGCAGCCTTCTCGACTATCTCAAACGCAAAGACATCAATCGCTATCGCGAACTCATTGCGAAGAAGGAACTCGGCATCCGCCGATAATCCAAAAGCAGCATGGCGGCTTTTGGAATGAACAGTGAATAATGACTTGTAAAAACTTTCATTGCAATAGAAAAGGGGCATCTTTTTCAAGATGCCCTTTTTTATTAAACTCCCATCTCATCAGGATGAAAAAACTAAAATATCTTTTAGAAAGGCTGCCATCAGGGTCTCTGACCGCAGTATGCCTTTTGGCAATACTATGGCTTACGCTGGCATCGAAACCACTTGGCGACAATGAAATAGAATTGTTTCCAAATGCTGATAAAGTGGCGCATACCATCATGTTTGGAGGTTTTACATTTTGCATACTTCTTGACTATCTAAGACTTAGAGATTGGAAGAAACCGACACTCAAGATTGAGGTTATATCTATAATAGCATCCATATCTCTTGGTGTCATCACTGAAATACTTCAGCTATCCATGCATGCAGGCAGATCAGGCGACGCACTTGACATTCTTGCCGACTCTATCGGTGCAATTTTAACGGCATCAGCATTTCACATATACTATCTTAGACACTTGAGAAATCAAAAAAATTTGTAGAATAACGTTTTTTTCATTACCTTTGTATTCCGTATAAAAAATGTATTCCGTATAAAAAAACTTTTGAACTTCATCATGAAAAATTTCATTAAATTCTTCTCAATTGTCCTGACTTTTGCATTTACAGCATCGGCATATGCTGATTTCAAGACGTTTCCGGATGGGAGCGCGGTGCCGGGATGGTTTAACGACAACAACGCCCCCAAAACAGAAGGCAACCGATATGTCGTAACCGAGCATGGAGTGAAGAACGACAGCACCATCCTACAGACCGAGAGCATACAGGCAGTCATTGACCTGGCAGCTGAGAATGGTGGTGGAACTATTGTGATACCAGCGGGCACATATCTTAGCGGCTCATTATTCTTTAAGCCCAACACCCATCTGCATCTTGCAAAAGATGCCAAACTGAAAGGTTCGGATGCAATCACCCACTATCAGATCATTCCCACAAGGCTTGAGGGGCAGACCATCAACTATTTCGCAGCCTTAATAAATGCCGATCATTGCGATGGATTCACCATTTCGGGAGAAGGCACCATCGACGGCAACGGACACCGCTTCTACGATGAATTCTGGCTTCGGCGGAAGGTGAATCCCAAATGCACAAACCTTGAGGCCCTGCGTCCGAGAATGCTATACGTGTCCAATTCCAACGATGTCACAGTAAGCGGCATTCACATGGTCAACTCCGGTTTCTGGACCAACCACCTATACAATTGCAACCGCATCAAATATCTTGGAGTCACGATTTTGGCTCCCACCGATGGTTATCCCAAAGGTCCATCCACAGATGCAATCGACCTTGACGTATGCAGTGATGTGCTTATTTCCGGCTGCCATCTCAATGTCAACGACGACGGAGTATGCCTGAAAGGGGGCAAAGGCACATGGGTAGACACAATACCGGGCAACGGAGCAACGGGCCGCGTCATTGTGGACCGCTGCAAGTTTGGCAAGACCAACGCCGGAATCACGTTTGGCAGCGAGGCATGGGATTGTTCGAATGTCATAATGAAAGACTGCGAGTTTGACGGCACCTATCATGTTCTGCTCTTCAAGATGCGCCCCGACACTCCACAGAAATACGCCAACGTGCTGGTAGATGGAGCCACAGGCACAGTGCGCAATGCTGTTGAGGTGCAGACATGGACACAATTCTTCGACAAGGTGGAGCGTGACCCCATGCCAATGTCGACGGTAGATAATGTCACATTCAAGAATGCAAAACTTGACTGCACAAAAAACTTCTATAAGGACAAAAAGACCGACGACTACGAACTGAGCAACTTCACCTTCTCCGACATTGTCGCCATCGCCCCGGATACATCTTTCGACACCTCCAACGTCAGCAACTTCAGTGTCAAAAACGTGGCTGTCAGCAACCCATGAGATGCCATAACAGCAATCAAAATTGTTGTAACTACTCAGCTATCGGTGCGTATTTGTAAATTCAAGGCCACTTTTATCTA